>JAILDR010000167.1 GCA_024689285.1 Bacteroidales bacterium | reverse complement strand
CGCGCGATGAGAAGCATGATTTCAAGAAACGCCTCGCCTGCATCGACAGCCTTTTGAAAATCGGCTATCAAACGGGTACTGGCGTGATGGTGGGCTTGCCTTTCCAGACTTTAGACGACCTTGCTAACGACCTTTTGTTCTTCAAAAAGAAAGATGTTGCAATGGTCGGCATGGGGCCTTTCATCCCGCATCCCGACACACCGCTGTGGCAATACAGAGACCAAATCCCCTCCGCCGAAAAGCGCATGGAACTGACTTTGAAGATGATAGCCATTCTTCGCCTGATGATGCCGGAAATCAATATGGTGGCCGCCACCGCCAACCAAACTGTTGACCCGATGGGAAGAGAAAAGGCCATTGCGGTGGGGGCTAATGTTATCATGCCCAACCTCACGCCCAACGAGTTCCGCGAGAACTACCTCATCTATCCAGATAAAGCCTGCGTGAAAGACAAACCAGACCAATGCCAGACCTGTCTGGATGTACGCCTGGCTGCCATCGGACATAAGGTGTTGTACAACGCTTGGGGCGACTCGGTAGCGTTTGCAAAAAAGAACGGAACCCGTTAATGCGAGTTCCGTCCGTTTTTTTTTATGTTTACATTTGTTTCAATTGTTCCACATAGTCATCTATCCGATGCAACTCCTCGGGGATGTTGATTTTCTGCGGACAATGCTCCACGCATTGGTTGCAGCCGATGCAGTGGCTGGCTTGGCGTAATGACGGCACATTCCTGTCGTAGCCAATGAGGAAACGCTTTCTTGCTTCTTGGTATTCGCGTGCATCATGGTTTCCGGCAGGCATTTTTCCTGCGGTAATGCAGTCGTTATAATACGAGAAAATGACAGGAATATTCAGGCCGTAAGGGCAGGGCATGCAGTAGTTGCAGCTTGTGCAGGGTACGGTCTTCAGCTCTACGAATTCTTCCGCGATTTTCATCAGGAGCTCGTCTTCTTCAGGCGTGATAGGGCGCAGGGGCGAGTAGGTGGCCACATTCTGCTCCAAATGCTCCATATAGGTCATGCCGCTCAGCACGGTGAGGATACCCTCGGGGGTACCTGCATAACGGAAAGCCCAACGGGCCACAGGGGTCTCAGGCTCTCGCTCTTTCATCTGCTTAACGAGGTAATCGGGGAGGCTGGCAAGGCGACCGCCAAGCAAAGGCTCCATGATGACCGCAGGGATGCCGCGACGGTGTAGCTCATTATAAAGGTATGAAGCGTTGACGTTTTCTGGCTCAATCACGTGGGCGTAGTTCCAGTCAACGTAGTTCATCTGGATTTGCACGAAGTCCCAATGGTAAAGGCCTTCATCATGCCATTGCAGCATGGTGTCGAACACTTTGGGGTCGCCGTGGAAGGAGAAACCTAGGTTGCGGATGCGTCCCGCCGCCTTTTGTTCCACAAGCCAGTCGAGGATGCCATTGTCGATGAAGCGGGCGTTGAACATCTCCATGCCATTCAGCTCTTTCGACTCGCCCCCGATGCTGTGCAGCAAAAGGTAGTCGATATAATCCGTTTGCAGTTCCTTCAGCGAATTCTCGAACATAGCTTTCGAAGATTCAGTGTCCCATGTGGATGGGCTGAAGTTGGAGAGCTTGGTGGCGATGTAATACGAGTTGCGTGGATGACGGGCTAAAGCGATGCCTGTGGCGTGTTCCGACATACCTTTGCAGTACACCGGTGAGGTGTCGAAATAGTTCATTCCATGTTCAAGGGCGTAGTCAATCTCTTGGTTGACCAGCTCTTGGTCGATGGGTGAGTTGGGATGGTCGCGCAAAGTGCCGCCTTCCTCGACGGGCAGTCGCATCATGCCGTATCCCAGAATGGAGACCTTGTCCCCCGTATTGGGATTGATGCGGTAGGTCATCTCGCCTTGCCCGTCTATGATGTTGCCCACTATGGGCGTCTCTTTGCTGTTGTCTGTGCAGGCAGAAAGCACCACCGAAGTGGCTACGGCAGCTCCGCCAATATGTTTGATGAAATCTCTTCTATCCATAGCTTCTTGATTTAATTGATTTGATGCATTTCATTACCTTCCACATAAATCGCGCTAAACGGGCGGGCGGGGCAGAGGTGCTCGCAGGCACCACAGCCGATGCATTTGTTTTCGTCCACCGCAGGTACTTTCACCATACCATTCGGTCCTTCGTAATCAACCATTTGGATGGCTCCCGTCGGGCAGTGGCGGGCGCAGTTGCCACAACTGACTTCATCGGTTAATACGACGCAATTCTCTTTTATCCAAACGGCGTGTCCTACATGGATGCTCGTTTTTTCTTCTCTCGAAATGGGCTTGATGGCACCGGCTGGACAGATTTCGCTGCAACGTGTGCATTCGGGGCGGCAGTAACCACGTTCAAACGACATCATAGGCTGCATGAAGTGCTGGAAATCAGTGGAAGGACGCAATACATTGTTCGGGCAATTTGAAACACAGAGCTGGCATGCGGTGCAGTGCTTTTGCATGTGCCGGGCTGAAACCGACCCTGGAGGTGTGATGGTCGTTTGGCGTTTCGGGGCTTTCTTGTCCTCGATGACCGCAAGACCTCCGTCCACCTTCATCTGTGTTTGGGCCATTGCGGCTGATGCACCCGCCATTGCAGTGGATGCCAGGAAGGCTCGACGCTCGGTGTCAACAGGTTTTGACGTTGTAACGAGTTTCTTTGACGTATAGTGTAGCGCATCAAACTTGCATTTGTCCAGACAGTCGCCGCAGACGACACAGCGTGAATAGTCCACTGTGCCTTCTTTGAAATTGATGGCCTGTGCCTTGCAGTTCTTTTCGCACATGCCGCAGTTCTTGCATTTATCCTTGTCGAAGCGGATGCGGAAAATCGAGTTGCGGGAGCAAAAACTAAGTGTGGTGCCTACTGGGCAAATGGTGTTGCAATAGAGACGCCCCTTGCGCCAGGCGAGGAAGCCTAATATTAATAAGGTGAGGACGGCCACAACGAAGGTCGTCACGCTGCGTGTCCATATTTGAACCTCGGTGAAGTTGTACCGGTTGTTGGCGGCATCCAGGCTGGCAAGTTTATTGTTCAGCATGTCGTAGAGCGGCTTGAACAGACTGTTGACGATGCGCCCGTAGGCACTGTAGGGCTCAAACAGAGTGGTGAGGGGCGCAAAGCCGATGATTAAGGCGATGATGAAGACACCGTAGAAACCGTAACGCAGCCATTTGTTTTCTTTGGCGTAGCTGAAACGGTTTTTCTTGGCTTTGCCGCCAAGCCACGAGAAGAAATCTTGCATGATGCCCAAAGGGCAGACGACGCTGCAATAGAGTCTCCCGAAGAGGAGGACCATTACAAGGAAAAAGACCACAATGGCTACGTTGACAGCCAGGAAAGCGGGCAGGAATTGGATTTTGGCTACCCAACCCGCCCAAAGGTGTACTCGGAACCCGATGCCGAGCAGCAACAAGGTTATCAAGGTCATCATGACCACTTGCAGGCAAATTCTGATTTTTCGTAACATATTATGTTGATTTTGAATTAGTTCGTTTTACTATTACGATGCTTGCCTCATACAACATATAGATGGGAACAGTGACAAGCATCAAGGTCACGGCATCGCCTGTTGGAGTGATGATGGCCGCCACTATGGCGATGCCCACGATGGCGTGGCGGCGGTATTTCTTGAGCGTTTCAGCTTGCAGCAGCCCTGCTTTTGCCAATAGGTAATTGACGATGGGAATCTCAAAGAGAATGCCCATAAGCAGACTGAGCATGAGTAGGTTGTTGATGTAAGACGAAAGTGATATTTGGTTATGTACTGCGTCATACACTTGATAGTCGTTGAGAAATCGGAAAGCAAAAGGAAAGATGATGAAATAGTTCATCAGTGCTCCGAGGACGAACAGCAACGTTCCCCATGTTATTATTGGTGCAGCGTGGCGTTTCTCTTCGTCGTAGAGTGCGGGTGCGACAAAACCGTAAAGTTGCACAATGAAGTATGGCGAAACCACTACGAGTCCCGCCCATAGTGCCACCTTGATGTGTGTCATGAACTGCGCCGCCAACTCCGTATTGATGAACGATGCCTGAAAACTGCCCGGACAAAGTGCTTGCCAACCTGTTTGGGTACAAAGCCGCTCCATCAGTCGATATGAAACGAAATCGTCTCGTGATGGGGCAAACAGCAGGTCGAACAGCACCTCTTTGAAACAGAAAGCTGCCACAGCTCCAACGGCCCAGGCAATCAAGCAGCGGAACAGCACTTTCCGAAGCACATCCAAGTGATCCCAGAAAGAACTGACCTCCTGCTCGCTCATTCCTTGTTCTCTTTGGGTTTTTCGTTGGGGTCTTCCACACCGTTTACGCCGTCCTTAAAGCTTTTTACGCCCTTACCGAGGCCTCGCATCAACTCTGGGATTTTGCGTCCGCCAAAGAGCAGCAAAACGAGAATGACAATGAGAATGATTTCAGTCGTTCCGATAGTAAGTAATTGCATAATAGAAGTATTAGTTGTGAAATTTCTGCAAAAATAGCAAAAAACCACAACGCTTCCCTGTGCAACGGGTAGATTTTATGTCAAAAAGTACAGATTTTTTTTTATCTCCAAACATTCTGTGTTCTGTCTGGTCCATAGGAAACGAATCTGACGGGCACACCTACATAGTTTTCGATATACTTGATATAATCCTCTAACTTCTGTGGAATTTTGCCTTCAATTTTTTGTTGCCAACCGGGGATTTCGGTGTAGACAGGCTTCATGGTCTCGGTGCAGGCATCAAAAGGCAGGTGCTTGGTTTCCTTGCCGTTGTGCAGGTAGGCAGTGGCCACTTTCAATGTCTTGAAGTCGTCCATCACGTCGCTCTTCATCATCATCAGGTCGGTGACGCCGCTGAGCATGACGGCATATTTCAGTGCGGGCAGGTCGAGCCAGCCGCAGCGGCGTGGACGGCCTGTGGTGGCACCGAATTCGTGGCCGTTTTGGCGCAAGGTTTCGCCGGTCTCGTCAAAGAGCTCGGTGGGGAAGGGGCCTGTGCCCACGCGGGTGCAGTAAGCCTTGAAGATGCCGTAGACTTTTCCGATGCGGCTTGGGGCAACCCCCAAACCAGAGCAGACACCAGCGGCAATCACATTGGATGAAGTGACGAAGGGATAGCTGCCAAAGTCCACATCAAGCATGGAACCTTGGGCACCTTCAGCAAGCACTTTCTTGTCGGCATCAAGAGCCTCGTTGATATAGTATTCGCTGTCGATGAATTCGTATTGTTTAAGGTATTCGATACCCTCAAACCACAACTTCTCGTATTCGCTGAAGGCGATGCCATCGAGCTGGAAGCCCTGCATGTCGAAGCCCATTCCGGCAATCTGTTGCAGGTGAATCTGCTTCAGGTGATTGTATTTCTCGCGGAATTCGGGCAGGTTGATGTCTCCTATGCGCAAGCCTTTACGGGCGGTTTTGTCGGTATAGGTGGGTCCTATGCCTTTCAGGGTAGTGCCGACCTTCATCTTGCCCAAAGCTTTCTCGTTGGCAGCGTCCATAGCACGATGGGTGGGCAGTATCAGGTGGGCACGGTTGGCAATTTTCAGCGTCTGGCGCAGGTCGAAGCCAGCCTCGTGCAGACCTTCTATCTCACCTTTTAATATATGGGGGTCTATGATGACACCGTTTCCGATGACGTTGACGCAGCCTGGGGTGAGCACACCTGATGGGATATTATGCAGGACGAATTTCTTGCCGCCAAACTCGATGGTGTGTCCGGCGTTGGGACCGCCTTGGAACCGGGCTACGATGTCATAGTTTGGGGTGAGGGCGTCGACGACCTTGCCTTTGCCTTCGTCACCCCATTGCAAACCTAAAAGTATGTCTAATTTATTCATTTGTTGTCAGTTTTCTTGTGTCCATAAAAAATGAGTGAGTGGTGCGTGATTTCCACGCCAAGTTGTTCTTCAATGGAACGTTGGATTTCAAGTAAGCGAGGGTCACAAAATTCCATCACTTTTTCTGTCTCAATATCAATGAAATGGTCGTGTTGACGGAATTTGTAAGAGCGCTCGTATTGTGCGCAGTTGTGTCCAAATTGGTGTTTGATGACCAACCCGCAGTCTAAAAGCAGTTCTATGGTGTTGTATAAGGTGGCTCTGCTCACACGGTACTTGTTGTCTTTCATTCTATTATACAATGAGTCAATGTCGAAATGCCCGCTGGTGGAATAAATCTCCTTAAGGATGGCAAAGCGTTCGGGCGTCTTGCGCAAGTTCCGCCGTTGCAGGTAGTCGATAAATATCTTCTTGACTGCCAGATAGGTATTGTCAAACGAGTCTTTCATTTCCAATTTGTGATGTAGCCGCAAAATTAGGAAATTTTTTCAGACCAATTCTAAATAATCTGCATTATTTATTCTCTTTGGAGGTTTTCCTGATTACCTTTTGCACGTCTTTCATGCGGTTTAGTTTGTCAATGAGGTCGTCAAGCTCTTTGGTGTTATGGACATAGATGGAGATGGTGGCTTCCACAAGGTTGTTTTTGGCTTCCATGTGGAGCGTGTGCAGGTTGAGCTTCATCTCGTTCGAGAGCAGATTGGTCATGCGGTTAAGCAGACCGGCTGAGTCCAGAGCGTTGATTTTCAAGTCGGCGAGGAAGGCGATTTCACTTTTAGGCTGCCATTTGGCTTTCACGATGTTGTTGCCGTATCGTGCTGAGAGCTGGATGGCTCTTGGGCAGTTGCTTCTATGGATTTGCAGTGGTTCGCCGGGAAAACTGAAAGCGATGACATCGTCGCCCGGGATAGGGTTGCAGCAGGTGGAAACATTGAAATCAAATTCCCCTGAAGAGGTGATGGAAGGCGTTTCGTCCTTGCCGCGGTTATTGTTGTTGCCTAACAGTCCGAAAGTGATATAGCGCACGAAGCTGTTATTGCTCGACTGGGGCTTCAGTATGTCGCGGATGGTCTGCTCGTCGATTTTGCCTGTAGCCACTTGATAGTAGAAATCGATGGAACTGGTGAGTTGTTCGGCGGTCATCACGATATTGCGTTTGGCTTTCGAAGGGTCGAGGTCGAGTTTCTTCATGATTTCCTCATATTTGGCCTCGCCTTCTTCTCTGAAAGTACGGCGGTATTCTTTGATGCCGTTTTTGAGGCGCGACTTGGCCGTAGCCGTAGCCAGAAACTCAAACCATTTCTCTTGCGGGTGTTGGGCTTCTGAGGTGATGATTTCCACTTGGTCGCCATTGCTGAGCTTGAAGTCAAGTTGGGTGAGGCGACTGTTGACGTTGGCCGCAATGCTGTGGTCGCCAATCTTGCTGTGGATGTTGTAGGCGAAGTCAAGAGCGGTGGAACCTTTGGGCAACAGGATCATTTCGCCCTTTGGGGTGAAAACATGGATTTCGTCGGAGAAGAGGTCGAGCTTGAAGTTGTCGACAAACTCGATGGCATTGTTTGATTCGGTGTTGATGAGGTCTTGGGCTTTTTTGAGCCAGATGTCGAAACCGCTCTCAGTCATGCTGTCTGCCTTGTGTTTCCAATAGGCAGCAAAGCCCTTTTCGGCGATTTCCTCCATGCGTTGGCTGCGAATCTGCACCTCCACCCAGTTGCCTGTCTGACCCATTACCACAGCGTGTAATGACTCGTATCCGTTGGTCTTCGGGAACGAAATCCAGTCCTTCAGCTTGGCTGTGTTCGGGCGGTAAAAACCAGTCAGAACGGCATAGATTTTCCAGCATTCAATGCGCTCTTGCTCAATGGGGCAGTTGGTGATGAAACGTACCACGAACGATCCATAGAGCTCCTCAAACGACAACTCTTTCTCCATCATGCGTTTCCATATCGAGTTGACCGAGCGTTCTTTAATCTCGTAGCGGACGTTTATGCCTGTCTTCTCCAAAGCCTCGATGACAGGGGTGATAAAACCGCGCATTTCGCCCATGCGGTTTTCGCGCACATTCTCGATTCGGCTGCGTATGTTGTTGTAAATGGTTGGATTGGTGTATTTTAGTGCCAAGTCCTCAAGCTCGATTCTGATAGCGTGTAGACCAAGTCGGTAGGCGAGAGGTGCGTAAATATAAGAGGTCTCAGAGGCGATCTTCAGCTGCTTATGTTTGGGCATAGAGTCCAAAGTGCGCATGTTGTGGAGTCTGTCTGAGAGTTTGATGAGTACAACGCGCACATCGTAAGTCAGTGAAGTGATGATTTTCTTGAAGTTCTCCGCCTGCATGCTTTCGGCACCATCCAGCTTGTCGAACTTGGTGAGTCCGTCAACGACTTTGGAGACTTTTTCGCCAAACATCTCGCGGATGTCGTCCAAGGTGTATTGGGTGTCTTCCACTACATCATGCAGCAGGGCGCAGATGATGGATGTGCGGCCTAATCCGATGTCATTAGCTGCAATGGTGGCTACCGCAATAGGGTGGTAGATGTAAGGTTCGCCCGAGCGTCGGCGTTGGTTCTTGTGGGCTTCAACAGCGAAATAGAAAGCCTTGTCGACGGCTTCAAGGTCTTGGGCTTCCTTGCGGGTCTGCCAAGCGTCGATGAGTCGCTGGTGCCGTCGTTCGATTTCTTCTTTTTCTTCTTTGGAGTAAGTGTCAGGTAAAGCAGGTCTCATACGCAATTCTCTTTTTCAAACTGCAAAATTAGGGATAATCGTTGTGTTTTTGATGAATGATTCGAGCATTTTTTTTGAATTTTTTTTTGGAGGCATATTGCAATACTGGAAAATTTGTGTTTTTATTGGCTGAAAACAGATGTGAAATGTGTTGGTTTAAGATTGAAATTATTTGTTTAATCAATGAGGTGGCTGCCAGATGCGATGGCAATTCCGTCCCCTTGATTTCGGTGGAGTAATGTTCTTTTATCAAACTTGTCGGTGCAAAGGGATTTTTTTGTACTTTTGCGCCCATAATGAAAAACATACGAAATTTTTGCATCATAGCGCATATCGACCACGGTAAATCGACCTTGGCCGACCGCCTTTTGGAACTGACCCACACGCTCAACGATAAGGAACTTGTCGACCAAGTGCTTGATGATATGGACCTTGAGCGCGAACGCGGCATCACCATCAAGAGCCACGCGATTCAAATGAAATACAATTACAAGGGTGAAACCTATACCTTGAATCTCATCGACACTCCCGGCCACGTTGATTTCTCGTATGAGGTGTCGCGTAGTATAGCGGCCTGTGAAGGTGCTTTGCTGGTTGTTGATGCCACACAAGGTATTCAGGCCCAAACGATTGCCAACCTTTATTCTGCCCTTGAGCATGATCTTGAAATCATTCCTGTGATGAACAAAATCGATATGGACAGTGCTATGGTTGATATCGTGGAAGACCAAATGGTGGACCTCTTGGGTTGCGACCCGAGCGAGATCCTGCGGGTCAGTGCCCGAACGGGTGAGGGCGTGCCTGCCGTTTTGGATGCCATTGTCGAACGTGTCCCTTGTCCTAAAGGTGACCCTGAAGCACCGCTTCAAGCATTGATTTTCGACTCGGTATTCAACTCGTTCCGGGGTATTATTGCCTATTTCCGCATCATGAATGGCACCTTGCGCACCAATGATTTGGTGAAATTCTACGCTACGGGCAAAGAATACAACGCTGACGAAATTGGAGTGTTGCAGCTGAGGCAAGTGCCTAAGAACGAGCTTTCTGCGGGCGATGTGGGTTACATTATCTCTGGTATCAAGACTTCTAAGGAGGTTAAGGTGGGCGACACCATCACGCATGTGGAACGGCCTTGCGCCGAACCGGTTTCGGGCTTCGAGAACGTGAAACCAATGCTGTTTGCTGGCATTTATCCTGTCGACGCAGACGATTATGAGGAGTTGCGGGCTTCTTTGGAGAAACTGCAGCTCAACGATGCTTCCCTCGTTTGGGAGCCTGAGTCATCTGCAGCTTTGGGCTTTGGCTTCCGCTGTGGTTTCTTGGGCTTGCTCCACATGGAAATTGTGCAGGAGCGTCTCGATCGCGAATTCGATATGGATGTCATTACTACTGTGCCTAATGTGTCGTTCAAGTGCTATAAGACTGACGGCGAGATGATTGAAGTGCACAACCCCAGCGGCTTGCCTGAGATTACAAAGATTGACCACATCGAGGAACCTTACATAATCGCGCAAATCATCTCAAAGAACGAATTCACTGGCCCGATTATGACACTCTGTATCGATAGGCGAGGCACTTTGAAGAACCAGGTTTACCTTTCCACCGACCGCGTGGAATTGACCTTCCAAATGCCGTTGAGCGAAATCGTCTTCGACTTTTACGACAAACTGAAATCCATCTCGAAAGGCTATGCCTCTTTCGATTACCATATTGCTGGTTATCAGGATGCTGACTTGGTGAAACTGGATATTATGCTCAACGGCGAGTCGGTGGATGCGCTCTCGACTTTGATACATCGTGCCCATGCTTATGACTTTGGTCGGCGCATGTGCGAAAAGCTGAAAGAGCTTATTCCTCGTCACCAGTTTGACATTGCCATTCAGGCTGCCATTGGCGCTAAGATTATCGCCCGCGAGACAGTGCGCCAGGTGCGCAAGGATGTGACGGCGAAGTGCTACGGCGGCGATGTCTCCCGTAAGCGCAAACTGCTTGAGAAACAGAAAGCAGGTAAGAAACGTATGCGTCAGGTTGGCAACGTCGAAGTACCGCAGTCTGCGTTTTTGGCTGTCCTTAAATTGGATTAATCCATAAAGAGAAAAAGATGAACGACCTTCAATCCCAAATCGCTTTGACACTGCTTCCTGGTATCGGTGATATCAGCGGGAAGAAATTCGTGCAATATTGCGGTAGCGCGGAGGCTGTCTTCAAAGAGACGCGCAAATCGTTGGAGAAGATTTCGGGAATGCGCGAGGCTTCCATTGATGCCATATGCAAGCCCAAGGAATATCTGAAACGGGCAGATGAGGAGATAGATTTCTGTGAGAAAAACAACATTTGCCCCTTGTTTTTCCTCGACTCCGACTATCCGCGTCGGCTGTTGCAGTGTGACGACGGCCCGATGATGCTGTACTATAAAGGCAAAGCCAACCTCAACGCCAACCGTGTGGTAGCTATCGTCGGCACGCGCAACATCACCGACTATGGTAAGGAAAACTGCTTTCAGCTGGTGGAGGATTTGAAAGATGACAATGTTTTGATTGTGAGTGGATTGGCTTATGGTGTCGATACTGCTGCGCATAAAGCCTCGTTAAAAAACAACATCCCAACGGTGGGCGTAATGGGCAGCGGAATGCAACAGATTTATCCAGCGCAGAACAAAATGCTGGCAGCGGATATGATTGAACAAGGTGGCGGCATACTGACAGAATGTATCAGCGGCACTCAGCCTGACCGGGAGAACTTCCCGCGCCGCAATCGAATTATTGCGGGTATGGCGGATGCCGTAGTCGTCATTGAATCGGCAATGAAAGGTGGCTCGCTGATAACGGCAGACTTGGCCAACAACTATAACCGTGATGTGTTTGCTTATCCTGGCCGCGTGATGGATATCTATAGTCAGGGCTGTAACTATCTCATTCGCACCAACCGCGCCCATTTGATGGAAAGTGTGCTCAATCTGCGCTACATCATGCGCTGGGATCCAGAAACAAAAGCTGAAAAGCAGACCTCATTGTTCCGCGAGTTCACCGACGAGGAGAAACTCATTATGGATTGTTTCGGCTCCAATGCGGTAATCAGTTTGGACGACATTATTGTGAAGTCGGAGCTGCCGACAACGAAGATTGCGGCCATCTTGTTGTCATTGGAATTCGACGGCGTGCTGATGGCTATGCCGGGCAAAAGATACCAGAAATGTTAGGTAAGGTCATTAAATCGACGGGCAGTTGGTATATCGTCCTCGATAACTCAGGACGGCAGTGGGAGTGTCGTCTGCGTGGAAAAATCCGCTTGGATGGCTTGCGTAGCACCAACCCCGTGGCTGTAGGTGATAACGTGGAGTTTGAGCAGGAACTGGGAAAGGAAACGGGGGTCATCAAGAAGATTGAACCTCGTGATAATGTGATTGTCCGCCAATCGGTGAATTTGAGCAAAGCCTCGCATATCATCGCCTCCAATGTGGATTTGGCTATCGTGGTGGCTACTATTGCCCAACCGCGAACGTCCACAGGTTTCATTGACCGCTTTTTGGTGACAGCTGAAGCTTATCACATCCCTGCTGCCTTGATATTCAACAAATGTGACCTCTACACCGACGAGCAGATAGGAGAGATGTGCGTGTTAATTGAATATTACCAAAGCCTGGGCTATACCTCTTTTGGGGTCTCGGCCAAAACGGGTTTCCAAATCGACGATCTCAAAGCCTTGATGCAAGGAAAGATATGTTTATTCTCTGGTCATTCTGGCGTAGGTAAGTCGGCTTTGGTGAAAGCCCTTGACCCCTCGCTGAATGTCCGCATCGGGGCTATATCCGATTATCACGAAAAAGGGAAACATACCACAACCTTTGCCGAGATGCACCATCTCGGTTTTGGCGCATGGATTGTTGATACCCCGGGTATCAAGGAGTTTGTGCTTTATGACCTTGAGAAAGAGACCCTTGCACAGCGTTTTCCGGAAATGCGCAATCTGATGAGCGAGTGCCGTTTCGCCAACTGTACGCATACCCATGAGCCTGGCTGCGCGGTGAAGGCCGCCGTCGAGAATGGCGACATCGCTGATTGGCGCTATGTGAATTATTTGAGGATGATGACTGGCGAAAGCCATGAATCTGTGAAAGAAGAAGGATAATGGTAAAAATAAAGACCTATGAAGATTGCCCTATTTGGAAAAAGTATAGCCCCGGAGAACGGGGATTATATTCGACAGTTGTTCGGGAAACTGCTTGATAACCAAGTGGAAATGACTGTCTACCGGCCTTTTGCCGGTATCGTCGCCGACTTCGTCCCCGAAGGTGTGAGGTTCAGTGTCTTTAATTCCCACGTCGACTTGAACGCCGACCTGTTGTTTTCCATCGGTGGTGATGGTACCATCCTTGATACGGTGCCTTTTGTTCTCGATTCAGGGATGCCTGTGGTAGGTATCAACATGGGGCGTTTGGGCTTCCTTTCCAGCATTTCAAAAACCGAAGTGGGCAAAGCGGTGGAGAGCGTGCTTTCCGGTGATTGTTTTGTGGAGCAGCGCACCCTTCTCGAACTGGTTTCGCCTCAAAATGTCTTTGGCGACGTGCGCTACGCCCTTAATGAGTTGAATGTCATCCGCAATCCTGAGCATAGTTTGTTGGCCATCAAGGTATTTGTCGATGATATCTATCTCAATACCTATTGGGGCGACGGCATCCTTTTGGCTACTCCGACAGGCTCCACAGCCTATTCGTTGAGCGCAGGCGGGCCCATCATTGCGCCGAATGCCAAAAACTTTGTTATTACGCCTATCGCCACACACAATTTGACTGTGCGCCCTGTGGTCATTCCTGACGATAGTGTGGTTCGCATTCAAGTGGAGGGACGAGAGAAAAAGTTTGTGTTCAGTATGGATTCAAGAACTTGTGCTTTAGATACTTCCGTTCAGTTGGAAGTGCGTAAAGCCGGATTCTGCCTCAACTTGGTCAGGATGCGAAATGAAGACTTTTTCGGCACTATTCGTAATAAATTGATGTGGGGGAAAGACAATAGAAATTAATTTCTATCGTTTTCATTGGAAAAATTACTAAATTTGCAGGCTTGAACTATGTATAGAAGATTTCGTTTTTTATTGATAATGAGTTGCTTGGCTGCTTTTAGCCAAGCTAAAGCTCAGTTTGATGACCCTCAAACGCTTGAAGTGGGGCCTCATGTAGGCGTGAGTTATTACATGGGCGACCTCAATCCGATGATTCCTTTTGCTCAGGCTCAGCTGCAATATGGAGGTGTGGTGCGCTTTAATTACGACAACCGCTGGACGTTCCGTTTCGACTATAGCCGTGCTAAGGTGAAAGCCGATGACGAAACCATCGGTTGGCGGCCTGAGCGCGGACTGAATTTCACGACGGTCATCAATGATTTCAGCCTTATGGCAGAGTTTAATTTCCTTGAATACTACACAGGTAATCCGAAAAGGAATGTTTCACCCTATATTTGTGCAGGTATTTCGGTGTTTCAATACACACCTTTTGCTGAATATGGCGGCACGAAGGTCAACTTGCGCGACTATCCTACCGAAGCTCTTCCCGCTGATGCCAAATGGTATGAAACACTTTTCGGCCGTACTTCATCAGTGGGAGTTTCAATACCCTTCGGAGTGGGTGTGAAACTTTCAATATCGAAGCATATTGCTGCAACAGTGGAATGGAGAATGCAAAAGACCTTTACCGACTATCTCGATGATGTCGGGACAGTATATCCTGAAATCTCGGCCACATTTACGGCTGAAGATGGTCAGACTTACAATTTGAGCGACCCCACGAAATCCTACCTCCCTGGTCAGCAGCGCGGCAATGCCTCGTTCAATGACTGGTTTGGTATGGCCCGTGTGTCGCTGACCTGGAAATTCAATATGCCCGACGGAAGGGGCTGTAACCTAAGCAAATTCTGATTATGGAACTCAAAGACCAACTGATGCAACAAATTGACCGCGAGCGTCTGCCGCAGCACATCGCCATCATTATGGACGGCAACGGCCGTTGGGCTAAGGAACGCGGCAAGCAACGTCTCTTCGGTCACCAAAGCGCCATTCAGTCGGTGCGCGAAGTGTCGGAAGCCTCGGCGGAAATTGGCGTTAAGTATCTGACCTTGTATGCTTTCTCCACCGAGAATTGGAACCGCCCGTTGGCTGAAGTTGCTGGACTGATGTCGTTGTTGGCGCAAACCATCAGAAACGAGGTCAGCACAATGAACAAAAATAGCATCAAGTTGAATGCCATCGGTGATTTGAAGAGTTTGCCCAAAGCCAACTATGAACAACTGATGCAGGCCATCGCTGATACGAGTCATAACACCCGTATGGTGCTGACCTTGGCTTTGAGCTATTCGGGTCGCTGGGACCTGATTCAAGCCACTCGCCGCATGGCACAGGATGTGGCTGACGGCAAACTAATGCCCTCCAGTATCGGCGACAGCACCATCTCGTCTTACCTTTCCACCGCAGGAATGCCCGACCCGGAGCTGCTTATCAGAACCAGCGGTGAGGAACGCATCAGCAATTTCCTTTTATGGGAACTGGCCTATTCTGAGTTGTATTTCACGCCTACATATTGGCCCGACTTCCGCAAGGCCGACCTATACGAAGCTATCTTGAACTATCAACATCGCGAACGCCGCTTCGGGAAGACCAGCGAGCAAGTCGCAAAACCTTGACGATACTTATGAAGAGATTTGTTATATTATTGTTACTCCTTGTTTCCGCTTTTTGGAGCACCAGCTATGCCCAGATTCAAATCGGTGACGACTTGTCGGATGTGGATTATCTCCATCCACAAGAGTACGAAATCGGTGGTATAGTCGTTTCGGGTGCCAAATACGTGGATGCCACCATGTTGAGCCTCCTGACCGGATTGACGGTGGGACAGACAGTGAAGATCCCAGGCGATGAAATTGCAGAGGCTATCCGCAAGATTTGGGAACAGGGAATGTTTGAAGATGTGGCCATCAACGCCACCGACTTTGTTGGCAACAAGGTGTTTTTGCAAATCGTTATCAAGGAAAAGCCCCGTGTTTCGAAGTTCTCTCTTAAGGGTATCAAGAAGAGTGAAGCTGATGAAATCCGTAATAAAATCAATCTCTCGCGAGGTGATGTGGCCACCAACCACCTCGTGACCAAGACCAAACGCATCATCGAGGACTATTACTTCGGCAAAGGCTTCCTTAATGTCAACATTGACATCCAGCAAGTGGCCGACACCGCACGTGAAAGTTATGTCGACATGATTATCAATATAGACAAGGGCGAAAAGGTGAAGATTGGGAAAATCAATGTCTATGGGAATGAAAACCTGTCTGAAGGACAGATACTTGCTGCAATGAAAGAGACGAAGCAGCGTGGCCATTTTGACCCGCTCGACCCGTTGGGTCCCCTCGTAGTGAACACGGTGGCCGACTTGGTGACATTGAAACCTCTGAAAGCTATCACAGGCATCGAGGAATATTTTTATGATAACTATCGCCCGCGTATCTTCAAATCGTCGCGTTTCAAGGAAAGCGATTTCCGCGACGACAAGCAGAAAATCATTGACAAATACAACTCGAAGGGTTTCCGCGATGCCATCATCGTGAGAGATTCTGTATATCAAATCGATGACCGCAATTTGGGCATCGACCTTGTGATTGACGAAGGCAACAAATACCATTTCCGCAATATCACCTGGACGGGCAATACGAAATACAGCGACGAGGCTCTCAACGAGGTGCTGGGCATCAAGAAAGGTGATGTTTATAATAAGGAATTGTTGGACAAGAACCTGACGTATAGTGAAACCTCCTTGGACATCAGCTCGTTGTATATGGATGATGGCTATCTCTTTTTCCGCGTCGACCCTGTAGAGGTACGTGTTGAGGACGACTCCATCGATCTGGAACTGCGTATGAACGAAGGCAAGCAGGCTCGCATTAAGAACGTGACGCTTAAGGGCAACACGAAGACATACGACCATGTGGTGCTGCGTGAGCTTTACACGCGCCCCGGTCAGCTCTTCAGCCGTAGCGATGTTATCCGCTCTGTGCGCGAGTTGGCCACACTCGGCTTTTTCAACCAGGAAAACATTAACCCCGATGTGCAGCCCAACTATGCTGACAACACTGTAGATATTGAGTATTCCGTTGAGGAAGCTGCCGCCGACCAGATCAGCTTCTCCGGTGGTTATTCTGCGGGCTACCTGATTCTTCAGGCGGGACTTTCTTTCTCCAACTTCTCGTTGCGCAATCTCTTCAAAAAAGAAGCATGGAGACCTATTCCCGCTGGAGACGGACAGAAACTCTCCCTGCAACTCACTACCTATGGCGCATCCTATATCTCTTATGGCGTTTCGTTTACCGAGCCTTGGTTGGGTGGCCGCAAACCCAATGCGCTGACGGTATCATTCTACCAGTCGTTTCTGTCCAACTGGTTGGATAAGGACAACGAGAACTATGGTTGGTTCCGTCGCACGGGTATCTCCGCTGGATTGGGTCGCCGTCTGACCTGGCCTGATGACTATTTCTCCGTTTATCATGGCATAAACATCATGCGCTATAATTTGAGCAACTATAGCTCGGCTTACCTCTCTGTAGGTGACGGCAACGGCAAGTTCAACATCATCAGCTACAGTATCGTGTTGAGCCGCAATTCAGTCAGCCAGCCTATCTATCCCCGCAGTGGCTCTGAATTCCAGATAGGCCTTGAGTTGACGCCTCCCTATTCGCTCTTTTCCAACAAGGATTACTCCACACTTTCGGAAAACGAAAGGTTTAAGTGGGTGGAGATGCACCGTTGGACGTTCAAGGCCGCATGGTATACCGAACTCTACGATAAGCTTGTTATGATGACGAGGGTGCGTTTCGGCTACCTCGGCCATTATAACAGCAAAATCGGTCCTACGCCGTTCCACCGTTACTTCCTCGGTGGCGATGGCCTCAACAACGCCGCTATGGACAGCCGTGAGGTTGTCGGTATGCGTGGTTATGCCAACAACTCACTTACGCCAGGTTTTTATGAAAACTCTACCGGTGGTGACCTCTTCACGAAATATACCCTCGAGATGCGCTATCCTTTGTCGCTCAATCCGCAGGCAACCATCTATGCACTCACCTTCCTTGAGGCGGGCAACTGCTGGTTGGGTATCAAGAACTTCAACCCGTTCGACGTGAAACGTTCGGCGGGTGTTGGTGTGCGCATCTATCTGCCCATGTTCGGATTGCTCGGTCTTGACTGGGGCTATGGCTTCGACAATGTTTACGGCACCTCGGGCAACAATGGAAGCCAGTTCCATTTCTCCATCGGTGGCTCAATCGATTAATTTTGGAATGATTATTGATAATAGTAAGGAACAAAACAGAACAACGCAAATATGAAAATGAAAGCATTGAAAACTTTAGCCCTGACCGCAGCATTGGTTTGCGGCATGATGAGCGCACAGGCCCAACTGCTGGGTGGCGGCTCGCAGAAGATTGTTTACGTCGATTCGGAATACATTATGGCCAATATTCCCGAATACGGCGATGCCCAAGAGGAACTGAACACAATGTCGGAAAAATGGCAACGTGAGGTGAAAGCCGTATACGACAAAGTGGAGGAGATGTACAGCAAGTACCAAACCGAGATGCTGCTCCTATCTGAAGACCAGAAACGCGCACGCGAACAGGCTATTGTCGCTAAGGAGCAGGAAGCCAAGAATCTGCAGATGCAATACTTCGGTTCAGAGGGCTTGCTCTACCAAAAACGCACGGAACTGATTCAACCCATCCAGGAGAAAGTCTACACCGCTATGAAGGAACTGGCTCTGAACAAGAACTACGGCTTCATTCTCGACTTGGCTTCGGGTACTTCTGTCCTGTATGCCAGCGACAAGAATGATGTCAGCGACGATGTGCTCGACCAACTCGGCAATGTCATGCAGACCGTGCGCCGCGAGGACCGCAAGAAAGCCAGTGCAGCTCCAAGCACGGGCGGTGGCAACAATCCTAAACCCAAAAAATAAGCTCAATTCCACCTAACGAGCGAAGATTATTCCTATCTTTGCCGCTCGATTGCAAAGTAAAAATTAGTTAAATTATTAAAAATCAATAAAATGAAGAAATTATTCAGAGTAATGTTCTTGGGTATTGCCCTCTTCGTGATGAGCGGTATGGCCCAGGCTCAAGTGAAAATCGCACACGTCAACACAGCTGAAATTCTTGATGCTATGCCCGACAAAGCTAAGGCCGAGAAGGATTTGGAGAAGTACTATGGTGAACTTCAGAGCCAGTTGCAGACTATGGCCCAGGAGTATCAGACCAAAATGCAGGACTATGAGGCCAACCAAACCACTATGTCGAACCTGGTGAAACAATCAAAGGAAAAGGAAATCATCGATATCCAGAACCGTATCCAACAGTTCCAGAGCAATGCCGAATCGGAATTCGAGAATAAGCGCGCCGAGTTGCTGAAGCCCATCCTCGACAAGATTCAGACCGCTATCAACGCGGTGGGTAAGGAGAAGGGCTACACCTATATGCTTGATCTTGCCACCGGTGCTGCTGTCTATGTCAGCGACGATGCCATTGATGCCACCAAGGACGTGAAAGCCAAATTGGGCCTCAAGTAAGAAAGTGGTCTTTATATCAACAAAAGCAGCTGGCCTTAGGGTCGGCTGCTTTTGTGTTATATTACTTGATGTCTTCTCTCTTCACTTTAGCGTAACGCAGCAGCTTCAGTATCTTCAAGGGTTTGTAATCGTCCTTTTTGGCGAGGTTGAGATAGAGGCCTATCTTCTTGTTGATGGGAATCCTGAATGTCTCTACAAACTCGATGAGGGTGCCATCGGGGTCTTCTACGTAAGTGAAATGGCCGTTGGCGTCGCCCATATCGAAGTCGGCACCACTGTCGCATACGAAAGGATGCCCCATAGCCTCAGCCTGCACCTTGACGGCCTCCATGTTGCGCACATCGAAGCAGAGGTGGATGAAGCCCGGGTCGCCCCAATAACGGCCTTCGTAGAGCTTCTTTCCGGGACTGTCAAGATTTTGGATCAGCTCAAGATGCGAGGTGCCCATGATGCGGCTCAATGGTCCCTCGATAGGCTTGGAGCGTTTCAGGATGACGCGACGCAGAAGGCACTCGCCGCCGGGCAGAGCCTGCAAGTCGTCGAAGACACCTTTCTGGTCGAAGACCACCTTGTCGTAGTCTAAGAGTCGGGTGTAGAAAGGGAGTGAACGCTCGATGTCGCTGACACCAATGACGGCACCGTTGGCACCGCCTGTGGTCTTCTTTTCGTCGACGAAGACGTAGTCGTCTTCCTCCACTTGGAAGAGGTTGCCGTAGGGGTCTTTCATGAAGAAATGACGGTAGCTCGTGGGCGAGGTCATGATTTCGCTGATGACATCGAGACCCTTATTAATAAAGGTGTTGTAGGCCGCCTTGATGTCGGGTGTCTTGATTTTGGCGATAAGGATGCCTAAGTCGCCCAGCCTGACAGGCTCTTTCAGGTAGTTGAGCTCGCGGCCTTTGGGCTGCCATATCTCGAAGCCGCCGCCACCGCGAATGTTGACGGCGATGCCCGAACGACGTGGCTGGGGCTTGCCGCCCGTATAGGGGAGCATGCGCTCTGCTACGCCTTCGTCGTCGACGATTTTGATTTCGAAGCCGAAGTTGTCATAATACCATTTCCAGGCTTCGACGAAGTCGTTCACGCCGATGCCCACTTGCTGTATGCCGCAGATTACTTTTGATTTCATATTTGAAGATTTATTATTTCAAGATTGGCTGTTAGCTGTTAGCTATTAGCTATTAGCTTGCAAGCTGTTGTGCTAACGGCTAATGGCTAATGGCTAATTGCCACCTTATGTCGCTGATATTTTTCTCGATAGTTTATAATACAAAGGTAAGCAGTATTTGTGGATATAGGCCATCAGTAGTTCTGAACGGCCGATGAGTTTGCGGTGCTTCTGCCGCTTGATGGCGCGAACGGCAATGGCACCGCATTGGTCCACATCGAGGCCGTTGGCCTGCCCCGCGTCCATCTTGGCGTGGGCTGTACCGTCGCCGTGCAGGGCGCTCTTGCTGATTTGCGTGTTGATGCGCCCGGGGATGAGGAAGGTGACGTTGATGTTGTCGTATTCCAGTTCCAGTGATTCATAGAAGCCGAACAAGGCGTGTTTTGCGGCACAATAAGCCGATCGCAGCGGGAAGCCAAACAAGCCCGACAGGGAAGTGGTCACGCTGAACTGCACATGCTCCTTGGAGAGAATCATTTCCTTGAACTTCTTGACGAGATACACCCCGCTGAGGAAGTCAATTTTCAGGATTTTCTCATCCACGCTGATGTCGGTGTCGAGGGCTTTCTCGCGCTGTGAGATACCCGCGTTGAGCACGAAGAGGTCGATGCTCAAATGGTTGGAAACCACATAGTCGTAGAGACGGTCGATGGAAGCGTAGTCGTCAAGTTGTGTCTCGGTGGCGTAGGCATGCACGCCGTAGGTTTCGCATTCGGCTTTGACGCTTTCCAAATCATTGATTCCCAATCCTGTCAGCACAAGATGGCATCCTTCCTGGGCAAGATGCAGGGCAATGCTGCGTCCGATGCCGGTGCCGCCGCCGGTGATGAGTGCTGTTTTTCCTTTCAGGTTTAACATGGTGTGCTTATTTGGGCCGCAAAGATAAAAATAAATTCTTGACGCTAGGATAATCAATATATTTACTATTTTTGTGGCTCATTATTGCATTGCGGCAGCCACGATGTGACAGCCCTCCAACTACCAACTGAAAACTATCAACATCAACTAAATATGGATATATTTGAACGAATATCAAAGGATTCCGGTGGCCCGATAGGGCAGTACCGCGAACGCGCTGACGGATATTTCGCATTTCCGCGCTTGGAAGGCGAGATGGGACCCCGCATGACTTTTGACGGCAGGGAAGTGCTCTGCTGGAGCTTGAACAACTATTTGGGTTTGGCCAATCACCCCGAGATTCGCCGTGTGGATGCCGAAGCCGCCGCCAAATATGGCCTCGCTGCTCCGATGGGTGCCCGCATGATGACGGGTCACACGCGCATGCACGAGCATTTCGAGCATGAGCTGGCCGACT
Source organism: Bacteroidales bacterium (assembly GCA_024689285.1). The sequence continues at coordinate 11,816 of JAILDR010000167.1, read as the reverse complement.
TCGAGAAGAAAGAAGCTGCCTATCTTTTCAACTTTGGATATCAGGGCATTGTGTCGACCATTGATACCCTGACTTCTCCTCATGATGTCATCGTTTATGACAACGAGGCTCACGCCTGCCTGCTCGACGGCATTCGGCTGCATATTGGCAACAAGTACAAATACCGCCACAATAATATGGAAGACTTGGAGAAGAAGCTGAAGGTCGCCACTGAAGTTGTGGCAAAGACGGGAGGCGGCATCCTGGTCATCACCGAGGGTGTCTACGGAATGACGGGGGCTTTGGGCGACCTCGCCGGCATTGTGGCCCTGAAGAAAAAGTACAGTTTCCGCATCCTTATTGACGATGCCCACGGTTTCGGTGTGATGGGACCTACAGGACGCGGCACCTCCGAGCATTTCGGCGTGATGGATGATATCGACATTTACATCGGTGCTTACGCAAAGGCAATGGCCATCATCGGTGGCTTTGTGGCTGGCCCGAAATATGTGATTGAGTATCTGCGTTATAATATGCGCTCCCAGATGTATGCCAAGAGTTTGCCGTTAGCCATCGTGGAAGGCTGCGAGAAGCGTTTGGAAATCATCCGTAGTGCTGAGGGTGATGCGCTTCGCAAACAGCTTTGGACAGTGACCCGTGCCCTGCAGAAAGGCTTCCGCGACTTGGGCTTCGACATCGGCCCCGCCGAGGCCTGCGTGACGCCTGTGCACGTGCAGGGCGACGTGGTGCAAGCCACCAACATCGCTATGGACTTGCGCGAGAACTACCGCATCTTCTGCTCGGTCATCACCTATCCTGTCATTCCCAAGGGCATGATTATCTTCCGTATCATCCCGACGGCGGCGCACACTATGGACGACGTGAACTACACCCTCAACGCCTTTAAGGAAGTCAGGGAGAAACTCGGCCGCGGTTACTATGATGGTACTGAGATACCGAACATGCGGATAGAGTAAACCGTTATGATACTCGTAAAACAAGTTGGCGTTTACGTCAACATCTTGAATTGCAAGCTCAAGAAGTATTTGGCTGAGGTCTTCAAGAAGAATGGGGTCAACCTGACGGCTGAGCAATATCTCGTTATGGACGCGCTCTGGAATGAGGGCACGCTCACCCAGCAGGAGATTGCCTACATCATCCAAAAGGACAAAAACTCGGTGACGCAATTCGTCGACAACCTGGAGAAAAAGGGACTGGTGACGCGCTCTGTTTCAAAAGAAGACCGGCGCGTGAACAATATCGTCGTCACCGAAGAGGGTATGGCGCTCAAGGACTCCACCAAGCAGTTGGCCATCGAGACGATGAACCGTACCCTCGAAGGCATTCCTGAGGAGGATGTGCTGGTTTTTGTCGACGTCTTGAAGAAGGTCTGCGGCAACATCAGCGACTTTGGCACCAAAATTGAATAATAATACCGCAGGATTTCCGTTGATAACTAATAAAGCAAACTCTTGATTATATGAGCAAAACTCTTCATCTACTCATGACCTTTGTCGCCGCGATGCTGCTGTTGCCTTCGTGCAACAAAGGTCCGGGTGAGGGCGGCACAGGTACGGTGCAAGGTCTCGTGAAACTGGTGCATCACCCCGACGACGACTTCAGCCTGACGCCCGACACGATGGCTGCGGCCAAGACGGATGTCTTTCTCGTCTATGGTGACGATGTTTACTTCAACGACGATGTAGAGACTGGTGCCGACGGAATGTATCGGTTTGAGTATCTGCTGCCAGGCAGCTATACTGTCTACTCCTATTCCACCTTGCCCTCAGGCGAGAAAGTGGCGGTGGGCGAGACGGTGACGTTGGCGCGCGGTGCGGTAGCGCAAGTGCCGACGATTTATATCCACGACGGCAAAGCCTACGGCACATCCCTCGTGATGGGACAGGTTCACGCCACCTATTACCACAACGGCAGCTATCGCGGCGAGGGCTGGGCTTGTGAGCATCGCGTCTATATCCGCAGGGCGGGCGACGACTTGCCCTTCAGCGACACCCGCGTGGGCCCCGACGGCTGGTTTGTTTTCCAAAAGCTGCAACCTGGCGCCTATGAGGTCTTCACCGTTTCGGACGACATTAACACGGAGATTCCGGATTTTGTCTTCCAAAGCGTTTCGGTGGACGAGGCTGGAATGATTTTTGCGCTTGAAGAGATGTTTGAAGTGATAATCAATGTATAAATATGAAAAAGTTACTGGTTTTATTGACCCTTTTGACGGTTGGTTTCGGAGCTTTTGCACAATCGGTTTCTGACGCCACCATCGCCAAGCGTGAAAACCGAAAGGGTATGGTGCTGAAGGAGTGGAACACCCCTGCCGGCGACAAGCGCGCCTTCCTCGACCGCAAGACGACTTACGACGAGTATGGACGTAAGATTGAGGAAATCGAGTATGCCAGCTACGGCCAAAAGTGGCGCGTGGTGTATGAGTATCCCGCCGACAGCGACATCACGGCCAAGGTGGTGCGCGAAATCGAGTATAACGACCGCGACAAGGTGGTGCGCATCCGCAAATTTGAATATGACGAAGACGGCGCCAAGGTGCGTCAGCTCAACTATTATCCGAACGGGAAACTGGAGTCGGTGAAGACCTTTGAGTATGTACCCAAATAAGGCCTGATGGAAGAAATCCTCGGCATAGTGCAGGGCATGAACCCCATCACGCTCGACGAGATGAGCGGCGTGAAGCTGATGAACCGCATCGACACTAAATATGTGGTGACGGAAAAGCAGCTCCGCGACATCCTTGCGCGTATCTGCGATGCCTACTATGCCCAGGAAGTGGAGGGAAACCGCCTGTCGCCTTACAGCACGGTCTATTACGATACGCCCGACCTGACGATGTATCTCATCCACCACAACCGCCATCTGGTGCGCGACAAAGTGAGGGTGCGTACTTACGTCGATTCCCACCTGACCTTCTGTGAGGTGAAGCACAAGAACAACAAGGGTCGCACGAAGAAAAAACGCATCGTTGTCGAACCTGTCCCCAACATCATCGACAATCCCGAGGCTGCTGCTTTTCTGGCTGAGAAGCAACCTTATCCTGTAGGCACTTTGAGCCCGCATTTGGTTACCATCTTCGACCGTTTCACCCTGGTGAACTACGGGAAAACAGAGCGCCTCACCATCGACTGCAACCTGCACTTCGAGAATCTGCGCAGCGGCACAACGGCCTCGATGGCCCCTCTCGCTGTGATGGAACTCAAGCAGGACGGTCGCGCCCGTTCGCTGTTGAAGGATGTGTTGTTCGAATTGCGAATCCACCCCTTCAAGATCAGCAAATATTGCATCGGCACCTGCATGACCCGTCCCGACGTGAAGCAGAACCGGTTTAAGAAGAAACTGAGGAGGATTGAAAAAATGAGGAAGTAGGAGGTATGAAGTGTGAGGTAGGAGGTATGAATACGGAATGATGAATGCGGAATGATGAATGCGGAATTAGGAATAATGAAATGCGAAGCATTCAACGTAGTTAAATCTTGAAATTTGAAATATGAAATATGAAATATGAAATCCTAAATTACTAAATATGAATCTATTGCAAATCAACATGCAGGACTACGACCCTGACATAGCCCGCGAGTTTGGCGGTGATACTATGGGACTTGACTTTCTCGGTGTGCCGCTCTTCGATGCACAGAGTCTTTGGACAACGCTTATCCGCTTTGTTTTCAATTTCCTTGTCTGCTGGGCCATTATCCACTTCTTCTACTACAGGAAGGCCAACCGCAAGGACTATTACTTCACCTTCATGATGTTTGCTGTGGTCATTTTCCTCATCATCTCGCTGATGGAGAACATGAAGATGAACATCGCATACGCCTTGGGCCTCTTCGCCATTTTCGGCATGATACGCTACCGGACGGAGACCATCAAGATACGTGAGATGACTTACCTCTTCGTGGTGATGGGGCTGAGCATCGTCAACGGTATGGCGCTCTCGACGAGCTATTCAGAACTCCTCATGGTCAACCTGATGACGGTTTTGGCGGTGTGGGTTCTTGACGGCACCAAGCTGCTGAGTCACACAGCGATGAAGATTATCCTCTACGACCGCATCGAGAATGTCAAGCACGGCAAGGAGGACGACCTGAAAGCCGACTTGATTGAGCGCACAGGGTTGGATATCAGCAAAGTGGAGGTGGGGCATATCGACTACCTGCGCGACGTGGCTTTCGTCAAGGTGTATTACAAACCTGTTGACGGAGAGGTGAACACCATCGACACGATTACCAAATTGAAAGACTTTGGCGCTTAGTGAAAAGGCTGTTGCTCATAGTGCTGATGTTGGCCTCGGTAGAGGCCTTTGCCCAAAGTGCCCGCACGACCGACTTCGGCGGCATCGTCTCGGGCGAGCTGTCGGTGGGCTTGGGCGGTCAGTGGGGACTGTCGGTGGAGGAGGAGCTGCGCTTCGACCATAACTTCACCCAGTTCGACCGCTGGCTCAACTCGGTGGGCTTCGATTACAACTGTCTGCACAACCGCATGAACATCGGCCTCACGGCAGATTACATCCGTCGGCACAACGACAGGGGATATTACGAGAATCGTGGCCGCGTCGGCTTGCAGGTGACTTATACCGAGGAGTTTCGCCGCTTCAAGTTTCAGGTGCGCAGCAAGCTGTTGGCCACGTTCTTCGACGAGAGCACCGGCGAGCATTTCCTCAATCCAAGGTTGTATTGGCGCAACAGGCTGAAAGTTACTTACCAATACCCCAACAGCCGCTTCAAATACAGCCTTCTGGTGGAGCTGTTTTGTCTCACCAACGACCCCCGAGGCAGCTATCTCGACAACATCCGCACGGTGTTTTCGGTGGACTACCGCCTAGCGCGCCGCTACTCCCTCGCCGCCTTCGTCCGCATGGACAACGACCTCCAGGTGAAAGAGCCGATAGACCGATTCTATTTCGGCCTCACGCTCAAAGCGAAGTATTGAATCGAGGGTTGCTTTTCGAATTTTTCCCTCGCAGTCCGCTCGGTTAGTTAATTGGTTTGAAAAAGTTTGGTTTTTTTTTGACGCGGGACTTCGGGACTGAGAGACCGTGGCCTTGGGTCGTCAGAGACGAAAATCGGGGTCGGTTTTGGGTAGGAGTAAAGTAGGAGTTAGGTAGGAGTTAGGTAGGAGTTGGAAAATTTGGTTTTTGGTTCGATATCGCATCGAAAAAGGGTTGTTGTCAGGATGTCAAGGAGCGGTTGTCGTTCGAACGACGCTGCAAAACTACAACCGTGAAATTGCGCTCTACGATTTTTTCGGGAAGTTTTTTTCGGTTTTTTTGAAATTTTTTTTCTGCCGCAAAAAAACGTGGTCAATAAGTCAATAGGTCAATAGGTCAATAACGTTTTTTTGATGTCAAGAACCGCCACTATATATAAATTTATATATAGTGAGCAATTTTGCGATACAGAATCCTTATTGACTTAATGACATAATGACCTAATGACCGCGAGATGACACAAGACAAGGCCAAATACTGAATGTCAAAAATAAAGCACCGACCTGATAAAGACCTTAGGTTCAACATAGAAGTGATGGTCTGGATTGCTTCGTCGTTCCTCCTCGCAATGACGAAGACGCAGTTGACGAAAACAGATGCCGCGGATGTTGGAGAACTAAGAGTTGATTGCCGACACACAGCTGGAGGATGCCCTCTACTTCTTCCGCGAACGCATCGCGAACGCTTTCAAAAGCAGGGATTATGCCGGCATCTTCAGCGGAGAGCGGGTGAAGTCGGGCAAGAACGACTTGTCATCCGTTCTTTCTGTCGGGTTGACGATTTCCCGACACCTTTGACGGTATCCCCGGATAGGGTTGACTACGGTGAAACTATCGACGCAAAAAAACGAAGCGACTTGCGCCGCTCCGTTTTAGATGTTTTCACAACGGAATAATCCTTATTGTGAATTGCTTCATTTTCGTGCTGCAAAAATACAAATTATTTGTACCTTACAAGAAAAAAACGAATAATTTCGTATTTTTGACCCCAAATAAAACAGATAGTCATGAAGAAGATATTAGGACTTGATTTGGGAACCAACAGCATTGGTTGGGCGGTGGTGAATGAAGCAGAAACCCCTGAAGAAAAATCATCAATTGTGAAATTGGGTGTTAGAGTAAACCCTTTGACGGTAGACGAATTATCTAATTTTGAAAAAGGAAAGAGCATAACAACAAATGCCGACCGAACTCTCAAAAGAAGCATGAGACGGAACCTTCAACGCTATAAATTACGTCGTGAAAACCTAATAGAGGTGTTGAAGGAAAACGGTATGATTGATGATGACACCATCCTTTCGGAGTGTGGCAATAGAACCACTTTTGAAACCTATCACCTGAGAGCAAAAGCTGCCACTGAAGAAATTTCACTGAAAGAATTTGCCCGCGTCTTACTTATGATCAACAAAAAACGTGGCTACAAAAGCAGTCGCAAAGCTAAGTCGACCGAAGAGGGACAATTGATTGATGGTATGGAAATTGCGAAGCGTTTGTATGAGGAAATGATCACCCCTGGTCAGCTTTCGTTGCAATTGCTTGAAAGTGGGAAAAAGTATCTGCCTGATTTCTACCGCTCCGATCTGCAATCTGAATTCGATAAGGTGTGGAATGCCCAAAAGCAGTATTATCCTGAGCTGCTGTCGGACGAGCTGAAAGAGGAGCTTCAAGGCAAAAACAAGACCCAAACATGGGCTATTTTTGCTAAACATGCCCATATCGTCGGAACAAGACGGGTAACAAAGGGCTATGAACTGAAAAAAGAAAACTATCAATGGCGCTGTGCAGCACTTTCCGAGAAACTTGATTTGGAACAATTGGCGATAGTTCTGCAAGAGATTAACGGACAAACCAATAACGTAAGCGGATATCTTGGAAACATTAGTGACAGGAGTAAAGCGTTGTATTTCAATAAGCAAACTGTGGGACAGTACCAAATGGCCCAATTGGATAGGAATCCCAATTATAGCTTGAAGAATCAGGTGTTTTATCGCCAGGATTATTTGAATGAGTTTGAAACCATTTGGGAGACTCAGGCCAAATATCATAAAGAGCTTACTCCAGAACTGAAGAAGGAGATACGTGATATTGTGATTTTTTATCAGCGTACACTAAAGTCTCAAAAAGGATTGATTTCGTTTTGTGAGTTTGAGAGCCGACAAATTGAGGTAGAAATCGACGGGAAAAAGAAAACAAAGACTGTTGGATTACGTGTTTGTCCGAAATCCTCGCCTTTGTTCCAAGAATTCAAGATTTGGCAAATACTGAATAACATTCAAGTTTCAGGTGATATTATTCCCAATCAGCAGACGGATTTGTTTGGTAATGCTATGTCTTTCAAATACGGAAAACGATTTCTGTTTCAGGAAGAAAAAGAGATTCTATTTGCAGAATTGAATTTTAAAGAAAAGCTATCAAAAACAGAAGCGATAAAGCTTTTGTTTGGTAATCAAAGGGGTATTGACTTGAATTATAAAGAATTGGAGGGAAATCAGACTCAAGCCGCCCTGTTTAAAGCCTATCAAACCATCATAGAAATGAGTGGTCATGGGGAATACGATTTCTCCAAAATCCCTTCGGCAAAGGCTGTTGAGATTGTTTCGGAAGTGTTTAAGGGTTTGGGATTCAGCACAAATATTCTGAAGTTCGATGCTGGTATAGATGGAAAAGCATTTGAACAACAACCCATGTTCAAACTGTGGCATTTGTTGTATTCGTATGAGGGTGATAAATCAGCGTTGGGTAATCAAAAGTTGATAGAGAAGCTTTCCGAGGCTTATGGCTTCGATAAAGAATACGCCACTGTGCTTTCAGGGGTAGTGCTCTCTGATGATTACAGCAGTCTGAGCAGCAAAGCTATTCGCAAGATTCTGCCTCATTTGAAAGACGGTTTGGGCTATAGCGTGGCGTGTGAATATGCAGGTTACAGGCATTCGAAAAACTCGCTTACTAAAGAGGAGATTACGAATAAAGTGCTGAAAGACAAGTTGGATCTTTTGCCGCGTAACAGCCTCCGTAATCCTGTGGTGGAGAAGATTTTGAACCAAATGGTCAATGTGGTGAATGCTGTTATTGACGAATTCGGCAAACCCGATGAGATTCGCATTGAGTTGGCACGTGAATTGAAAAAATCGGCAAAAGAGCGTGAGGAAATGACGAGCGAAATCAATAAGGCGACCAGACTCCACGAAGAATATGTGAAAATCTTACAAGGAGAGCCGTTCTGTCTTGACCATGTGAGCCGCACCGATATTATTCGATACAAATTATATGAAGAACTCAAACTCAATGGTTATCATACTTTATATTCTGGCATATATATTCCTCGTGAGAAATTGTTTAGCAAAGAGTTTGATATTGAGCATATTATACCTCAGGCAAAACTATTCGATGATTCGTTCTCAAATAAGACAATTGAAGTTAGACAAATCAACCTTGAGAAAGGGAATGCAACGGCAATTGATTTCGTTTCAGGGAAATTCGGAGAACGAGGCTTGCTAGATTATGAGAACAGGGTGGAGAATCTGTATAAAAACAATGCCATTTCAAAGACGAAACGCAACAAACTATTGATGAAAGAAACTGACATCCCTAGTGGTTTTATCAATCGTGATTTGCGTGATTCCCAATATATTGCCAAGAAAGCGCGTGAAATATTGGAAGAGATAGTCCGTTATGTGGTTCCCACCACGGGCAGTGTCACTGACCGTTTGCGCGAGGATTGGCAGTTGGTTGATGTGATGCAGGAACTGAATTGGGATAAATACAACAAGTTAGGTTTGACGGAAGTCATAGAAGGTCGCGACGGACAACGTATCCGCCGCATCAAAGACTGGACAAAACGCAACGACCACCGCCACCATGCTATGGATGCTCTGACGATTGCTTTTACCAAGAAAAGCTACATTCAGTATCTCAATAATCTGAATGCAAGGGTGCAGAAAAGTGTTGACGATTATATTGATCTGGATATGGTGGAGATTTCTAAATTGAGCCCCAAAAAACGTTCGTCAGCTGTATATGGCATTGAGAAAAAGGAATTACATCGCGACAGTCATGGAAAATTGCGTTTTAATCCACCTATGCCGTTGGACGAATTTCGGGCTGAAGCCAAAAGGCAACTGGAAAGGATTTTGGTGTCAATCAAGGCAAAGAACAAGGTGGTTACACAGAATATCAATATCACGAAAACTAGGGCTGGCAAGAATCGGAAAGTTCAATTAACTCCACGCGGTCAACTGCATTTGGAGACCATGTATGGGAGCAGTAAAAGATATGTCACCAAAGAAGAGAAGGTGAACTCCTCGTTTGATGTTGAAAAGATAATGACTGTTGCAAATCTTCGGTATCGTAAAGTGTTGCTTGGTCGTCTTCAACAATATGATGGCGATGCCAAGAAAGCTTTTACGGGTAAGAATTCTTTGGACAAAACCCCTGTTTGGTTGGATAACGCTCATACCATGAAAGTTCCTGAAAAAGTGAAACTGGTTTCGTTTGAGACCCTTTATACGATTCGGAAAGAAATTACGCCAGATTTGAAAATTGATAAGGTGGTTGACGTACATATTCGTCAGATTCTTCAATCAAGGTTGGATGAATTTGGAGGTGATGCAAAACAGGCTTTTTCCAACTTGGATGAGAATCTGATTTGGCTCAACAAGGATAAAGGCATTGCCATCAAAAGAGTTACCATCACTGGTATCAGCAATGCTGAATCGTTACACGACAAACGCGACAAGGAAGGCGATTTAGTTTTGGATGAAAAAGGAAACACGCAGCCTGTTGATTTTGTTAATACAGGGAACAATCATCATGTGGCCATCTATCGCAAACCAAAACTGGATAAAAACGGAATCCAAATGAAGGATGAGAATGGAGAACCCTTGTATGAATTGGACGAGAACATTGTTTCGTTCTATGAAGCCACTACACGAGCTAGAATGAGTATACCTATTGTTGACAAGAAATACAAACATGAAGAAGGATGGCAATTTCTGTTTACGATGAAACAGAATGAGTATTTTGTGTTTCCAAAATATGACGAAGAAGGCAATTTAGTGTTCAATCCTTTAGATTATGATGAAATGTGGTATAAGAACCCTGAGAATTATGCCGACATTAGTCCTAATTTATATAGAGTACAAAAAATAGCATCCAAAGATTATTTCTTTAGGCATCATTTGGAAACTACGGTTCAGGACGTTTCGTCTTTGAAAGGCATAACATGGAAACGGTGTGGATTGAATGGTCTGGATGATATTATCAAAGTTAGAGTGAATCACATTGGTAAAATTGTTTCTATAGGAGAGTATTGATATGACCAACATAAACCCATCTCAAGAAAATCAAACTATTGCAACAACGTCGTCACAGTTTCTGCTCCAGGACCTGCGTCAGATTATTGATCAGGTCCGTGGACACGTGGCGGCTACCGCTAACTATGCATTAACTATGATGTATTGGCATATTGGTGTCAGCTGACCTGGTCTTTAAGAGTCTCTATTTCCTGGAGTTTACAGGACTGAAAGAAGAAGAATCATGATTAAACGCACTCTCTTTTTCGGCAATCCAGCCTATCTTTCGATGAAAAACGCACAGTTGGTCATCAGGCTGACTGATGCCCAAACACTAGAAGAAGTAACAAAGACCGTTCCTATAGAAGACATAGGCGTAGTGGTGCTTGAAGACCGGCAGATAACTATCACCAACGGCGCGTTGGACGCCTTGCTGCAAAACAATTGCGCGGTGATTACATGCGACGAAAAACACATGCCGGCAGGTATGCTGCTTCCCTTGGAGGGACACACGGTGCAAAGCGAGAGGTTCCGGCTTCAGATTGATGCTTCGTTGCCTTTGAAGAAGCAACTGTGGCAACAGACCGTGCAAGCCAAGATCCGCAACCAGGCTTCGGTGCTGAAACGGATGAGCGGTGTTGAAGCGGGTTGCATGACGGCTTGGGCCAACGACGTGAAGAGCGGCGACAGCGAGAACCTTGAAGGTCGTGCGGCAGCCTATTACTGGAAGTCGGTTTTCCCGGAGATGGAACGCTTTGTGCGCGACCGCGAGGGCGATGCACCCAACAATTTGCTCAATTACGGTTACGCCATTGTGAGAGCTGTGGTGGCTCGGGCTTTGGTGGCCAGCGGACTGCTGCCTACCTTTGGCATCCATCATCATAATCGGTATAACGCCTTCTGTCTGGCCGACGACATCATGGAGCCTTATCGGCCCTATGTGGATGAACTGGTGATAGGGATTCTTCGCAGCGGAGCGGATTGCAGCGAACTAACTACCGACTTGAAACGACAACTATTGGGGTTGCCCGTAAAAGAAGTTGTTATTGGAGGACAGCGAAGCCCCTTGATGGTGGCAGTGACCCAGACGACGGCCTCGTTGGTCAAATGCTTCTCAGGCGAGCTGCGGAAGATTGTATATCCCGAAATGCCTTGAAGTGATGGATCGCTTTAGCGAATATCGAGTCATGTGGGTGCTGGTGCTTTTCGATTTGCCGACAGAAACGAAAAAGGAGCGGAAAGCCTATTCGCTGTTTCGCAAGCGCATTATGGCTGATGGTTTCACGATGTTCCAGTTCTCCATCTATCTGCGTCATTGCCCCAGTCGAGAAAATGCTGAGGTACACATCAAGCGGGTTAAATCGTTTATGCCCGAGTTTGGCGATATCGGGATACTGTATAAAACGGAGCATATCCACCCAGTTTAAACGCTAAAAACCGTTCAAAAAGGGCTCTAAAAAGCCTGAAAAGGGTTCAAAAAACGGAGCAAGTCCGTTCAAGACGCCCCAAACCGCCCCAAAAAACGGAGCAAGTCCG
>JAILDR010000156.1 GCA_024689285.1 Bacteroidales bacterium | reverse complement strand
TGGTGTTTTTCGGGCATTTTTCACCAAAACACATGCACAAACCTATCCAATTATGTCATTGCTTTGAGTGCGAACTGCGTGTGTTTTTGTGTTTGACGTATGTTTAATGCTGAACCCGAGCAGATGCTTTCAAAGCAATCGCAAACGAAAATCCATGACACGAAGAGCATGGTTTTCAGCCAAACTTCATGCCGCTCCTGCCAAAACTCCCAGTACTTATCGTGATAAGTACACGTACTTGTCGCCATAAGTACGAGGAGTTATGACTATCAAGACACGTCTAATTTGTGTCAAAATCATGCTTAGTTTGATGCTACAACAAACCTTTTGTGTACTTTCTTGACCTTATTACACAAAACAAGAATCCACAACACACTGGTTTCCAACAGCGATTCGATTTAAGGGCGTTTCTTGCGTTTTGTGGCACTGAAGCCCACGACATCGAAAACAAGCCCTCAGAGAAGACAGAAATGCGAATTATCTTGACAGAAATTTGATTTTATTCAAATCAAGCGGATTATTCAAAAATGACTGTTGACCGTTGACTGTAGTCTGTTGTCAGTTGTCCTCAAACACGAATTGCCACAAATTGACCATTAATCTCTCATTAATGATAATTACATGGCTCATTACATAACAATTATATGTTAAAGAAACCTCGTTCTGGCGGATTTGCAATCCGACAGCATTGAATATCAACATTTGCAATGCGGCAAACAGATATTACGGGATTACAAATCCCTATACTCCAAACGGTCGGATTGCAAACCCGCCCGAACAGCCTCTTCCGATGAAAACAGATAATTGCATCAGAATATGGATTCAATTATCTTATCTACAATCTCGTTGAAGTACTTTTCTTTTATGCTCCCTAAGCGGCGAACGACATCGCGTTCAATATACCCTGCAATAATCTGACACTTCACTAAACTTGGTTTGGCAAAAGTGTGACCTATTATCATCTCATCGGTGAGGGGATAAGAATACTGTGGATTGAGCCAATCGTTGGAAGTAATGAGCACAAGATAGAACATGCCGTCTTCGGCTTCTTGCAGCTAGTCATTAGAAACGATAATAGCAGGATGAGGTTTGAATGTCCCATCAGGAAAAAGGAAACTGACTTCTACGATGTCTCGTTGATGGTATTTCATAGGTAGCGAGCTATAACTTTTGACATTGATTGCTTGGAATGGGCAAGAAATGCATCCCTTTCTGCTTTGTGAGCCTCAATCTCTTCCTGGGCAGGCACGTCTAACGGAGCATTTTTCTGAAGGAAAAGTCCCGTTGCCAAAAGGGCGGCAAGTTTGCGCCGCGCAAGGGCATTGTCTTGGTTATATTCTAATGTTATAGTACACATCTTATATATATGTTTATCTCGCTTTTGCTTTGCAAAGTTAACGTTTTATATAATACAAGCAAAGAATTTTCAGATATTTTCTGTCTCAGGCACGAAAAAAGCCTCCCCTGCAAGTGAGGGAAGGCTGATGCTATGCGGACAGTTTTGTCTTATTCAAGCGTCATTCAAGCGTCAGGGTTATCACCAGCTGGTCCTGGCAGCCGGCCTCGTTGGTATAGGTTCCCACGTATTCCCCTGCCTTGTCGGCGTTGAAGTCGAGGAGCTGGTTCTGCCGCTCGTTGGAGCGGAAGCCGTTGGGACCTGTCCATGTCCATTTGCCGTTCAGGGGTTGCGGACCGAAGGTGACGGACGCTCCTTTCTTCACGGCCATCGTGTTGGTCTGCTTCCAGCCGCTTTCGCCCCGTATGTGGGAGACGAGCAGGGGACAGGCTGGTTCGCCTTCTACCTTGATGGTATAAACGGCCGAGGTCTGACGGCCCTGTGCATCGGTATAGGTGACGCCGTACCGGCCTGCTTTGGCGGGGGTCATGGTGTTGATGGTCATCTGGCGGCTTGCGGAGAAGAACCCGTTAGGTCCGCGCCAGCTCCATGTGCCTGCGTCGTTGCCTGCGCTGCAGGAGGGGCCGAAGGTGACGTCCTGTCCGGGCCTGACGCTCAGGGTGGTGGTCTGTTGCCAACTGCTGCCAGCGATACAGATGTGCGGCATGATGCTTCCGGCTTTCTGTCCGCGTATGCTTACGAGGAAGCTGAGGATGCTGCGGTTGCCTTCGTTGTCCTGGAAACGGACCGTATAGACGCCGCCTGAGGTGAGTTTCTTGAGGCTCAGCACTCTTTTCTTTGCGGTAAAGCCATTCGGTCCGGTCCAGAGCCAAGAGCCTGAGGTAGGAGCCTCGGGTATCAGTTCTACCGAAGATTTTGGTTCGACGACGACCATCGTGGGGCTGACTACGGTTCCCTTCTTCACCTTGATTTGAGCGCTGAGCTGTTGCTGACCGGCTATGATGTCCCTGGCAAGTTCAGCCATAAGAGCTGCGCCCTGGTCGCTGGGGTGCACGTTGTCGGGGAAGAGTTGGGGACGGTCAAGCGGATGCGTGTGGAAGTTGATGGTCTTGACGCCCAGTTCTGCTGCTATCTCTTTTATCTTGGGTATGACCTTGTCCTCGATGTAGTGGTTTTGCTTTTCCTTTGGTTTGGAGAAGAGTTGCGTTGGCAACGCAACATACAGGATGGGGTCGCGTCCCTTTTCGCGAAACGAGGCGACCATGTCCAGGTAGTCGTCATGGAACTCCTCGCCCCATTGGTCCCATCGCCAGGGGTCGGCATCGTTGGTGCCGTGGGCAATCACGAGGATGTCCGGGTTGGCAGCCTTTGCCTTTGTGTAGTTGTCGGTCTTCCAGTAGCTTGTTGGGGCTTTCTTGCCCATGCAGGTTCCGCTGACGGCGTAGTTGAGCACGAGGTAGTCAGGCCCCAGGAGTCGGTTGAGTTGTGCAGGCCATGCCCAGTCGCGCGACGTGTTGCTGTAGCCGTCGGTAATGCTGTTGCCGATGCAGACGATGGTGATGGGGTCGTTCACTCGCATGATGCCGTCGGCATCCAGTTCGATGTCTTGCTGCTGTGTGGAGATGGTCAGCAGGCCCATCATAGTCAGGAGGCAGAAAATAATCCTTCGCATAATCGTCTCTTTTGGGTAGTTTGTTGATTACAATCGCCTTTCTGCTTGGCAAGGCTAATTCGGCGTCCCTGTGTTCACGACGGGCTGTGCCGAGTCGTCACCACAGAGCACGACAAGCAGGTTGCTCACCATTGCGGCTTTCTTCTCGTCGTCCAGCTCCACGACTTTCTCTTTCGAGAGCTTGTCGAGGGCCATCTTGACCATCGAGACAGCACCATCGACTATCTTCTCTCGCGCTGTGATGATGGCCGAAGCCTGCTGGCGACGCAGCATGACGGCGGCAATCTCTGGGGCGTAGGCCAGGTAGTTGATGCGAGCTTCCACCACTTCGATGCCAGCCAGGGCAAGGCGGTCGTCGAGTTTCTGCTCGAGGAGTTGGTTGATGTCTTCCGAGCCGGAGCGGAGTGTGAGGTCGCCTGCTCCGCCGTCCTCATCGTCGTAGGCATACTGCCCCGCC
>JAILDR010000029.1 GCA_024689285.1 Bacteroidales bacterium | reverse complement strand
GAAGGCTGCAAGATTGCCTTCACCGATATCGCCCTGAACGATGTCGTTTTGGAAACCGAGAAAGAGCTGAAGGCTATGGGCGTGGATGCCAAAGCTTACGCATCGAATGCAGCCAACTTCGAGGAGACACACAAGGTGGTTGACGAAATCGTCAAAGACTTTGGCCGAATCGACATCCTCGTCAACAATGCAGGCATCACCAAGGACACGGCCCTCAAGCGCATGACCGAAGAGCAATGGGATGCCGTCATCAACGTGAACCTCAAGTCGGTGTTCAACTTCACCAAGGCCGTGCAGCCCGTCATGTGGAAGCAGGCTGGTGGCAGCGTCATCAACATGAGCTCGGTAGTGGGTGTTTCAGGCAATGCCAACCAATGCAACTACTCCGCTTCAAAGGCCGGTATCATCGGTTTCACCAAGAGTGCTGCCAAGGAAATGGGCGTGCGCAACATTCGCCACAACGCCATTGCTCCCGGCTTCATCATCACCGCTATGACCGATGCCCTTCCCGAGGATGTCCGTAAGGCTTGGGAAAGCCTCATCCCGCTGCGTCGCGGCGGCACCCCCGAAGATGTGGCCAACGTGGCCCTCTTCCTTGCCTCCGACCTCAGTTCGTATGTCACGGGCCAGGTGATTCACTGCTGCGGCGGAATGAATTGCTAAAACACTTATTTTGAAAACGATAGCAGACGGAAAAGCCTCGCCACTTGGCGAGGCTTTTCTTTCTGACATAGTGTTGTTGCTTAATCAGAAGCAACAGTAGGAATTATTTCTGAAATAGAAGTTCCTATTTCTTATTAAAAGCCTCTAATACCTTGGCTGAATATGTTTTGGAAACAGGCACAGAGTCCAATCCCTCGCGCTCAAAATCGATGACGAAACCGTCGGCTTCGTTGTGCAAGACGCTCACCTTCTTGATGTTGACGATATAGGAGCGGTGGCATCGCATCAAGCTGCTGGAATCCACGCAGTTGTCGGCAATGGTCTGCATCTTGCAGCGCAGCATATAGCTGGCAATGTTGCCGCTACGCTGATAGAAGACGTTGATATAGTTGTCCTCTGCCTTGATATAATACAGGTTGTCGAGCTTGACGGACAGTTTCAGGTTACCGTTATTGTCCATCAAGTTGATAATCTCAGTATGTTCGGGCATCACCTCATCGTCTGATTCTACTGTATCGCTCTTGGTGAGCATAAGACGTTGTTGCGTGTCTTTCAACAGGATAGCCAATATGGTGACGGTGTAAGGCACAGCTAACGCGACAAAGGTGATAAGGACGCTTTTCGCATAGAGATAGCCAAAACTATGGTCGGTGGACCGAATTTCGAAATAAGAAATCAGGGTGTGACACACCGCAATAATCATGATTTCGAGGAAAAGCCAGAGAAGATAAAGCCAAAAGGGGAAATGTCGGCTTTTTCGGATGACCCAGTTCATCAGCATCCGGCTGAGAACCAAAAACATAGTGCCAGCACCGACAAAAGCGGCGGTGATGAAGAAATAATGGCCACGTCCTACCTGAAACCAAGCCGTTTCCGAAAAAGGGACGTATGCGGTCAGAAAGACCAAAGCGAACAGCGTCGAGATAATCACATTAAGCACCTGCCCGACAGGTTCTGTCAGACATTCAGGAGTTTGTGTTATCAGGCGTTTTGGAAATTTCATAGCGTTGCTCACAAAAGTGCGGCAAAGATACGAAAACTTGTCAAATCGCCAAATCCTTTATGGTATCCCACACCGGCGAGCCCTCAAAGTCCTTTTGCATGGCATAGGCGGCAAGTTTGCGATTGGTATGATTTTTTTTGAAATTTTATTCAAAGAAAATACAAAATAGAAAATAATTTTTTTTATTTTTGTGCTCTCGTATTTTAAGTTGTTAACAATCAAATAAAAACAACAATAGCATGAGTTGGTATAAGCTAATCATAGACGTGGAGTATTGGCCCAGCGACCTGGGTTGTAGGAATCACTATTGCGAACGTACCGAAGTGTTGGTAAAAGACCTCAAGGCGGGGCAGAACATCGGTTACAACGACCCTTCCGACATCTTGCCTTCCATCAAGTTGGTCGGCTTTGATGAGAAAGGTGTCACTTTGCAGTCGGCTGGCACGACGGTTCGCCTGCCCGATTTCTGGGGCTGTCATTTCTCAAAGATAACAGAAGACGGCCGCGACTACACCAACTTCCAGCTCTGGGTCAACCTGGTGGAGGCCATCGACATCACCCACGACCTCAATTTTCTGCGCCGTTTTAGCAAGACCAGCCACATTTTAAGCCTCACTCCTGCTGACATCGAGGTGTTGAGCAGTTCCGACGACCCCTATGCTATGTACGGCTACGCCAGCTGGCTTGCTGCCAACAACCGTAGCAGCGACGACATCAAAAAGGCGCTCGACCTTTTTGCCAAGGCCGCCGAAGGAGGCTGCGCCGACGCGCTGATGGGTGAGTCGCTGCTGTGGAGCAATGGCATTGGTGGCCTCGTGGACTTGCAACGTGCCGCCGAGTTGCGTGACGAGGCCGTCGCAAAAGGCAGCGAGTTCGCCGCGATGAGCCAGGCCCGCAACCGCATCGGGGGCTTCAACGCCAACAAGGAACCCGAGCAAGTGCTTGAAGAAATCAAGCAACGCATGGCTACCGACACCGACCTTAATCCAAACTGGTACGGCATCATGGCCTACGCCTACGAGACCTTGGACGACCTTGAAAACGCCAAAAAGATGTACCACGAAGCCATTGAGCGCGGCGAGGAAAGGTCTTACTTCTTTCTCGCCTGCCTCTACAAGAACGAAGGCGATGCCGACACCTACCGCAAACTGATGCTCGAAGGCATTGAGAAATGCTGCGCCCTGTGTTGCATCCTCGATGCCGACATGGACGAGGAAACGTTCTACAAGCTGAGCCTCAACAAGCAACGCGAGCTGAAACGCGAAGTCAGCAAGCGGCTGAAACGGGGCATTGAGTTGGGCGAGGGCCTTTGCGCCTATTATCTCGCGACCAACTACTATTACGGCGACCTTGGCTTCAAGCGCGACCTCAACAAGGCCTTCAAATATGCCCAAGAAGGCTATCGCCTCGGCGATGCCTGTTGCTGCAACCTTATCGTCGATATGCAGGACGACGAAACGCCCCAAGGCTCTAAACTCAATGAAAAACAGATGGCCTTCATGCGCCTTGAAGCCTTGCGCTTGGGCGACGACGACCAACTGGCCAAGGTGGTGAAAGCCTACCACGAAGGTCTCTACACCATTGAAGCCATTCAGGAAGAGATACGCCGCGAGTGGTTACCCAAATACATCAAGCCGCTGCCCAAGCTCGTGAAAGATGAGAAGGAGCCTACGGTGCTCGTCATCCATCCTGACGGCTACGTCGCCTACCAAGAGGCTGACATTTCCAAGTACTATTTCGAAGATCCTTTCAAGGAAATCGGGCAGCTGATCGATGCCGACGACACGCGCAGCGTGGCTTTTGCCCGGCCCTTGCGTGACATCACCGAGGCCGTGGGAATAGACGACGGGAAGTGCTTGACGATGTTCTATGACCTTGATGCCGAAAAGAAAGGCTTGAAAGTCAATCCTGTGGCGACCAAGCTGAACGGTGGCAATGAAATCCGAGGCGCGGTGGTCGTTGCCCTCGAAGGCGATTTCGTGCCGATGGATTGCAACGACAGCGGCTATCGGCCTTATTACAGCTTCACTTATTACGACGACATCACCGCCGTCTTCGACGAGATTTACGACCTCATGGGCGGCGAGCTTTACACAGACGACGACCTTGAAGACGACGACGGACGATATGACCCTTACGCATAAACATTTGAAGAACAATAACATAACTGTATGAATAACAACATCAACCTGACCGACTTAGACCTGATGGCCATGTTTCGCGTGGCGCAAGAGATAGCCCACGCCGACGGCGACATCACCCCAATCGAAGGGGAAATCTTCATTAAATACGCCGCACCGCTCGGCATGAGTCAAGGCCGCATGGATCGTTTCATCAACTCCGCCACGAGGATGGACCTGGAAGACGCCTACGAAACGCTCAAGGAATTGGAACCCGAGCTGAAACAATACGCCTCGAATTTCTTCGCTGAAGTCGCCTTGGCCGATGGCGACGTGAGCGATGAGGAGAACGATATCTATGCCAACGTCATGGAAATCTGTGACTTGCCTTTCACCACCATCGGGCAGGACAACAGCAACAACACCGCCACGGAATCAAAATACAGCCAGCGCGAGCTTTGCGCCATCAACGCGGCGTTCCTCAAGGTTTGGGACGCGACCGATGCCGGCCAAGAGGTGAAAACGGCTTTCTGGGAACGTTACGATGTTTTCGGCGAGGACGTCACTACCCAAGACATGAGCAGCGATGAGGCCGAATCGGTGCTTTACGCGATGAGCGACGAGAAAAAGGAAGAGGTGTCGAAGCTGCTGCTCGATGTCATCGTGGCCAAAGACCCTGGCGACACCGTGTTTTGCGACGTCGCAAACATTGAGGAATATTACGACCTTGTGGTGCGAACCGGGTTGCCCGACTTGCTGACCGACCATGTGCTGGACTACAAAAACGAAGAAGATGAAGATGACTACGGCGAGACTCCCAAAGGTTTGAGCTTCACCTTACAAGACCTCTATGCCGTTTGGAGCATCGTGAATCCGAATTTCTCTTATTGCGCCCTAACGTATCCCATCGATGGTTTCTTTAACGATTTTTGTGTAGATGGTGATTTCTTCTCTAAATTACAGGAAGACAACTATTTGAAGAATTTGGGCTTTTATGATAGTGAAGAAAGGGTATCGCGTCTCGGGTCAAGAGAAAGGGAACATATCTCAACAATCATGGCCGAAACCATTTCAGTCAACTTGGATGACGAAGACATCGGCGTTCTTTTGGGCCAGTACAAGAGCTTGGTTGACGACTATGGCCTCCCCGACAGCCTCGGTGATTTCCTCGACGGCCATGGCATTTCGGAGTACCGCCCCGACAAGCAAGCCATCATCCGAAAAGTCGAGATTGAGCCCGACCTCTTCGTTGACGGACTGAGCCAGACGAAGATAAAAGTGTCGCTCGAGGTTGACGGTTGCAAGGATGGCGAGTTGCGCCTCATAGCGAGCGTTTACTATGCCGACGACGACTCGCCGGTGCCTGATCCCGATTTTATGCACTACGGAAACTATAGTTGGAACTATGACGGCGTAGGCGACGTCCTGAGTGTTTATCAGAATTTGTTTCCCTCCTACGACTTTTCAGGCTTCACCGATTTGGAGATGCTTCTTCCGAATGACCTCTTGCCTGCGGACAGGGACTATTATATAAAGGTGTACGTTTTTGACGTTGACGAACAGGTTTTCATCAGCTATCCGTTCCATACCCAAGGGTATCGGTTTAAGGCCACGAAGAACGAATACGACCCCGATGTGATAACGATAGAGCCTACCTACATCGTCGTGAGTTATTTCGAGAAGGACAGGAAGAAGATCCCCGGCGACTATCGTGACTACCGCCCATGCACGATAAGTTTTGAGCAGATTGGGCTTTTATCCAGCTACGACGACTTGAAGAAGAAACTTGGTGCCGAACAACTATTGTCGCAAAATGACACCCCAAAACTTGACCAAATCTCGGAAAAGCTCCATCTGGAGTTGCCAGGAGTGGACAACGAGCTGAAGCTGTGCATCTCGTATGACGAGCAAGGAGCGCACGGCTACAATAAACTGAGGGATTTGGCCGGGCTAAATTTCAGCAACGACACTTTCTACGAGACTTTGGTGGTGTGTTTGCAAAACAAGGGGAACGATGGGACGGTTTACGGCTTCAAGTATGTAAGCCAGCTGCGCGAGGTGCTGAAAGCCTTGGACGCCGCCGTCTATGGATTGGCCTACAACGGGCCGGTTTACGACCAACCCGCCCTCGCTGAATCATACAAGAGAAGGTTTTGGCAGCAGGTGGAAAATGAAATCAGCAAACTGAATTACGAAAGGGTCAAGCTCTCCGAAAGGGCAACGGCGATCACTCCGAAAAGCGAGAAAGCCAAGGGGGCTTACCATGTGATTCTCAAGTCGGCTGGCCCCAAAAAACTGGTGGTCATCAAGTTGATACAGGAAATCCTGCACTGCGACCTGAATAAAGCCAAGCATTTGGCCGATACTGCCATGGAAACGGTAAAAGCCTGCGAAAACGAAGGTGAAGCATACGCTATCAAGGCCAAGCTGGAAGCAGCCGGAGCAGAGGCTGAGGTGATATTTTACTATTACATAGATGATTAAACAAAAAACGACCTACCATGGACGACAACAAACCCATCTATCGAGGCGGCTGGCAGTTTGGCGACACCATCCGTCAGGAATTGGCCGGACCCATCGGCGAAGGCGAGGTGACTTACCCCAACGGCGACCGCTTCAAGGGCCGTTTCCATTTGAGCTACGCCAGCATCAACGGGCCAGCCTACGCCGCCGAAGGCCGCTACGACTTCGCCGACGGCGCGTATATTGAGAAGGCTTGGATCCACACCAGCTCCGACCGAACCCTCTTCGACCTGCACGGCGTGTTCCGCATCCATCACCTGCAGGGGCACGACTCGATCGCCATGTTCTTCAGGAACAAGCGGATAGGCTTTGAATTGGTTCTTGCCGAGAAGCCTTTCGCCATCGAATGGTACGCCGGCGAGCGGCAGCGCGAAGCGGAGGTGAAGACCTACGACATCACCGCAACCGACGAGAACTGCTTGACGCTCACCCTTACGCTCATGGACGGCACGCGCATCGTGCAAAGAGGCGGACGCTACACCTCCAACGACTACAATAACCACATTTACGAGCCACACACCGACATCACCGTCTGGCTCCCCAACGGCGACAGCATCGACATGTGGAACTGGGGCCTGAAGTCGTTGAAGCCTTACGACGGCTACCTCACCATGCATTGCGCCGCGACGCAGAGATTTCGTGAAGAGCATTGGGAAAACGGCAACCTCACGAAAGCCGAAGATTGGAAACGCGACTCTCGCGCCGCCAAGTACTTGACACTTCCTGAGCCTTTTGGCAAAGGCGAGAATAGGGCATTGGTATGGCAGGACGGGTACATTGTATATGTCAGTGGTGATTGGGTCTATGACGGTGAGGTGAAAAATGACAGACCCGAAGGTCACGGTGTCCTCACGAGTGATGCTTTCGCCACCGAGGGACAACGTTACGAGGGTGAGTTCCACGAAGGGTTGGTGCATGGAAAGGGGGTATTCGAGAACTCCAAAGCAGGTATTCGTCAGGAAGGCACATTCGTGAAGGGTCTCTATCAGGAACCCAATGCCGTCGATGGGCCGGTCGTGCTTCATGCGCGGCACGGACATTCGTCGTGGTCGATCAGCAGCCAAGGCGGGTGGAAACACGAGGAAAAAGATTTTGAGGCAAAGTTGGACAGGCTGCCCTTCAGCGGGTTTGGCGACATCAAAATAGCCCGTATCGAGAAGGACTGCGTCACGCTGACCGATTACTACGGCAACGTGAAGACGCTGCGCCCCGGCGAAACCGTCCGCTACACCGCCGAGATAGAAGGCCGCGAGTGGAGCGACGGCTGCGTCTATGACGGCGATGACTATTCGCTTGAACTGACTTGGAAAGATGTAACAAACAATAATCAATGTACTATGGAAACAACATTTGAAATCACTCACGACCGCGAATTTCTGCAACACTTCCTCACCCGTTGGCGCACGCTGAGCATCTCGCCCGAGATGGTGGAACGCCTGAAAAACAGCGACGACTACTATGCCTGCTACGGCTACGGACGATGGCTCTATTATGCCAACCCCGACGGCAACTCGTTGAAGGAAGCGGAAGAAAAACTGCTCCTTGCCGCCAACTACGGCTTTGTGGCCGACGCCTTCGCTGCCTTGGCACAGATGCACTACGACGGGACAACGGAAACGGACAGGGCCAATCATGAGATGCACGCCTTCCTGATGTACAAGGCGCAAACGGAAAACAGCGAATTGGCGCAGTACCTGACGCTTTACAACACCATCTATGGCGATTATGGATTCCCCAAAGACCCGGAAGAGTCAGCCGACATTTTGCAGAAGCATCTGGAAAAATACCCCGACTGCGACCCCCTCTATTGGGATTTGTTGGGTTTGGCCCTCAAGGAAACCGGCGATGAAGAAGGAGCCATCAAGTGTTACAAGAAGTCCATTGCGAGGGGCAACAACGAAAGCTATTACTCCCTTGCCAAACACTATTATGATAACGGCGACAAGGCGCTTTTCCGCAAATATGCCGACGAGGGAAAGGCCCAAGGCGCGGTGAACTGCCACAGGGCTTTGGCGAGCTACATGTCGCAGGAGGAGTTTGAGACTTTCCCAGAGGAGGAGCAAACGAAGCTGCACGAAGAGATTGACAACGGATTGCGCTATGCCATAGAGCATTACGACCGATGGGCCTGCTACCTGTTGGCCTACTATCTGTATTTTGGTCAAATGGGCTATGAGACCAATAACGCCGAGGCCATCCGCATCGCCAAGCGCGGCTGTGAATTGGGCGAATCCCTCTGCTGTGAGTTGCTTGCGACGATACTCGATACGGAGAAAGACATTCCCGATGAGTTGCGAGCCAGCCAAAAAGACATCACTAAACTGTACCTGCAATCGTTGCGCGGCGACAACATCTCCGACGAGGCTCTTGAGAAGGTGGCACGGGCGTATGTGTCGAATTTTTTCCCCGAGCAAGCAGAGGAAATCGAGGGACTTTGGTTGCCGAAATACTACGAGCAAGGCACAGCCAACGATGATAATCCCGACGCTAAAGGTGTCATCAAGGTTTACCCGCAGGGGTATTTCTATGCCGCCGAAGTGGAGGACGACGCGTTTGAGTCGCTTTCCGACCTCGCCGAACTCATCGGTGCCGACGGCGTTGACATCGTGCACTATTCCGAGCCGTTGAACCGCATGACCAAAGTGCTGTGCCGTGGCGAGCATCAAGGCTACCACATCGCCATGGCGGTCGACCGCGACGGCTATGCCAAAAACCTGCCCGACAACATGCCTGGTACGCTCCTTTACGGACACGGCATGGAAATACGCGGCACGGTAATACTCTTGCTCGAAAACGAGAAATACAACTTATTGCCAATCAATGGGTTGAAATTCTTTTACAAACTTACCCAAATGCTCAATGCAGCCACTGGCGGACTGACGCGCTACCCGACCGACGAAGAGATGAAAGCCATCGAGGGAACGACGGATGACGATGCCTTCGAGGAATACGACGACCCCGACCTGATAGATAACGATGAGGAATCGGAAGAGGATGGGGAAGAGACGGTTCCCGTGACGGATGACGACGACACCGAGCCGAAGACCCTCACGGTGAAACTCGCCGACGTCGAAGAGGTGCTTGAAGAATGCAACCTCTGCCGCGACAGGCTCTTTGTCGTTTGTCCCGACAGCTGCGCCTTCTCCACAACCAACGACCTGATGTATCCCATCAAGGACGCTGTGGAGCTGAACATCAAGTGCAACGGCGGCTACATGATCGACGAATGGCAGTTTGTCGACCGTCGGCAGGTGCCGACGGACATTCGCTCCCGCGTCAGGTTCAAGCTGGAAGGCGATGAGGAGGATTGAGTTAAACTATTGTAAACCAATTAAGTAAAAAAAAACAATGGAAAACACAGGCAATAGCGAACAACTGGTGGAGACTATCCTTGCCAACGTGGAGCTGATGCGCGAGAACGCCGAGGAGATGCGCATCTGGAAGAACCTCGCGATAGCGAAGGAGACCTTTGAACTCATCAAGCAAGTGGGCGACGACGAAGGCCCGCTTGGCCGTGCCATGGGCTGCGAGAAGGTGGTGGAAAAACTCTCGGAATACGACGCGCCGCGTTTCACGTTGGAGATGCTCCGCTACGAGTTGGAGCAGCTGCAAATGTCGGAGGAGAAGCCGGACGACCTCACCGAAGAGGATGTGATGGAGCACATCGCTGAACTGGAGCGTTTTATCGACATCGAAAACGTCAGCTACAGCGAATACAAGAAGAAAAACCCGCACCGCCATTTGGAGTTCGACGAGATAGAACGCACCCCGCTGTGGGAGGAAATCAACCAAGAGGTAGAGGCCGAGACCGATGCGTTGCTGGGCGATGCGCCGCGCGGCATGGGCTTTTGCTTCGGCTATTGGAGTGCCAAACGCGGTGTGCTTGCCAAACGTGGCATTGAGTGGTGCGACCCGCAACAGATGAACCCGAGAGTGATGTTCGACTAAAAAAGCAAGCCATGGAAACTAATGAGAGAGAGCAAGTTCGTGTGCGGGCCGACGAGCAAATGCAAAAGGCCGTAAAGCCCAATGCCAACGTCAATGGGAATGTCGGTTCGGGAGATTGTCCATATTGCGGCGCAACGGTTGAGGCCGATTACGAGATTTGTCCCGCGTGTGGCCATAGGCTCGTGGAATATTGCACCTTTTGTGGCGCAAGCATGACCGCCATCGACATCGACTGCCCTGAGTGCGGGATGCCCTCCGACGGTGTCACTTGCCCCGATTGCGGCGCCCTCAATTTCAGGAGTTTCTGCCGACAGTGCAACCGGCCGCTCTCGCGTGCCGCCCGCAAGGCCGTAGAGAAGGCCAAGGCTGACCCCAAGGTGCAGGAAGCCGTCAGCATCTTGGTCAAGATGGCCGAACTCGAAGCCGAGATGCAAAACGCCACCGATGACGACGGTACCCCCGACGACACCCCGCACGAGCCGACCGAGAAAGAGCTGCGCCTGCGCCAACTGATGGGCAAGGTGGGTTTCAAACCCTCCGAAAAACCCAAGGCGCAGCCCAAACAAAGCAGTTCGCGCAGCCGCGAGGAGATACAGGCTGAATACCAACGCATGGTGGAAGAAGCCAACAAAGTGCTGGAATCGATGGTGCCTCCGGCGGGAAGCACGCCCCAAGAGCAACGCAACTACTCCACCGCCCGAAAGGTGGCCGTCATGGAGACCTACAAGGAAAAAGTGACCGTCTCATACATCTCCCAACAAATTGAAAGAATGGGATGGGTGTGCAACCGGTGCCAGGTTTTCCACAGAAGCCCGGAAGAATGTCTCGTTAGGGAATATGGCGGGTACTGGACCACAAGGACCGTCGATGTTTGGTCGACACGCGAAGAGGAAGTGGAGAAACCGCGGAAAGTGTATAAGAGGATTGATTAGGACGCGGGACTGCGAGACGCGGGACGCGAGACAAAAAAAAAGAAACATAACAAATTAAATAACAAGCATGGACAACAATAACAACAACCCTAAAAGGTCGCTGAAAGACCTCGCGTCGCAGATGAAACCCGAGAGTGCTGCGCCTGCTCCCGAAAAGACGGCGACCGCCCCGGAGAAAACGGCGACTGCTCCTGAAAAGACAGTAACGGCACCCGAGAAAACAGCAACAGCGCCCGAAAAGACCGCCGTGCCGAAAGGGGCTGCAAGACCCCAAGGCCAGTCGGCATCAGGGTTTACGCACCAAGTGGGCGACAACGTGGCGGTGGGCGGCCACAACTGCACCATAACGGCATGTCTTGACAGCGGCACCGAAGGCGAGATCTTCCAAGTGAAGGAAGGCAACAAGTCATACGCCTTGAAACTCTGTCACCCCGGATTCCGTACCAACAAGAAAGTGCTGGAAGCCTTGAAGCCGCTGAAAAGCAAAGACTACATCGTTGACATTGTGGACTTTGGCGACACCTTCGAGTTGATGGAGTTTGTGGAAGGCAAAAGCGCGGCACAAATCGACTTCAACTTCCCCGCCGACCCCAAGCACGAGAAGAAAGCGCAAGCCATCCTCCTCATCGCCTACAGCATCGCCATGACCCTCGACCAGATGCACCAGGCCAACGTGCTCCACAAAGACGTGAAACCCGCCAACATCCTCATCAAAGACCCCGCCACTTGGAACTGCGTGCTGTGCGACTTCGGCATCGCCGACCTGCTGAAAACCGAGACCACCAACGGCATCATGCGAAAATACTGCGTCACGCGCCGCAACCGCACCCCGATTTACGCCGCCCCCGAAATCTACAAGGAAGACAACGCCACCATGAACGACGACGGGAGCATCTCGAGCGAGATGACCCCCAAGGCCGACTTCTACTCGCTCGGCATGACCATACTCTCGATGTGGATGGGCGAGAAGCCCTTCAAGCGCGCCGAAGAAGAAAACTCGCTGCGCAAAATGAGAGGTGCAATAGAGATTCCCGACGACATCCCCGACCCGCTCAACCGCGTCGTGAGGGGACTGCTCATCAAAAGCCCGGAAAAACGTTGGGACTTCAAGTCGATAGCAGCCTTCATCGACGACGGACAGGACGTGCCAGTCGAGGAAGACGAGATACAGGCCGACCTCAACATCGTCTACAACGCCTCGAAACACCAGACGGCACACACCTTTGAAGACCTGACCGACTTCATGGCGGACGACCTCGTACTCGCGGCGCGTTACCTTTACAAAGGCCAATTCAAAAATTGGTTCTCCGACAATCCCGGACTGCAAGCCCGATTAGAGGACATCGTCGAAAACCGCTACCCCTACGACCAAAACGCCGGTGTCATTGCGGCCATATATGCCCTCTGGGACGAAAGACCGTTTGAACTCGAAGGAAACGACAAGGAAACAGGGAATAAAGTGACGTGCAAAGCCAGCACTTTGAAGGAAGTCGCCGACTTCTACAGCCATGCAACGGCGACATATGACACCGACGAATCCATTAAAAGCCAAAAGTTTACGGAATGGGTCAGGATACGCGACCCCAAGCTGGCCGACGCCTTGCCTAACGATTACATGCTTCGCATCCAAACCATCGACCTGCTTTCGGACATCAACCTTTGCAACGATCCCCAAGACCCGCATTATGCTATGACCGCCGAAGGCATTGGCAAAGTGCTGAACGATGTCTATAATATTTGTTGGAACAAGTGCAAAGGCAATATTTGGGACTACGATAATGACAAGCAGAAAAAAGACACCCGATATCGCTATCTCAATATCAACGCGGTCGGAGGCATCACCTTCAATTTCAAAAGGTTGGGGTCGGAGGATTCATACGTCATCGATTTCATGAAAACCAAGGGCGAGCGTTTCCGCAAGCAAATCGACTGGATGGAGTATTGCCTTGATTATGACAGCGACGACAACCAAAAGAAAGCCGGACCCAAAGACGAGGACTATCTCCAGCAGGTGGCATGGATGAAGGTCATCAAGGGCTTCGGCATCGACCCTGTCTACCATCTCGAAGACGAGGACGCCGACGTCACCACGGTGAGCGAGCTGTTCCGATTCTCGAAAAAGACGCTCAAGAAAGAATACGAGGAACGCGGCTTGCGGGGCTGGCTCGCGGTGCAGCACCACGAAGACCCCAACGCCAACCTCAAGCCGCAGTTCACCTACGAGAAACTCCTGCACGAATACCTTGAGGACGTCAGCAAAATCGACCCCGACGACACCGCTGTGAAGCGTTTCGACGAAGCCGCCGACGAAGTCAAGAGCATCGTCAGCAAGGGCAAGGGCAAGATAGCCAAGCAGAGCCGACGCAACGCGACGCAGTTCCTGCTGTCGATGCTTTTGGGCGTACTGCCGCTTGCTGCGCTCGCCATAGTGCTCGTGGTGAACATCATCATGCACCCCACGCTCGACACGTCGGGCTTCAAGCTGGAGAACTGGATCTGGCCGGTCGGACTGGTCGTGGGCGCCATCCTCTATTTCGTCCTCGACACCGACGGCTGCCTGATACCTATCATAATAGGCGTGGTGGGTGCCGCCGTGCTTTTCTTCTTGGTGAAATTCCTTGGGCAGTACATCTTGTATTTCTACCTCATCGTCGTGTTGGCGGCCTTGATCACGTTCACCCTCCTGACCGTCTTCAACAAGAGCGAATACGCCAAGAAAGCCCGCAAATTCGACAAGCCCGGCTTCGAGGAATACATACTGGAACCGCTCTACTACGCCTACAGCGACGAAACCGAGTTCGACTCATCCATCAGCGGCATGGTTGACGACAAATACATCAACGCGTGGAAAAACGACCTCACCAACCGTCGCCTTTATGTCCTCATATTCATCGGTTCCTCTCTGTTGCTTTGGAGTTTCAGCCTGCTTTTGCCGCGTGGCGGAACGGAAACGCAAAGCCCGTTCATGCAGAAGATAGCGCATACCTTTGGCTGGGACAAAGTCGAGGAAAAAGCGGCTGAAGCTGAAGAAACCATCGCCATGCCCGTGCTGACGGGGAACCTCTCTAAAGGCAGCAAAGGCGAGGCCGTGACAGCGATGCAAAAACGCCTCAAGCAGTTGGGCTACTTTGAGGGCGAGGCTTCCGGCACCTTCGATGCCGCCACACGTACCGCCGTGAAAGCCTTCCAAAAGGACAACAAACTGACCGCCGACGGCGTGGTGGGCGACAAGACCATGAAGAAGATGTTTGACCCCGAGGCGAAACACGCCAGAGAGAAAAAACCTGCCAAACAGGAGCCAAAAAAGGCAAAGAGCAATACCCAAGCGTCAACCAAGGAAGAAGGCCCAAGCCAAAATGCCACATACAAGGAAGAAAGGCAAAGCCAAAACGCCATGAACAAGGAAGAAGAAAAGGTTGAGACAACGGAAGAAGTGATATTCTAAAACAATCTGTGCAAAGACCATGAAAACCTGTGAAAAATGCCAAAAGACCAACCGCGACGAGGCGAAATTCTGTCGTTTCTGCGGTGAGAAGATAACCGTCGCCGACGAGATAGGCATCATCGGCAAGAAAACCATGCAGGCCGAGTTCGACAAACTGACCAAGACCTTGAAAGTGGCCAAGCAACTCGCCTCGATGGGCAACCGTGTGGGCCTCGACTGCCTCATCATGGGCGATGCAGGCACGGGCAAGCACTACATGGCCAAGAGCATCGCCGACATGATGGTCAAGGCGGGGCTTACCGACAAGCCCGTCAAGGAGGTGGCCGCTTCGGAATGGAACGAGTTTCTCGGCAAGTTCGACGAGAACATCTCGGCCCTGCAAAACGGGATATTGGTCATCAACAACGCCCAAAAACTGCTGTCCATCACCAAGGCCGACCGCGTGGGCGAGCTTGACAAACTGTTCGACAAGATGAAGAACGGCAAAGCCCCCATCGTCATCCTGAGCGGCGACATCAACGACATGACCAATTTCCTTGAGAACAACAAGGATGTGGCAGGACTTTTCGAGTTCCGCTTCCAGCTGGATTCCTTCTCCATCGACGACCTCGTCAGCCTGACTTCGGCCTTGCTGAAGAAAGAGAAACACATGGACATTGCCGACGAAGCCTTGCCCAAGCTGCGTGCTCATTTCTCATGGTATATGCGGCAGAAAGAGCTGACCTACGTCAACGGTCGCCTTGCCGAAAAAGTGGCCAACGACTTGTGCGTCAGCGCCAAATTGCGTGGCAGCGACACCATCGAAGCCGTCGACATTGAGGATGAAAAAACTTTCGTCCCCAAGACGGAGGAACAGATTTTCAGGGAGTTGGACGGCTACATCGGTCTGCAAAGCGTGAAAGACGAAATCAGGGCCATCGTGAGCAACGTCAATAAGCGCAAGGAGAAAGGTGCAAAGGAAAAACTGTTGAAGGACCACTACCTGTTCACTGGCAACCCAGGAACCGGCAAGACCACTTTCGCCCGCAAGTTTGGCGAGATACTGAACGCCATAGGAGCTCTGCCTACTGGACAGTTTGTGGAAATTTCGGGAAAAGACCTCATCGGACAGTTTGTGGGAGACTCGGAGGCCAACGTGAAGAACTACGTCAACAAGGCTATGGGAGGAGTGCTGTTCATCGATGAGGCATACGCCCTGATGGGCAACAACGGCAGCACTGGCGGTTTTGGCCTTGATGCTGTCAACACGCTACTACCCCTTCTCGAAAACCGCAAAGGCGAATTCGTGTGCATCATGGCCGGCTACACCAAGGAAATGGGCGAATTTATAAGGATGAACCCCGGACTGCCGTCGCGCTGCAACGTCACCATCGAGTTCCCCGACTATACGGCACGCGAGCTGGAACAGCTCTTCCGCAAAATGCTCGTCAGTAACGTCGATGACGCAGGCGTTTTCACCCTCGACGCAAAAGCGGAGGAAATGCTCCCTAAAGTGTTCGACCGTATGTATCTGAAACGCAGCGACACTTTCGGCAACGCCCGCGAGGTGCGCAACCTTTTCGACGCTGCTACCAAACGCCACAGCAAGCACGGGGCTAATGACCAAATTCTCACTTATACCGATATTGTTGGCGAAGACAACGCCAAAGAAATATCTGTCGACGACGTAATGAAGGAACTCGATGGCTTTGTGGGCATGAAGTCGGTGAAAGACGCCATCCGCCGTATCGCTCAGGAGATTGCCGTGCAGAAGCAACTGATCGAGATGGGGGAGGCGCAGGAAGGACTCACCAAGTACAACTTCATCCTCACGGGCAACCCCGGCACGGGCAAGACTACCGTAGCACGCATCTTCGGCAAGATATTTAAGGCCCTCGGCGTGACCAGCACCGACAAGGTGACGGAGAAGGTGCCGAAAGACATCATCGGAATGTATGTCAACGAATCCGACAAGAACATGGACAAGGCCATCAACGAGGCCATGGGCGGCGTGCTCTTCCTCGACGAGGCCTATGACCTCGAACCGATGGACGAGGCGGGTCGCAGCACCAGCTCGGAAGGCAAGAAGGCCGTGCAGACCCTCATGACGCGCATGGAGAACGAGGCGGGCAAGTTTGTCGTCGTCTGCGCAGGCTATCCCAAGCAAATGGCCACGTTCATGAACTCCAACCCCGGACTGAAGCGGCGTTTTTCGCACACCATCCACATCGACGACTACACCGCCGAGGAACTTCTCGAAATCTACGAGAGAGCAGCCAAGGCCAAGAAATACAACTTCACCCTCGCCGACGACACCGTGCGCATGAAGGCACTCAACATGTTCCGCAACATGGTGGCCATGAAAGACGACAAGTTTGGCAACGCAGGCGAGGCCATGAAAAAGGTTGCGGAAACCAAAACCAACATCAACAATCGCGTCGCCTCGGTGCCCTACGACCAATGGACGCCCGAAATCCTTCAAACCGCCTATACTGCCTACGCCGACGACATTCCCTACGTGGAGCCAGAAAAGGTGTCGATCGACGAATGTCTCCAAGAACTAAACCAACTCATCGGTCTTGGTGGCGTCAAGGCATCGCTCACGAAGCTCGCCCATACCATCAACAACGAGATTGAGAGTGCCCGCGTTGAGAACCGTCGCCCCGAGATTCCGCTCGGACACTATCTTTTCCTCGGCAATCCCGGCACTGGCAAGACCACGGTGGCTCGGCTCATGGGCAAGATACTCTATTCCATGGGTGCGCTCCCGTCGCCCAACGTCGTGGAGGTTGGAAAGGCTAACCTTGTCGGAAGATATGTGGGTGACACCGAGGCCATCACCTCGCACATGATTGACAGTGCCATGGGAGGCATACTTTTCATCGACGAGGCATATCAGCTCGCCTCAGACCAATTTGGTCGCAGCGCCCTCGAAACACTTGTCGCACGGCTCGAGAACGACCGTGGCAAGTTCGTCTGCATCGCCGCCGGCTATTCCTTCGAGATGCAACAGTTCTTGGCCGAAAACAGCGGCTTCGAGTCGCGCTTCCCCAAACAGAACCGCATCGTGTTCGACGACTACTCACCGCAAGAGCTTTTCGACATCTTCATGATTCATGCCCGCAAGGGCGGATACACCCTCGACCCGATGGCCGAAAACGCTGTGCGCGGCAAGCTCACGATGATGTACAACACCCGAGGCCGCACTTTCGGCAACGGTCGCGAGGCCCGCAACCTCTTCGACGAGGTGAAGAGCAACCTGGCCGCCCGCCTCGCCGAAGAAGGCGGCGCGCCTACTGCGGAAGAACGTAAAACGATTAAAATGGAGGATGTGATATGATACAATGCCCCAGCTGTCGGGCCATGATTCCCGACGACAGCGCTTTTTGCGACCAATGCGGCACCGAGCTGATGTGGTGCTCCGAGTGCAAACGCCCCAAACCCAACCGAGGACGCGAATGCCCAGTGTGCGGCAGCGACCTCGTCCCGGGAAGGAAATACCTCAACGGCAGTGCCCAACAGCCGCAAGCAGTTGCCCAGCAACCACAAACAATTCCCCAACAGCCGCAGCAGGACAGCGACATGCCGCAAGGCACGGCAATCAGTGGAGCGAATGCGCCAGCCGGCCCTACCAAAATCGTCGGCAACGGCTGGGTGTTGCCTTTGCGTGAGGGACAGTTTGGGCGCACGTCGGGCATTTATCCTGAGTTCGCCTCATGCAAATACATATCCGGCAAGCACGGAGCGTTCTCAAAAACACCGATGGGATGGATGGTCGTCGACAACGGCTCCACCAACGGCACTTTCGTCAACGGCGTGAGACTCACCGCCGGCGTTGGAGCACCGATACATATAGGTGATGAATTAACCATAGCAACCATAGACTTCAAAGTGCAATGAAAATAGACATTCAAGCGATTAGCGACAAAGGAAGGGTGCGCGAAAACAACGAAGACGCCCTTTCCATCGGGGGTGTCTTCCTCCGCGACGATGCCATGAACCTCACTGTCGACGTGCAGGAAAACGCTGTCTTCTACCTGCTCGTTTCCGACGGCATGGGAGGCCATGAAAAAGGCGAGGAAGCCAGCGAAATCACACTCTCCGAATTGAAGGAACAGTTCGCCATGAACGAGATCAGGCCCGACACGTTCAGCAATGACATCGACGAGGCCGGCAAATACATCTCCTTCAAACTCAACAACGCGGCTTTCGACCAAGGTCAGGCGCGGCCTATGGGCTGCACCCTGACGGGCGTGGTGTGGTACTATGGTAAGATCTACCTCCTCAACGCGGGCGACAGCCGCACCTACCGCTTCCGGGGTGGGCTGCTGAAACAACTCACCACCGACCAAACCGAGCGTGGCATCTCCGGCAATCCGCTGGCCAGCAAAGCCCTCCTCAACTGCATCGGCGGCGGACTCAACGGCAAGATCCTCATCGACGACATCACCAACAAACTCGGCGAAAACGACGTGATCCTGATTTGCTCCGACGGACTCACCGATATGCTGACCGACGACGAGATTGAAGCCGTTTTGAACGAAGGTATCACCGAACAGGGCATGGCTGACGGATTGGCCGAGCTGCTGAAAGAAAAAGCCTGTGAAGCAGGCGGTTACGACAATGTTTCAATCATTCTTGGAAAATTGTAGGCCATGATCAAGATCACCACACAAAAAAACGATGCCGACCTGTTCGGGAAAAGCAAATGGTGGGGCTTCCCCGACATGCCCGACAGCCTCGACTATCCCGAAGTGCCTGTCAACGACGACGGCGACGAATACACCGACCCGCTCACGTTCATCTGCCAGATCCGCTGCGACGAGATAGCGCCTCTCGACAAAGAGAATCTGCTCCCGCACGAAGGGATGCTCTATTTCTTCGCCGCTCTGGACTATTTCCTCGGCAACCTTGACGCCATCGTGTCACCCGGCATGGGCGAATGGGAAGCGCCTTGCTTCAAGGTGCTTTATGCCCCCGACTGCAAGGAGCTGCACACTCACCGAATCGTTTGTGAAGACGGGTCGCCGTTCGGGTTGCCTGCCGAAAGCATCACCTTCACCTACGAGGCGAAGCCAGAGTACAGCACCCGTCTGCTTGGCGAGCCTTACATCGACGAGGTGCGCGCGGCCATGCCTGAGATGTTGTCGCTCCTGCAAATCGACGAAAGCGACGACTGGAACCTCCGCTTCTACGACTGTGGGATGCTCAATTTCCTGATTTCTAAGGATGACTTGCTGAATCGTCGTTGGCAATACACCAAATGCTACCTTTTCTCATTCTGAATCTTGACAAAACACAAAATAACTACCATGAAAAACAAAGCTTTACATTTCTTTTTGCCGCTTTGCATATTGTTTGCTTTCAGTAATTTAGCAAAAGCCCAAACCTATCTCACCGACAAGTATGAACCAACCAATTCTTACCTGTATGAAGCCTATCCCACCAAAGGTTCCGCGAATCTCAAGATTGCCGTTTACAACTACAAGGGTGGCTTTGCGCTTCGCTCAGGGAAGGGCGGCCTCATCAGTGGCGACAAAACTGGTTTTGCAGAGTTCAGTCTTAAGGGCGCTTATAGCAAGATGAGCTTCGTTGTCGGGCCTGGAGGCAAAAACAGCCCCAACTCAGCCGGCGACAATAGCAACATCGTGCTTACGGTGAGAGGCGACAGCGAAATTCTCCTCGACGAGGTGATTTGGTGTCATGACGCACCGAAGGAATACACCATCGACATCAAAGGTGTCAATCAGTTGCGCTTCGACCTTCCCCAAGGCGAGACAGACCTTGGCTTTGGTGCCGTGAAGCTTTGGAAGGCAGGGGAGACGCCAGTGCCTACACGCAAGCCTCTCGAGAATATTCACAACGGCAAGAAGATACAACTGGTCGAACAGCTGTTTCCTCACTATATCAGGCATAGCGGTTGGGTTGATGCCATCATTGACAAGGAAGTTGAGGACTGTCACCATGTCAAGTCGATTAGTGTGAACCGCGTGACCTATACCACAGGTCTGCAGTTCACAGCCAACCAAGCCTTGAGCGGTCACAACAAGGCTTGGGCCTATTTCTGGCTGCAAAGGAAATACGACAAGGTGTCGTTCATCGTCGGGCCTCGCGACAACCAAAGTTCCAACGCCTCGGGCTGGCTCACCGTGAAAGGCGACGGCAAGATACTTTACGAGAAAAGAATAACGCAAAAAGACCTCGCCGAGCAAGTTGTCATCGATGTGAAAGGTGTCGAGAACCTCTCATTCCACAGCATCGACGAGGCCAGCGAATTAAACGGCGGTATCGTTTTTGGAGTAGTCGATATCTTTGCCTATCCGCAGGGCGACCCCGACATCCCACAAGCGGGGATGGCCAACGGCTCGAAAGAACGCCTGTCGCAGTTGCCAAATCCTTGCCGGATGTGCTCCAACATCAGGCCATTCTCGGTGAGGGGCGTCTCTTCAAATAAAGACACCTATTTCGATGGCTCCACCAAACACCGTACCTTCTCCATGGGCGGCGAGAAGTTCTGGGAAGGATTCATCCTCACTACGGGGACGACATTCTTCGACGACAACATCAACTCCTACGCCACCTTCGACCTCGCCGGAGAGTTCGACTACGTCACTTTCACCGCTGGCTGCCTGACGCAACACCGCGTCCTCGACGATGACATCATCCGCGTCTATGCCGACGACCACCTCATCCTCGAGACCGTGATTCATGCCACTTGGCCAAACCAGTATTTTGAACTTCCACTCAACAAATGCCGCACGCTGCGTTTCGAAAAACCCGGCAACGGCGAGTCGAAGCAAGTCTATTTCGGCATTGGCGATGTGGTGCTTTACCGCGGCAAGATCGTACCTCACAACCTATTCGTCCACGATAAACCCGAATGCCCTGAGACCGTTGACCTCATCGACCTGTGCCAACGACCTTATTTCCACTTCGTGGGACGCTACCTGAGTAGCCTAACCAACTTCGACTTCAACGACTGCTTCAAAAACGGAAGCTCCCAAAAAGAGTTTTTCCAGATGAAGGATGGTAGCAAGATCTACAAAGGCATTATGCTCGAAACCAACATCCCGCTCGGCTTCGAAGATATGACCATCACCAAGGCAATCTGCCTTATGTTTACACCGACTTACGTTGCAGGCATCGACCTTGCCGTGACCGACGACAAAGGACACCAGTCGTCGTGTGCTGCCTTCAATCCATATCGCGAATATGAGTCCTGTACCTTCACCGTGGCCAACAAGAGCGAGTATATCGACCCCTTCGACAGTCAGATCGGTGGCAAGAAACAGGCTCCTCCCGTAACCCTTTATGTCATCGCTGACCAACATCAAGTGGCCGAAATCACACTGACCGACAAGATGCCCCCCACCACCTATACTGTCCCTATCAACCATTGCGAGCAACTCATGTTTTGGCTACAGTGCGGCGACGTGCGCTCGGGGCAATATGTGATTTATGACATGACGGTGAGTAAGAAACCCTGTGAACAGCCAGCAAACGTCAGTAAATCGGCAAGCAAGGGCGAAGGGAAAAAAACATCTGAACCCACCAAGAAGCAGAAAAAGGAAAAACAGAAAAGGGAAGAGGAAGCCATCGTTTGGGAGATGCCGAAACTCTCAAGAAACAAATATATCGATGATTATCTCAAGAATTGCGATGCCATTTGGAAGGCCACCAAAAATTACGAAAAGCGCACAGGTGTGTCCTATTCTCTGTCTACAACTTATCTTCAAGGTGACGAGGGTGAGTACTACAAGGCGGTTTCGTTTGTTGATGATCGCGGCAATCGACTGTCCATCAATACTATAATCGCTGAAAACGAGAAAATCATCGCTGACGGAAAGACGGTCAAGTCACCGATGTCATTGATGGGTTTGGAGATGGCCAATGCTACGCTCGCACTTCCCGAATTGGGTTTAGACGCTATCGCCTATGGAAGAATCATTGGGCAAGCCGACAAGATGGTCTCGCAATGTGGGAAGAGCGTGGATCAAGTCATCGCCGAAAAGACTGCTCAGAATGAGGCGTTGAGGGCATTGCAGAGCAAGGCTTTGGTGATTGGGCAAAAGGCATCAACCGACAAAGTGCTTCTGCTTCACTTGGATGAGAATGAAACAGCACCTGAAGGCGTATTGCAACAGGTGCGTTATTTCAACATGGATTAAATGTCGAGGTCTTTCAATACCTCCCAAACCAGAGCCCCTTCAAAGCCCTTCTGCATGGCATAGGCTGCCAATTTGCGTTTTTTCTCGAAATCAGAATCGGCTTTTATTGTTTTGGCTTTCGTTTTCAGAATCTCAATGAGCCGCTGTCGATAGACTTCTTCATCGGTCTGCTCTAAAGCCTCTTCTATGATGTCCTTGTCGATGCCTTTCTGCATGAGGTGGAAACGGATTTTATTCACGCCCCAACCGCTTTGGTTGATTTTGCCGCGAACAAAACTCTTGGCATACCTTTCATCATTGACGAAACGGTTATCCAACAGATAATCAAGAATTTCTTGTTTTTCTTCTTGCGGAAGGTCGAAGGCTTTCAGTTTGTCGCGCACATCCTTCACACATCGTTCTTGATAAGCACAATACTTGGCCATCTTGTCAAGAACCTGGTCGGGAGCGAGTGGCTTGTTGGCTTGCTTTGCCATCAGCAGTCGATTTTGAGGTCGCCTTCCTTAATCCAGCCGATTTTGCGGAAGATCAAGCCGAAAAGCCAAGTGAGGACAGCAGGCAACAAGAAGCAGACGAGCAACATGCCAATCCACATGTTTGCACCTCCTTCGGGCATGGCCGTGTAGATGCCAATGGGGCCAACAAGACCGCAAGTGCCCATACCCGAACCGACGGGAATATTCTCCAAATGATAGACGCAAGTGGAAACAGGGCCCGTAATGGCAGCTGTCAGCAACACAGGAATCCAGACACGAGGATTCTTCACGATGTTACCCATTTGTAACATGGAGGTGCCTAAGCCTTGCGCCACCAGTCCACCCCAGCGGTTTTCCCTGAAGCTCAAGATGGCAAAGCCTATCATCTGTGCGCAGCAACCCGCTGTGGCCGCACCGCCTGCCAGTCCACCCAAGCCTATAGCGAGGCAAATAGCTGCCGAGCTGATAGGCAAAGTAAGCACCATTCCAATCACCACCGAGACCACGACCCCCATCAGGAAAGGCTGCATCTGTGTGGCATTCTCGATGAAGGCACCCAATGCGGTCATCACCTTCTGGATGGGAGCTCCTATGGCGTAAGCCACCAGCACACCGCTGATGATAACGACAGCAGGGGTCACAAGGATATCAACCTGTGTCTCCTTATAGACCATCTTGCCCAGCTCTGCCGCCACGATGACAGCGGCATAGGCACCCATAGGACCGCCCAACTCATTGCCAGCAATACCCACAGCAATAGCGCTAAACAGCACAAGGCCCTCACATCCCAATTTGTAGGCGATAGCCACAGCAATAGCGGCACCTGTAGCGGCTTTGGCATATTTCGCAACGGTGACGAAAGCCTCAACGCCCGTCTTGTCGCCCAAGGTCTGGAAGATGGTTCCTATCAGCAGCGAGGCAAACAAGCCCAAGGCCATTGCGCCAAAAGCGTCGACAAAATAGGCTTTCCAGCTCATGTCGACGCCCTTGCGCTGTAAGAATGATTTGAATTTGGACATGATTAGAACTCAATGCCTTTGATGCCGTTGTCCTTCATCAGGTCGGCAAGCTTGGTGTCGCTTTCATCAACAGCAGCGAGGCAGTTGGTCACGATGCGCACCTGCTTGGCAGGATAGAACGAGATGAGGTCCTTGGTGGTCTCGTAGACACAATAGTCCGTGGCTATACCGCAAATATCGATGCCTTCAAACTTATTGCTTTCAATGACATCACGCAGTTTGGCACCGGCACGCTCGTTTTGGAAGATGCTAAACTCTTCCTTGTCAGCCAAATCGCCTTTTTGCATGAAGTGAATCTGGATATTGCTGCCGTTGCTCATCAGGCCGTCCAGCACTTTCAGCAGGCTGGCATAGACGTTCATACCTTCGGTGCCTTGCACGCAATGGGGCGGAAACACGCCTCCTTGTTCAACAAATGAGCAGTGGTTGGCAGGGTGAGCGTCTTGGGTGACGATAATCCAGCCATAGTTTTTCCAAGCATTCTCGCCCAATTTCTTGGCGAGATAATCCATAGCCTTGGGGCCATTGGCCGTAGCGAGGCTACCCGTAGTGAAATCGACTTGCGGGTCGACGATAATCAGCAGACGGTTAGGCAACTCGATTTTCTCGACCTTTGTCTCGTTGGCAGCGCCTTTAACTTCTTCTTTTTCTTTCTTTTCATTGTTGTTGCCGCAGCCTGCAAAGGCGATGGCGGCGACGAGCACGATGGCTCCGAGAAGCATTCTCTTCATGATGTTCGGTTTAAGTTGTATAAAATC
The DNA here is from genome assembly GCA_024689285.1 of Bacteroidales bacterium. The sequence continues at coordinate 1,576 of JAILDR010000029.1, read as the reverse complement.
GCGGCAAAGGTACGGATTATTGTTGAACTGTTGAGTGTTGAATAGTTTAATTATTGGATGAAAACAGTTTCTTAACCCATTCGGGGTGTCCGATGCGCCGCAAGGTGTTCTTCACCCACTCGCGGTTTTCAGGTTTGTACCAGAAGAAGAAACGCTGCTGGGCCAGTTTTTCCTCTTTCGTTTTGGCACAAAAGACAGGCTCCAAAGTGTAGGGGTTGTAGCCAGAATAGTAAATTTCTGTGGCTAAAGTCATCGGGGTGGGCGTGAAATCTTGAACTTGCTCCAAATGGTAGCCTAATTCTTTGGTTTTCACTGCTAAATCAGCCATGTCCTCAAGGTAACAGTCAGGATGTGAGGAGATGAAATAGGGAATCAGTTGCTGGTTAAGATGCTCCTTTTCGTTAATGGCCTCAAACTTTTTCTTCAGCTTCACAAACATATCGAACTTGGGCTTGCGCATGAGTTTGAGGACGGCATCGCTGGTGTGCTCAGGAGCGACTTTCAACCTGCCGCTCACGTGCCTTGTGACCAGTTGCCTGAAGTATTCATCATAACCCATCGCCTTGTTTTCCTCGGGGGTGCAGTCGTGAAGGAAAAGGTCGTAGCGGATACCCGACCCTACCGTGGCCTTCTTCACCTTAGGGTGTTTGTCCACCTCTTTATATATTTCGATAAGGGGATGGTGGTCTGTATTGAGGTTCTTGCAGACACTGGGTTGCAGGCAAGTGGGGCGGGTGCATTTCTCGCAAAGACTTTCGTCCTTGCCTTTCATGCGATACATATTGGCCGAAGGGCCTCCCAAGTCGCTGATATAGCCCTTGAAGTCTTCCATCTGAGTCACTTTCTCCACCTCCCGCATAATGGACTCCTTGCTGCGCGAAGCCACAAACTTGCCCTGATGGGCGGAAATGGTGCAGAAAGCACAGCCCCCGAAGCAACCTCGATGCATATTGATGGAGTGCTTAATCATCTCGTAGGCGGGAATGGCACCCCGCTTGGCGTATTTCGGATGCGGCAAACGGGTGTAGGGTAAATCGAACGAGGCGTCTATCTGTTCGGTAGTGAAAGTAGGCAAAGGCGGATTGATGACAACCCGTTGCTTGCCAACGTCTTGTATCAGCCGGGCAGCATGTTTCTTATTGGATTCCTCTTCGACATGCTTGAAGTTGGAGGCGTATTTCTTTTTGTCTTTCAAACAGACCTCGTGCGAAACAAGTTCAATGGTCTCGCCCACGAAATCGGGCAACGGTTGTTTTTTGTCCTGCAAAAAGAAGGTCTGCTGAATGTCGGTCAATTCGTTGACTTTCTTTCCGTTTTGGATGGCCTTTGCGATTTCCACCATAGTGAGTTCGCCCATACCATAAACGCCAATGTCGGCCTTGGAATCCACCAAAATGCTGGGCTTCAGGCAGTCGTCCCAATAGTCGTAGTGCGTCACTCTACGTAAGGAGGCTTCAATGCCGCCAATCACCACGGGGACATCGGGGTAGAGCTTTTTCAGGATGTTGCTATAGACCACGCTCGCTCGGTCGGGACGATAGCCTGCCTCGCCACCAGGGGTATAGGCATCGTTGCT
>JAILDR010000221.1 GCA_024689285.1 Bacteroidales bacterium | reverse complement strand
TGTCGGTGCCAAAGACGAGTTTCACGAAGTTGGTGATGCGGTTGGCGGCGTTGTCGGGGAAAGGCGCATCGATGGGAAGGATGGGGATGATGGCATCTTCATCGATGGAGAAGGACTCGGGACTGCGGGACGCGAGACACGACCCTTCGACAAGCTCAGGGACCTCGTAAGGTGCCAGTTCTTCGGCGGAGGGATTGGGATGGGCGATGTGGAGACCGGGACGGTCTAAGCGGTAGCGACCCATGTAGCAGCCGATGGCGTAGCTGATGAATTGCTGGATGATGTTGTCTTCGTTCCAACATAAACCAACAAGACGGGTTTCTTTGGAGGCATCTATTAAAAGCCTTTGACCATAATTTGTGCTTTCATCCATTTCATAGCCATTAGAAGGTGAAGTATTTATAATGGTCTTCTCGCCTTGTTGCAATATGGTGACCTCTTCCAATGGGACATCTGGCGAAAGCTCATCCTTAAGGCCGTAAATTTCAATGAAGAGACGATTTAGTTCTTCCTCGTTTTTATGCAGTTCGAGAAACTTAGATTCCCATTCTCTTTTGTATGCTTCTACTGTTGTTTCCAGAGTAACTTCTGTATCATTACTATAGGATGCCTCGCTGAAAGGATTTTCTCGAATTCCTTTGAAGATACGTATCAGTTCGTTTTCTTGGAAATCCCAAGAGGTTTCATGAGCATTCCAATCTTGTTTCGATATATTTAAACATCCATTGGCTAACTCATTTATTTTTTCTTTTGTATTTTCTTGATATTTTATGGGAATTGCCATGATATCTCCTGCTTGCATATTCATAGTAGGATTTATCATTTCTAATATTTTTTGGACATAAATTGAGTTCATAAGGGCCAGCAAGTACATTTCATCTTTTTTGCCAGGCATAATAGCACAACCAGCAGATTCCATAATACATCCTTCGGGCATATATCGAGAGGAAAACTTTCCTGATAGTACTTTAGCCCAAGTAACTCCACTTTTATAGAAACAATCTAGACTTTTTAAAAATCTTGACCAATGCTTACCATTGTTTTTATAAGTGGCGAAAGCTTTTAGTTCTTCACCGTCTTTATCCCAGTTTATTAAATAATAAAGATTGCCATACCATTTTCTATAGGAACCTCCTTTAACGCATGGAATCCATTTATAACCAAAGCCTGTATAAGTTTCATCTAATTTTAAGCCAATTTTGCGAATGTCCACTTCCTGCCAATTTCTTATAAATGTTGCATTTTGACCTGTACTAGAACCCGTTATTGTTTTATATAATTTACCTAATGATTCATTTGTAGTAAATGCCTTTAAGAGATTTTCAGTTATATAATAGAAAACAGGGTTACCGAGGATTTTCTTGAAATTGGATTGGTTGACATTAAAGCAATATGGTGATAGATTGATTCTCATTTTACTTATGTCACCATTAACACGGATGTGGCGGCAACAATTTAAGAAATTAACCTTTTTCGAATCAGATGGCGCAAAATCCACTAAGCGGAAATAATAACCAGAGATAGTTGGTTTAGCGTTAGTGATAACGTAAGCTGTGTTTTGCACTACCTCGCCACCGATTTCATCGAAGGTGCGAGGACCAAGATGCAACATATTATCAATTTGCAAATCATCGATAATATGGGTGCGAAGTTTCTCGAAAGAGGAAAGGAACATCCAAGAGTGCATATTGATCATACCATACTTGGCCTTGGGTAATAGATGGTTTTCGGCGACATTCATAAAGATAGCGAAGAGGTCGGATTTTTCGTCCTCGTAGTTGTCTTTTGCATACTTGGCAAGTTCTGCATTCATGTTATTACCACCCATATAAGGTGGATTCATCACCACTGCGGTATATTTGTCTGTCAATGCAAGAATCAGCTTAAAGCCATCAAAAAGCGGCTTGAAATCTTCAACATATTTCTGCTGGATGGCTTGCTGGGCAAGGCAATCTTGCATAAAGGCACGGGTTTCGGGCGACACGGTGAACTTCATGATAGAGCCAAGGTTACGCGCTTGTTCAAGCAACAGGAAACATTCTTCAAGCTCTTTGGCGATTTTAGCGTTACCGGATTTGATTTGCAAAGCCGTGACCATGTGGCCTTCTAGGTCGAGCCAAGTGTAGCGGTTGCAGTTTGGCATATCGAGCACACGAGGCAGACAGTGGGCATCGGCGAAGCTGATGTCCTTCTGGCAGGCCTTCAGGAGCAAAGCGAACATGGAGAGCTGCTTGGCGCGGGTGTCGAGGTCGATGCCAAGGATGTTGTGGGTTAGGATTTTCTCAACGGCATCGCGAGGGTCGTACAGCTCATCATCGTAGATTTGATAAAGCAGGTCGAAGAACTCGCCGAGGATGTGGCCAGAGCCACAGGAGAAGTCGGCACAGGTTAGATCTTCGAGAGAAGAGAGTTGTAAGACTCCCCCTTGCCCCCTCTCAGAGGGGGACCCTTCGACAGGCTCAGGGGCCTCGACGAGGTATTTCCATGAGTCTTTTATGGGGCTGTTGGGATGGTTGTCGAGGTAGATGCGGCCAGCGGTGTTTTGCACCATGTATTTCACAATCCAATTTGGTGTGAAGATTTGGGTGGCTGCTGGGATTTGGTCGGCTTCAGCTTTGTTGCCGTCCTTGAAAGAAGCAAAGACTTCGTCTTTCTTCTCCGAGATATAGAACTGATAGAGCCAGCCAATCAATTCGGATTGGCGGTAATCGTCATCAGTGAGATAGTCGGTATTGTTGAGCAGGTCGATGAAGTTGCCATCGACGAGGATGTTGTTTGGCAGTAGCAATTCGGTGTAGCCAGTGATGCCGCCAAAACAAGCTTTCAGGATGGGATGGTTGTGGCAATAGGCAGTGATAAGAATTTGGAACTGCTCGAAGAGTCGGGTGTCGTCATCAATGACTTCATTAAGCTGCTGGCGGTCGGAGGGCATAAGGAAATCGTATTTGCCACGACGCGCATCGTTGACGATGCGAGGCACCTTGACAGCAGGGTTGTCGTATTCGATGACAGGCTGAATGATGCCGTTCTTTTGGAGGATGCGCAAAGCCACAAGACGGTTGAACCAGGTATAGGCGGCTTCCTCACAGACATCATCAAAACCTATAAGTTTGATGCGGTTATAAAGTTCCATCCATTGTTCGTAGAAACGAGTGCCAGGAATGACACGGCCTTGGAAAACGGTGCTATCGGAATAGCGGCTTGGAGGGGTGACATTATTGTCGGAGCCATCAGCATTGAATCCAAGGAGATTGAGTTTGGCATTGACACCCGCGAGGAGGATGTTACGGGCTTGGGTGGCGAAGCGTTGTATTTGGTTGGTGTTCATGGGTTGTTTCGTTATGCCCAGGGGTTGAAACCTCTGGTTAGGGTCGGGTCGCCCCTACGGGGCTTTATAGGATTATTATTTCATCGCCTTTGTCGATGTAGGGCATGATTTGTTTGCGTAGTCCGGCCAAGTATTTGTCGACATCCTCGACGGTCTTCAAGGTGGACTTGGAGCGAGTTTGGATTTTGACGGTGGGCGGAGTCTTGCCCGTCTTTGCAGACAACAGCTTGGCGGATTCTTCTTGGAAGAACTCATCAGTATTGATGTTGTTCTGCAAGACGGCGATATTGTTGGATTGGGTTTTCTGTTGGATTTTGACATCGACGCGGCTGTGGTAGGTTACTCCTTGCTCAGCGGCAATGCTGCTTAGGCGTTCGTCCTCTTGGGTGTAGGCCACTCGGATGCGTTCACGAAGGTCTTCCTTGACCTTGTTCAAAGCTTGCTCCAAGCGTTCCTTCAATGCCTTATAGGTGGCCAGATTGCGCATTGGATTATCATCGGTGAGGATGGCGCGGAGGTTGTTTACGGTTTCTTGCTCTTCAGGGATGTACTGCCAATTGTCTTCGTTTTCGTGAACGAAACGGACAAAAGCCTTATAGATATCGAAGCGGTCGGCACGGTTGATGAAGGCCGAGACGGTCTTATAGTTGTCGAGGATCTGCTTGGCTTCTTCCTCTTGGCTGATGACCGCATTGAAGAAAGTGGCAGTGTCGCGCTCCATGTGCCAAGGCTTCAGCAGGTTTTGAGCCGCATCGATGTGCTTGGCGAACGGGCTGGAGCCGATGTTCTTTTCCTTGTAGAAGTTGTCGATGGCATCAAGGATATTTTTGATGAAGCCCTGAGCATATTGCTTCAGCTCTTCGGGGTCGGACATGTTATCGATATTCATATCATTGAACACCGATTTCCACGCCTTGGTGAAGTTGTTGACCAGCTCGGCGGGGATGGTTTGAGCCGGGCAGATGGTGAAATCGGCCTTGTTTGACATGATTTTGTCGGCCACAAGGACGCGTTCGGCATTGGGGGTGTTCTTATAAGAGAAAGAACGGAGATTGCGGCGCACCAGCTCATTCATGATGAAGATGGTGCAGATTTCGTTCCAGCCGTAAGGGATGGCGGCGAATTTTTCGACGACATCCTTGATGGAAACAGGGTTGGCACCTTGCTTGTCGAGGTAGCGGCTGACTTCCTCTTCGGCTGGTGACAGCGGCATCATTTCGTACTCGTTGGTTTTCTTGGGCGCGATGATGCGAGCATAGAGCGCCTTGGAATCGCGAGGCACAGAAGGGCTGTTGACCAGAGAAGCATAGGTAAAGATGTTGCTGAAATGGTTTTGGATAGCGAACTTGTAACGCTTATCGCCTTTATCAGCACCCATCATCACTTCGTGTTGGCCACTGATGACAGGACAATCGTCGAACATCTTGTGGAACATGGGAAGGATGGTTTGCTGGAAGGTGTTGTTGGACTTGTTGCGGAAGAGGTTGTTGGTGGCTTCGCGTTCGGTTGAGTTGGCCATGTTTTCGCTGAGGTATTTCGACACCTGGCAATACCAATAGAACTCGTTCTTCAGATTCTTGTTGGCGGCGTAAAGGTCGGCCAAGAAGAAAACGAGTTTGTTATTGGGATTGTTGAACATAAAGCTGGCCATATCAGGATAGTTGTTTTCAAGGACAAACTCGACGGACACAGGCGCGTTGGTGTTGGTCCAGAAATTCTTATTCATGATGTTTGCCGCGATATTAAAGCTACCCGTCATATAGTTTTCACGCGGATTGATGCCTGAATACTTACGGAAGATGCCTTCGAGCATGGTGGCCATAAAGTTGTTGTCGATTTGCTGGTGCTTGATGGCCGTGACTACTTCGCGCTCATCGTCGGTATAGAACTGATAGATGGTGGCCTTGGTGGGCGAAGTGATTTCTTGAAGCACATTATTGTCGACCAGATAGCTCAGGACATCGTTGACCTTATCGACGAGGACTTGCTTCTGAGTATCGACATTCTGCATGAGCAGGGTGACGACATTGGCAGCGGTGGCACCAAACACAGCCCTATCGGACTCGTTGAGGTTGCAGATCATAAACAGAACACGCACCACGCGAAGGCCAAACTCCGTATCGGAATAGGTTTGGATGACGCTCTCGGCATTGGAGATGGCGTTGGTGCCTTTGTTGGTGAGCTGCGCGAACATCGGCTTATAGAACTGGTCGAAGGAGATGAAGCTGCCCACAGGCTGGTCTTTCGTGTTCTGTGCCGTGGCATGAGTGACACGAAGCACGGAACGCTGGTTTCCCTTGACTTCGACTTCGATAAATTCCTTGTTTTGGAAGGCGTCGAAGACCTTGGTGACCAAGGCAAACTGGTAAGGAACGAAGGGATAGAAGTCGATGAAGTTTTGACGGTCGGCAAACTTGCTGTAGCCCTTGGGCAGTGAATTGAACTGCTCGGTGATGGCCAGCTGCTTTTCGTCGTAGAGTCTACCCAATTTGGCCTGAGCGTTGGCTTCCTTTTCGAGGATGCGCTGCTGGGTGATATATTCAAGCTTGGTACTCTTCAGAGAGACTTTGACAGGGAAACGGCCAGTGATTTGGCCATAGTTGGGATTCTGCTTATTGATTTGGCAGTTGTCGAGGATTTCGGTGAGTTCCTGCTGAGCGGAGCAAGCGACCCAAATCTTATCGCCACAAGCGGTGTGCATTTCCTCCACGATGCTCTGCAGCTGAAGGAGCAACTGCTGATTGTTGGCGATAAACATGGAAACCTCGTCGGCTATGAAGAGCAAACGGTAGTTGTCGGACTTAGTGGCGAGGTGGTTTTTCAGCATGGTAGCGAAGGTATCGACGGAAATGGTTAGACCATTGGCCTTGATGTTGGCCAGAATGTCATCCACATTCAAATCGGGAGCCAGTTCCTTGACGGTTTCGGCGATGAAGCTTGGCAAGGCGATGATGATGGTTTCGGACTCTTCGAGCCAATCCATGCCCGTCTTTTCGGAGATTTTCTCCTTGAATTGCTCATAGACTCCGCGCTTGTCGAGGAGGCGTTCGAGGAGCATGGCCATGTGGATGTTGTAGTGGTTGTAACCAAGGTGGCCATTGAAGGCGTTCCAGAAGAGCGACACAAAGGACTTGGCCTTTTGATGCTCGTCCTCGTCTTCGTTGGCGCGTTTGCCCAGGTTAAAGCGCAGCGTCTCAACCTCAGCGGCCTTGAACCAGTTGCATAGGTCGCGGATTTCAGACGGCTCAATGCCGATGGTGCTTTCGGGATGCTCCAGCGGGTCGCGAGCGACGGTTTCCTCTTCGAGGCGTTGCAAGGCTTCGTTTTGGTAGTCCTTATGCAGGCAATAGCTGATATATTTCAGGAAGTGAGACTTACCCGAGCCGAAATAGCCGGACACCCAAATGCCATCCTGACTGTATTTCTTCTCCTTGATTGCAGAAAGGACTTCATACATCTGCTTGATGATGTCGTCGGTGAACACATATTCCTTGATTTCGACACGAGCCGTTTCAGGGTTGATGTCCTCCATATAAACGGCAGGGTTCACATTACGGGTAATGTCTTTCTTGTAGATTTGTTGAAGTTTCATATCTCGACGTTGTTTTTGTATTTCACTTGTTGATTAGGTTGATGGAGCGATAGCCGTGCTGGTCGTGCAGCCGATTGAAGAGGCTGTAAGAATTGCCATCGATGGAGCCTGGATAGAACAGGATGATTTTGTAGCGGCTGGGGTCGTTGTAGCCCTCGTATTTGGTGAGGAAGTCATTGGCACGGAGATAAGGATACATGGAGCCGATGCCATAAATGAAGACATAAGGATGAATGTATTCATCCGCTTTGTCGATTTCCTCGTTGATGCGTTGCTGGATATAACTCATAAACTCCTTGCTTCCTGCCTTGATGGTGAGGATGCGAGAGTATTCTGGCGTTTCGTTCTCTAGTATATAATGGAGATAGGAGCTGTCGAACTTGCCAAAGGGCTGCTTATCGAGGAAACGGCAGAACTCATCGAAGAGATTGAGGGCTGGAATATCGATGAAGTTGGCAGGCCGTTTGAGGCTGTCCTTCATGTCGTGGATCTGCTGACGGATTTCGTATTCCTTGGCAGGGTCATAAAGGAAGATATAGTAGTTGTAGTAAACGATATTGCGCGGGTTTTGGAAAGGCTCGGAAGTGAGCTTTTCGCAAAGCTGTGGGATGGTCATTGGTGTCATAGGGCAGCGTTTTTGATGGATTCGATTTCATAGGGTGGCAGCAGGCAAGCATCGAGGAACCAGGCTTCACCAATGCGAAGGTAGTATTGCCAGCTGGATGCCGGAAGGGTGACGCGCTTGATTTGGTGGCCATCACGTTCGACGAAGCCAGCATGACGAAGGATGCCCATATAAGCTGCAGCGATTTTGACATAGGTCTTTTCGGACCAGCTATCCACAAAGGCATCCTGAGCGGCGATGTCGTCAATGCACATCAACAAATCAGCCCTTGAGACAGTTTGTGAGACGGAACGCCAGTTCTTCAGCACCACGTTGATTTGGAAATCGAAACAAATGCGGTAGGTTTTGAGTATTACGAAAAACATGGCAATGCGCTGCTCATCCTCGGACATGGCCAAATAGTCGTTCCAGAACTCGACTGGCATGGCCTTATAGCGACGGACGAACTCGGCGACGGCACGGCGACGAGTGGTCTCAGTATTGATTTTAAGAAGGTTGTTGTTTATGATTTCATCTTTCAGCAGCGCATCAGCATCGTCGCTCATGAGGAGAGGCAGGACGGCTGTCATTTCGTTGATCATGAAGCCGCATCCTGTTATTGCCGCGCTGTAAGGACTATTGTTTTTCATCTAAATTGCGTTTGGGTATAGAGGGTGCAAATTTATGGAAAAAATGGTGAATTTGGAGGGGTATTTTTATAAATAGGTGTAAAAAGATGTAAGTTGAGAGTTTAGAGTTGAGAGTTTAGAGTTGTGGAGAGTTGTAAGTTTTGGGATTTGGCTGTTGGGAAAAAGTGTATTTTTGCGGGCGTAAACAGATACAAATGAGCGAAGAAACGAACGAGAGAAGCGCGACGTGGAAGAGATGACCAACATGAAGAATAAAGTGGCGTGGATGGCCAACAAGCTGAACGAGCGAAAACGGACGATAGTTTGGCTGGCTGTGGGATTGGCGATTGTTGCGGGGGCGCTGATTTGGGTTTTAGCGAGATAACCAATTAAAAAGCAAGTGAAATGTCAAGTAAATATACTGTAACCATCAAGTTTAGTGGCGGAGATGAAGTAGTCACAACGGTAAAAGCACATCGAAAGAGTTATGTGCTTGATTTAGCAAAGAAAACGGAAGAGTACAAAAGCTTTATTGAAAAGCACGAAGGAGAATATATCACTGAAACAGAAATAAAGCCCGTTATCTATCGACCAGAAGACAGAAACTTTTACCTAACATGTGTTTCAAAAAAGTATTGCTACGTTGATCATATTAGTGCTGGAGTTAGGGTTGAGTTCAGACGAGGCCAGTATAACAAAGGACAAAGTGTGTGGTCACTTACTGGAAGGGAAACGCCAGACCCTGAAGTTGCAGAAAAAGCGATAATAGATGTAGGGAAATGGCTTTCAGAGTTTTTTCCAGATGTGTTGGTGCAGCGAAACACACTACCATACGATATCATAGATGCACCCAATACCAAGGGGAAAGTGGGATGCCATTTAAACCTAAGAGAAGACACTGTAAGCCGAATCAAAGAGCAAGCAATGGAGCATGATATGGGGATTGGAGAATATATTGATTGGTTGTTTCTTGAAGGGAGAGAAACAGAAGAATCGATGGATGAGTGATTGTTTTCTATGAAAACATGTTGAGGAAATAGGAAAAGGGAAATACGGCATCGACGATTGATAATAAACCAAAAAAGGCTATATTTGCAGCCTTAAAACGACATACATAATAGAGCTTTGCGCTCTGTTTCCTTCCAACGAAATCTGGAAAATTTCAACTAACACTTGTAGAGGAAGCGGGACGATGAAGCTTGCGCCTTCAGGCGTGAGCTTTTCGTATCCATTCTACAAGTGGTTTTCCAGAGCCCGTTGGAAATGGTGCGGATTGTCTCACGCCTCTTTCTTTGCGCGAGACTAAGCGAGGGCTGAAAATCACTTAGTATGACCAGGGAGGACATAAAACAGCGGTACGCAGACATCAAGGCCAAACTGAAGGACGCGAAAGATCTTCTGGACGGTCTTGAAGACGTGGATGAAGACGACATCGAAGTTCAGGCGAAGACGCTGAAAGAGGTTGTCAGGCTTCATCAGGAAGCGGCCGATATGGTGGCCGAGTTAGACCGTTTGCAGGGAAATTCCTCACGAAAAAAGTGAGTGAGGA
>JAILDR010000124.1 GCA_024689285.1 Bacteroidales bacterium | reverse complement strand
GAACGTCCGCCGTTCCCCGTGCTCCATGCAGTACTCCCGCAGGAACTCCAAATCGAGTCCCTCCTTGTATGTGTTGAATTGCTTGTTTGGTGTCATATTCGGATCTATTGCCACAGTGGTTCGCTCTCCCATCCACGAGGGAAGCCCATAGCGGCTATGTTTATATCTGGGAAGTCAGCAAGAAGTATATCAATTTTACTCTTCATGTCGTTGTTGGGCGAGATGATATTGAGGAAATACTTGATGATGCAAAGACTGAAATAGGCTTTACGTTGGTTGACTGGAATTGTAATCCAAGGTTGGGTCAATCTCCGCTGAGTAAGCACTTGCAATGCAAATGTGCGATTCCATACGCGGGCGTGATGACCACAATTATTTCGGGCAACCGTAATGATGGTCATCCATGAATTGAATACAGGTATGCCTAACGAGAACTCTTGGGCTATCTTCTTTCGGATCTGATTGCTCTTGATGTTGTCGTATATCTTGGTCAAAACGCCTAAGGGAAGTATCTCGACCAACATCCAAGAGGGAGGATACGGGTCTGAATAGGTGTTGCGGAAATGCTCAATAAAATCCTCTCGCGACTTTGCCAATTCTGCATCTATGAGCTGTTTTGTCTTTGCAAAGGTGTGGGCATCATAGAAACATGATGGGTCGGTCATCCAGAACGGATTACCTGTCTCACGGCTTGTGATGTTGACAATGGCACTACGGACAGCTATCTCAATCTTCTCAATCTCGTTGAACATCAACAGCCGCAGATGACGGTCAAAGCGGTACATGTCCAAGGCTTGATTGAACGTGGCACCGGGCTTGAATACATGATTCTCCTTCGGTGTTGTCAGAAGTGGATAGAGGTAAGCGCTAAATCTATAATAACCGATATGACGAAGATAGTTCTCCGTTCGTGTTGCATTCTCAATGAACAGTCCACGAGATTGCAACAGCGTTACCAGTTGTGCTGGTGACGAATATGTTTTTGAATATCGTGCCATAAAAAAATAAAACGACCCGCCGATTTAAGCATTGTAAAGAGGCTTGGCGGGTTCTCGTGGTGCAAAGGTAATGCTTTAATTTGGAATAGCCAAACTTTTTCGTAGAAAAAGCATAAAATCGGCAAAAAAATCGTCATTTTGCCTCAAAGTGCCATTCCAACCTTTCTTTTCCCTACCTTTTTGAATATAATTCGTACCAAAGATTACCTGTCTGGTGACACATAAACATTGGTACGTTTGACAGAGCAAACAGCCGTCAACAAAAACAGAGAGTTGGCAGCCGTTTGGGTTATCCAAAGTTTACTTTGAATTATTAACCGCCATTGAATCCCAGACACTTAGAGCGTCCGAGATACAACTGCGGTACAAGAACCTTGTTTTTAGCCGATTTTCGAGTCATCAACGAAGCCATAAAATGAGTTTCTAATGTCAACCAGACTTGGCAAACGGCAAAAATGCCTCAAAATTGAAAGTTAAATAATCTTAATGAATTGTTAAATCTTGCTCACTTTTGAAGGCTGGTTTTGCTCTGCAAAACTCTTAGATTTGCCCTTTTGATGGATTGCACTTTTTTGTACCTTTCAACTTTGGTGGTATTGCATAAATATCTGTGCTGCAATTATTTATGAAATCACAAAACAATCCCACATGAACAGCGTCGTGCGCCAACTGTGGGAGCAGGACACCGACATTGTGATGGTCGATACGGGTAACTCCTACGAGGGCCTTTGTGAATACGTTGGCGGCAAGTACATCAGTTACACCGAGGAGCATCCCATCACCATGAATCCCTTCCGCATCAAGCGCGAGGAACTGAACATCGAGAAGATTGGTTTCCTGAAGAACCTCATCATGCTCATCTGGAAGGGAACGCAGGGCGAGATTTCCAAGACCGAGGACAGGCTCATCGAGCAGGTCATCACGGAATACTACGACGGCTATTTCCAGAAGCGTACCATTCAGGAACTGAGCTTCAACACCTTCTACGAGTTCAGCACCAGGCGCATCCCTGAGATTTGCGACGAGAACGGGCTGCACGGCATCGACCTGTCGGCCTACAACTACCTGATGAAGGACTTCTACAAGGGCGGCAACCATGAGCGTACATTGAACGAGTCGCTG
>JAILDR010000110.1 GCA_024689285.1 Bacteroidales bacterium | reverse complement strand
AGGTGTTACACCAAACTATCCGAATGATTACCATACTGAAATCCAAAGTATTAGGGATAATATCACCTTGGATGGTGTGGACTATAAGCTTGTTTGGACGGAAGATGTGTATGATTTCAAAAGAATTGCAGGTGCAGTTCGTGAAGAGGACAAGAGGGTGTATTTCCGAAGAATAATAGAACAGAACTATCAAGAAGAAGTCCTGCTATATGACTTTAATCTTACTGTAGGTGATACTGTTACTGTGAACTGGATGGGCCAACAACTGATGGTGATGGAAGAATCAGAGGTGGAAGTGAATGGCACCATGAGGCGGCAATTAGGCCTTGGGGCATATTCTATTGGTTATCCACCAACTGAAATTGATGAATATTGGATTGAAGGTGTGGGCAGCACATTCGGCTTTTTGAATAGTGGTAGTGAAGGCATGGGCGGTGCGTTTATTTACCTTTTGTGCTACCACGAGAATGGCAACCTGGTTTGGGACAACGAGGCGTTTGACGACTGTGTGATGAATAGCGATGGTACGCTTGCATCGTTTGCTCCACAAGGCGCGGAGTGGTATTTCGATGTGTTCAACCCATGGGGCACGCATCCTGAATATCAGAGGTTTTTCGTGGAAGGCGACACGATTATCCAAGGCCATCAGTGCAGCATCATCGATCAGCGTTTTGTTGATACGGGACATGACGGCGGCGAATATGTGTATGAAGAAGACAACAAGGTGTATTGGTTCAATCCGACCACAAACGCTTTCACGACCTTGTATGACTTTGATGCCGAAGCGGGCGAATCGTGGGATTACGAAGTAGGTGATTGTACGCATCAGGTGATTGTCGATAGCGTTGGCAGTGTGACTTGGAATGGTCACAATTACCGTACGCAGTGGGTTAGTTATTATGAAGATCCTTGGGTTGGTTCTAGCGGGAAAGGGAAAATCATAGAAGGAGTTGGCTATGAGAAAGGCTTGTTCCCCAGCATAGAAGTTTGCAATGGATGGGAAGTGTTTGATGCAAGTGAGATAGAATACCTTCGTTGTTATGTTAATGATGGCGAGATGCTTTATCACGAAGGGGGATATGATTGCGATCAGACTACTATCACACCTCCGAGCCATCCTGAATGGTACTATGAAATCCTGAATGAGAATGGCACCATCACCTACCAATACATGTATCAGGCAGGCGACACCATCATCAACGATGAGCCGACGCATATCCTTGTGAAGATCAACACGCTTTACGACAAGGGATTGCGTGAAGAGGTGACGCATGAGTATGTCTTTGAACTCAACGGCAAGTTGTATTGGTGGAACAAGCGCACTCATAGTTTCACCGTGCTTTATGACTACGAAGCCGAAGTGGGCGACAGCTGGAATATCATGGTCGGCATAGAGCCTCCACTCACCATGACTGTGGATGCTGTGGATTACGTCGAATACGAAGGTAGAACCTATCGTGTGATGCACGTCAGCGACCCCGACGACCTTTTCAGCGGTGACATCGTTTGCGGCATTGGCCACCTGACGAGTTTCTTCCCGGAGCGGTTGATGCGTAACGCGGATGGGTTCCGTGTGGAAGGTCTGCGCTGCTACTGGATTGAGGATGAACTGGTGTTTAATCCCGATGGCGAGGAGGAATGCGATGCGATTTATTCGGAGGTGCATGGAATTGAGGAAGGCGGCCCTTCGACCCCTTCGACAGGCTCAGGAACCTTAACGGTTTATCCTAATCCTACCAACGGCATTCTTACCGTTCATCATTCCGCATTCCGCATTCATCATTCCGAATTCCAAATTGCCAACCTCATGGGTCAAACCGTTCTTTCAGGCAGCATCACAGCAGAAACCATGCAGATTGATGTTTCCAACCTACCCGAGGGAATGTATTTCATCAGCATTGGCGAAACAACACGGAAGTTTGTGGTGAGATAAGCAATTGTATTATATTGGGCAAGCAGCCCGGGAAGTGATTCTCGGGCTGTATTGTTGTAGTTTCATTGTCTTAAAACAATAAAAATACGATTATTTTGAATTTTATTGTCTATAGGCAACAAAAACCGTTATCTTTGCAGTCGATAAACAACTGAGAAAATGGAAGTATTGACAAGAAAGCATTACGCAGACATCGTTGATTCTTGGATCGGCAAAGGCAACATCATCGCTTTGGTCGGCTCACGCCGCGTCGGTAAGAGCTATGTCCTCAAAGACTTTATCCAGCGTCATAAAGACGAACAAGATGCCAACATCATCTATATTGACAAGGAGAAAAAAGATTTTAAGGACATCAAGACGAAAGACGACCTTGACACATGGATTGAAGAACGCTTCATCGTGGGCAGGCACAATTATATCCTCATCGACGAAGCCCAAGAGGTTGAACACTTTGAAAAAAGCGTATGCAACTGGTACTCGGAGGAAAACACAGATGTCATCATCACGGGAAGCAACTCCAAGATGCTCTCAGGAGAACTGGCTACCTTGATTGCCGGTCGCCATGTGGAAGTCCGCATCCACCCGCTTACCTACACGGAATTCCTTGGGTTCCATAATCTTCCTGACAATGATGACAGCCTATTGGCCTATCTGACTTACGGCGGTCTGCCTGGTCTTAGGAAAGTGGGGCTCGACAGTGATGAACAGGTTTGGGCTTATCTCACCAGCGTCTTCAACACCATTATGCTCAAAGACATCATCGAGCGGCACGACATCCGCAACGTCCCCTTCCTGAATAACCTTATCGCCTTTTATGCTGACACTACGGGCAAACTCACTTCTGCCAACAGCATCGCAAAATACATGAAGTCGCAAAAAGAACACGTGTCGGCCAACCTCATCCTGCTCTATAGGGGGTTCTTCGCAGAGGCATACCTGCTCGACATTGTGCCCCGCTTCGACATCCACGGGAAAAAGCTCTTCGAGTCAAATGAAAAAGTCTATTGGGACGATTGGGGTTTACGCAATCTCAAAGCAGAGGGAGGCATGGACACCTTTATCGAGAAAGTGATTGAAAACGTCATTTACAAACACCTCCGTTTTCTTGGTTACGAAGTGAAAGTGGGTGTGTTGAACGCAGGTGAGGTAGACTTTGTCTGCACCAAACCCGGCAAGACCATTTACATCCAGGCGAGCTACATCACCTCGGAGCAATCCACCCGAGACCGAGAATTCGGCCCATTGGAAAAGATTCATGACAACCACCCGAAATACGTCATCAGCGCGACGCCGCTGTTGACCTCAAGAGACGAAAACGGAATCACCCACCTTTCCCTCAGAAAATTCCTTAGGGAAGGGCTATGACGAATTGTAATTCACTATTTCTTCTCTCAATCACCATAAAAAAGTAAGGACAAGCCCATTTTATACATATCATTACTTCGCTGATTGTCAATAAAAACCAAAAAGGACATTCCAAAAAAGTAGGGACATCGGCTTTGAACGCTTCCTTGCGCTCTTGACAGTTGTTTTTTTGCTTATCTTTGTGTCAAATATCAAAAGACTTACTATGAAACGCATTCTATTCTTGCTGGCTCTTGTTTGGCTTTTCGGGGACTCTTATGCCCAAACTGACCTTGAGGCTCTGATGGCTGCTCGTGGCGAGTACTATTTTTCCCTGCCTGTCCAACATCGTGAGGAGACCGCTCAGCTCACCCGTCTTTGCTCTATCGATAAGATGGAAGGCAACCATCTGATTTGCTACGCCAATGAGGAGCAATACCGACAGCTTCTGGCCAAGGGCTATCATCCCAATCTGCTCACTCCGCCTTCCATGCTGGAGCACTACGCCATGTGGGACGGCACCGACCGCGAGGCCTACGACTGGGATGCCTATCCCGACCTCACCGAAGGCGAGCGCAACGTGGCTCTGCTTTCCTTCCTGGGCTTCCGTATCAAGGAGGAGGCGGTTCTGCTGCATTTAAGCGAAAACACAGTGATGAAATACCGTTCCAATATCAAGAAAAAGGTCGGCTTCGACCCGATTTTGGCCTTGATGAGCCGAATAAAACCAAACGCAATAAAACCATGAAAAACACACACAAAATCTACACCCTGCTTGCGCTCCTGTTGATGGCAGGAGGAGCAACGATGCAAGCGCAGGAGTATCCTTCGGACCTGACGACGATTTTTGAATCGGATTCCGTGTGGTTCAATGCCATCAGAAACTATGACGATAAAACCTTTTTGGCTTTTGGAGGGAATGAGGAGGAAAAATGCAAGGTTTTGAAAATCACCTACGATGGAGCGGTTATTGCCTCCGCATCAATTCCGAGTTATAGGATGAGCCAATGGGCACACGGCGGTTTTTATGAGGGCAAGTTCCGCTATGCCTCGTTCCGGTTGGATGATAACGACACACTGCCCATGCTTTGCGTGGTTGAGGTAGATCCCGTTGACCTGTCGTGGACCTATTATGGCTGCCATTGGGAAGGTTTCGACTTCAACCATCCTGACAATTCTTTTATGTACAGTTCCATGGTTCACACCGTGTTTTCAAAGGACGGCAGCCTGTTGGTGTCGTATCCAGTTGACAGTGTCTGGTTTCTCAATGACAGGGAGGCGATACATTTGCTCAAATTCGACAATCGAGGCAATATGGTGAAAGAGAGAATCTTCGATTCCGTTCCCTATAGTTTGTCAAACCAGTTCTTTTCGGGCACCGATTCGCTGGGATGCCGTTTGATTTTGAGGAGACCTGTGCAATATGGATTTGATTGTTACACCCTTGACGAAGAGTTCAACACCGTTTCCGTTAAGGAGGATGCCGGGATGGTCTTCACTTCAGCTCCCAATATCAGCGGGTGGATAGGCAATTTTGAAATGCCTCACTTTGTGCGGCTTAATCCCTACAACGGAATGACCTATTCGATAGGTTGTGAAGGCCCGTTGAGCAAGGATGGCGCAAGGGATGAAATACCAAGGAGTGATTTGGATGTGTTCATGAGGGTTTTCGACGAGAACTTTGAAGTCCTGAATTGGGATTGGGGTATCGTGAATCCCACAAAGAACGATGAGGGTTACGGTATGGCTTTTAGTCCCGATGGAACCGTGTATATGATGGGTTGGATGGACATCAGCATTGCGGGCAGCAATTATAATGACAATTTGTATGTGGCCCAAACGGATGCGCTCCTCAACAAACAACATGAAATCTATTTCAAGACTTCAAGCTGTCATGTGATTCCTTATGATATTGATGCTTGTCCCAACGGAGGTTGCATCGTTTACGCGACCCGCATCAATACAACCACTGGATACAAAGACCACTGCATCTACAAAATCACGCCTGAGGATTTTGTGAACATTGAGGAGGCCCATGCGCACGGTTTTTCGTTTGTCACGGCTTATCCCAATCCTGGAAAGGATGTCCTCAACATCCGTACGACCCTGCCAGAAGCCCATGTCGAAATCTATGACTTGACCGGAAGACTGATATGCGAACAAGAGATTACGGAGAATGTCACTGCGATAGATGCCGAAAGCTGGCCTTCGGGGAATTATGTTTGGAAGGTGGTTGCTAATGACAAAGAAGCGGAAAGTGGAAAATGGATAAAACAATGATACTATGAAAGCAACAAAAATTTACACCCTACTTGCGCTCCTGCTGATGGCGGGAGGGGTGATGGCGCAAAACACTTGTTGGGACGGCACTGTTGCCGAAGCCTATGCTGGCGGCGACGGCACTCCTGAAAACCCTTACCAGATTGCCACGGCCGAACAGCTTGCCCTGCTCGCGCAACAAACCAACAACGGGACTGGTGGCTATGCCTGCTATGTCCTTACGCACGACATCTGCCTGAATGAGAATCCAGATGTCAACCCCGTGCTT
Organism: Bacteroidales bacterium; assembly: GCA_024689285.1. Next base: position 2,953 of record JAILDR010000110.1, on the reverse strand, counting down.
TGGACTCCCATCGGGCACGTTGCCGGGGATGAGCCTCCCTATTTCACGGGTTATTTCGACGGCAACAAAATGAGCATTTCGGGCTTGGTTTGCGAGACAAGTGGCATCGCTGGCTTGTTTGGCTGTACCAACGGTGCCGTAATCCAAAATGTCACACTTCAAAATTGCAGACTGAATGGAACGCAGTATACGGGTGCATTGGTGGGATATGCAGGATTGACTGACATTTCGGGCTGTTATATTGACAATGCTTCAGTCACTTGCGAGGTAAGGTCGGCGGGCGGCCTGGTGGGCTTCCTTGGCTTGCCTTACGGCGTGAGCCAAAACTCCAACGACACCTGCCACATTGTTGATTGTCATGTAGGGCAAGATGTAACCGTGTATGGAAAACTTTCTGGCGGACTGGTAGGTGAAGTCTCCGAATACCTTCTTTGGGGACCTTCGGTGCCTGTAGCCGTGTCGAATTGCACAGGCAATGCGCTCATGATGGGTACGGAGTGCGTTGGCGGTCTCGTCGGTTTTATGCGTAACGGCAAGATGGAGTCATGCCGTTGCTGGAACGAAGTGAATAGCCCCCAATATGCCGGGGGCATGATAGGCCTGGGAATCAACGTCAACTTCGATGACTGCCAGAATGGTGTCAATGTAACCGGCAATTATCAAAGTGGCGGAATGGTCGGCAAGTTGTATGGAGGAAATATCACCAATTGCGAGAATTACGGCTGGATTTATGGAGGTGGAGCAGGCGGCATCTCTAAAATCGGGGGCATGGTCGGAAGATACGAGCCCGACCCGCTTCTTGGAGGATCGCCTTGCGAAAACTTTATTCGCAATTGCCATAACTACGGAGACATTACAGGTTCCAGCGATGAGGCTGGAGGTATCATAGGATTTGCAGAGGGTAGCGGCATTGAGAAATTGTTCATTGTGGATTGCAGCAATAGCGGTATGGTCGTCGAAAATGCTTATCTCGCAGGTGGCATTATAGGCGTTAGCAATGGATATGTGATGAGGATACTGAACGTGTACAACACAGCAACCGTAGGGGCACGCATTGGTGTCGGCGGCATTGTGGGCGAATTGTCGCTTTCGCAAGATAGGGTCATCAATGCGTACAATACGGGCGAACTTATCCATGAGATTGACAATTTTGTCTGTCCGAGAGGAACCATTGTCGGATATTCTTCCACAACCGACCAGTTCAGCAGTTGCTATTGGTTAGCCTCTGACGAATACGGAAGCAACGGCCAAGGTCCGAATCTCGAAAACTCGAGTGCGTTCCTGCCAACGGCTTCGCCCAGTGTCTGGCAACTTGAAGCCCCGATGCACAATACAGACGACCTGCTCACCGCCTTGAACCTTGGAGCAGAAGAAATCGAATTCCCCAATTTAGGCGAGGTAAGCCGTTGGCACGAGGATTTTGACATGGTGAATGGCGGTTTTCCCTTGTTTGGAACTTATGATGTTGTCGGTGAGGCCTCATCCGTTCCTTTGACAATAGCCTATCCCAACCCAGGCCGCAACGTCCTCAACATCCACACTGCTTTGCAAAACGCTTGCGTGGAAATTTATGATTTGACAGGAAGGTTAGTTTACAATCAGAAGATTACAGATAATATCACTTCTATAAATGCTGAAGGGTGGCCTTCGGGGGCTTATGTTTGGAAGGTGGTTGCCAATGGCTTAGATGCGGAAAGTGGGAAATGGATAAAGGAGTAAGCATTATATCATGCAAGCAGCCCGAGAATCGCTTCCCGGGCTGCTTGTTTTTATTTCTTTATCTTAATTTTCCGATCCTCAATATATTGCCTAATGAAATTCGCGATGTCTTGAGTGGAAACATCGTATTTCGGTTCAAGCAAGGAAAAACCTTCAGGTTTGCTGAAATAGTTCTCGTTCAGCAGAATACTGTATATGAATTTAGAGTGTATCGTATGACGTGAAAACTTGCCGGCATATTCAACACCTTTAGCCAAATCGTAACCTTCCCTCAACAAAGCATAGATGTCGTAATAATCCCGAAAAGCACTGCGAACGGCAATGGTGAACAGTTTCATCCCCAACAATTCTTGCAAAGAGGGGGTGACGATGTTGTTGTAAACGAAACCTTTCCCCAATTCCGGAACAGCGTTTTCTGGGCGGAAGAACGATAGCTTTACATTTCCATTCACAAAAATTTGCATCTGGTTTTTGCCAAGAAACTCTTTCCTGCAATCGGGGAAGATATTGGTCACTTCGGTAGAGATGGCTGAAAAGTCGAGCATCGGACGTTCTTTCTTCAACCCCAGCAGTTCGAAGTCAAGGTCTTCGCTCTTCCTGTGCTTCATTTGCAGGGATTGAGCCGTTCCTCCACACAGATAGAGGCCTTTGACAACTTCCATTTGCGAAACAGCCTCGAAAACGGGTATCGTTTCCTGCCTAAGCCCTAATTTCCAGTCTTGGTTTTCCATATCGTTTCAAGTATTGGTCGGGTTTCTTGATATCAAAGAACATGACAGCAAGCAACCAATTGATGATGCCGTAATAATCGCCTTGCGAGACCAAACGCTCGCGCCACACACGCTGTATTTGCTTCAAGGGATATAGTTCACTCAGTTTATGTAAGTCTTCAAACTCCAAATAAAGCAGGGCTTTCTCGATAAGCAGGCTGTCATCTATGCTATTCGGGTTCTTGGCATACGACCACAGGCAGCCTGATTGTTCCAACTGCTGCCATAGGACGCGCTTTTTGTCCTCACTTCGCTCAATATTACCACACTGTTTGTTCATGATGCTGCAAAATTACACAAAAACTTGAAATCATCCCTCTTTATCACCATAAAAAAGTAAGGACAAGCCCATTTTATACATATCATTACTTCGCTGATTGTCAATAAAAACCAATAAGGACATTCCAAAAAAGTAGGGACATCGGCTTTGGACGCTTCCTTGCGCTCTTGACAGTTGTTTTTTT
>JAILDR010000106.1 GCA_024689285.1 Bacteroidales bacterium | reverse complement strand
GCCCGTTTGCCTATCCTGTTCAGTCCCAGCGCCAGGCCGATGCTCACCGTGGTCTTGCCTATGCCGGCCTTGGTGGGGCTGATGGCCGTCACCAGTATCAGCCGGCTCTTTTTCACCTTCTCCTCGTCGATGAGGTCCACCGGCACCTTGGCCATATACCGTCCGTAGGGTTCTATCTCCTCCGGTGCGATGCCCAACTCAGCTGCTATCTCGCCAATAGGCTTCAGCTCACATTCCCGTGCTATCTGTATGTCTGTCTTCATGTCTTTTATTGTTTGGGGTGCCTATGATGTTTCTGTCTTCGCGTGCCATGTTTGTCATTCTGCATTTCAGCCTGCAAAATTAGCTTATTTCCTCGATACCGCCAAATTTTGCCCCACATTTTCTTTTGCAGTCATCGTAGCTGGTTTTCATGGCATAGGCGGTGACCTTGTTCGTTCTGGCAATTGGAAACGATAATGTAAGAGTGCTCTATAAAAACTTATTACGTTGTCAACTCCTTTTCGCTGGCATAATAGCAGTTCTTTGCTAACAGTTCTCTTAACTTGTCTTTATAGCGAAGAAAGTGGGCATTCTGATTGTTTCCCTTGACAGAAACACCTAGAATAAAAAATCTTATTTCTGCATGATGAGGGACTGACGAGGGAGTAAGCAAAACATCGACCTTGTCGTCTGGGCTATCGGCTACAGCGCGAATCTGCCCACACTTCGCCGAAGCATAACCAACGAACCTTTCTTCTTTGGGCGTACCATCGTATGAGATTCTTCTAAAAGACAAACCACACTTAATAACTTGTTCATGGCCAGCCCTTTCAAGTATCTGACCAGAAATCCCTTCTTCTTTATAGTCACCCCTTTCTCTTAATGAAACAAAAGTTGTTCTGAAAGTGCCATTATCATTGATGTAGCGTGGGCGATATATCCACCTGACATACGTCTCATCGTCATACACTATGGACATGTCTTTCTCTTTGCCCTCGACCTTTACCATAACCTATTGAATCAAGTAACTGCTCAATTTGTTTATGTTCTCTGGAGTATATTCTTCAAAAGAGACATATACTGTTTCCTTGCCTTTCCGCTCTACATAGTAGGACATCGTTTCATCGCCAAAGTCACAACTGAGCAAACCGCCTTCTGGCAGTGTCCATTTCACTTGTACACCACCATATTCTGTTGGCATTATATCAATATTGGCATTCCCTGTCTGTTGGCAGCTTTTCGTCACCATCCTACAATTGCCGATAGCTTTTCTGCTTATGGCAGGTGCTCCGTAACCATCCCAGTCGTTTTCCAGTTTGGTTAGTTCGCTGAGGGCTGCTTCCACTTTGTTTTCACGCTTCTCAACCTGGCTGACATAGTCAACAAGAGCCTTGTGCAATTGCTGTTCAATCCACAATCGCATTGCCTCAGATCCTTTGAAATGAAGTCTTGCCCGCCGCATCACAGCATCGTCTATTTTTACACTATAAGTACACATCCTATATATTTATTATGTCCGTAACGTTCATTCGAAGTACAAAACAAAGCAAATCATTTTTTGTTCGTGCCATTGTGGTCTGACATCAGAGAAACATTAATCCCCTCAAGCAACACCTCTGCATTGCGTGCACGGTTGCAAAAGTACAAAGAAAAATCCGAACCACCAAGCGATTCGGAGTTTTTTTAGAAAACACTTTTGTGTGGGCACTTCATCAACTGGTCGTCCTTGTTCGTGTCGTAGGGCTCGCCGGCAGCGCCGAGGGTGAACTCCAGGGTGGCCGTGTTCGTTTGTTTTAGTTGTTACGTTTTCTGGCGGCAAAGGTACTGATAATTCGACCTGCGGTTGTTTTCCATAGCTTTGAACCCTGCGCAGCCACTCCCCTCCCTTCAAGGGGAGTGCCGCAGAAAGGCCGCTGCCCCTCACTCCGAATTTTCAACCGCAACAGTACGAAAAATAGCCATACCCGACCACCTGAAGCTGGCGGACGGAAGAGCAGAAGATAAGCCTGCGCTTCATCATCGACGGGCTGAAGGTGAGGTTCCCCAACGCCAAGGTGGTGGGCCACCATGACCTCTTCGCCGGGAAAGCCTGCCCGTGCTTCGACGCAAAGGTTTACAACCGTCCCGACATTTCCAGTGTCTGACCCTAAGGTATAAGGGTACTCCCAATAGGGGTTTTCACTCGTGTCACGCGTGAAAACCCCTATTTATTGCGGCTCTTTTGTTCGTCTTTCCTTTGGCTGTGTCGGAAATTATCAGTACCTTTGCCGCCTGAAAACGTAATAACAAAAACAAAACGAACATGAAGAAACAAATCTTTTTACTCACATTGCTGCTGTCGGTGGCAGCAAGTGCCTTCGCAGTAGAAGAGGTGGAAATCGGTGGCCTGTGGTATGAAGTGGTGTCAAAGAACAAGATGCCTATAAGGCAAAAGAGCCTTAGAAGAACTTCAAGACCATCATGGGGCTGGATGGAACAATACCAGAAACTCAGAAATGTGCCACCCCCACCATCGCTTTCGTGGACGGTGAACTAATTTTCAATTGCGAGACGGAGGGTGTGGAGTGTGTCTCGGAGGTAACATCCAAGGAGGTGAAGAAGTACTACGACAACAAGGTGAAAATTTCTGGCACCTACACCGTGAGCGTCTATGCCACGAAGGCAGGTTACGACGACAGCGATGTTGCCACCTTGGAGTTCACCCCCGGTGCTGGCGGTGAGCCCTGCGATGCTAACAAAGACGGCAAGGTCGATGTGGGTGACATCACCACTATCATCAGCAGGATGGCGGGGGAGTAATGATTATCGGGAGAACCGATGACATAAAATGCGGGGCATGCTCTTGTGGTGGCGTGCTCCGCTTTTCTGATGCTATTAAGCGCAAATGGTTTACAAAATAGAAAATAAATGTTAAATATCAACTGGCAAGATAAAAAAATATGTCCTCCGTGGTTGACATTCAAAAGTAATTGCTAATTTTGTAAACGAATTCAAGAATTATTATTATGTCAGATGTTTTGAAGGTATTTGCCCAGCGGTTGAAACAAGCCAGGATATTGAAAAAGATATCTATGGACCAGCTTGTTTCAAGCATAGGAGGTGTTGTGTCGAAGCAAGCCATTTCCAAGTACGAGTCGGCCAAGATGATGCCCAACAGCAATGTGCTGGCTGCATTGGCTGTGGCCTTGGACGTGGATATGGACTATTTCTTTCGCCCCTTCACTTTCGACTTAGATGAGTTTCAGGTGTCCTTCCGCAAGAAGTCGAACACGAGCGTGAAGGATGTCAATGCGCTCAGAGTTCGTATTCAGGATGAAGTGGAGCGCTACTTGGAAATAGAGGAGATACTGGGTAAGGACAAGACTGTTGTCCAGCCACAGGACGGTGAACGGCTTTTCACCCCTGCCCAGATGCGTAGTGTAGCCAATCAGCTGAGAGACGAATGGCATTTGGGCTACGATGCCATCGGCAATGTGCAGGATGTGCTCGAGGCTCATGGCATCAAGGTCATTTGCACCGAGGCGCCGAAGGACTTTGACGGTGTTAGTGGTGTGGTCAATGGCAAGGACTACATCGTTGTGCTTAACAGGTTGCAGCTGCATGTAGAGCGTCGTCGTTTTACGGCTTTGCATGAGTTGGGTCATCTGCTTTACAACAAGCGGTTCGCCTCCGATTTGACCTTGCGTGACAAAGAAAAGCTATGCGATGCCTTTGCCAGTGAGATGCTGTTGCCTACTTGCGTTATAAAAGGAGTGTTCCGTCCTGGTGAGAAGATTTCCGTCTCCGAGGTGCGCCAGCTACAGGTGGTTTATGGCATTTCTTTCGATGCCATCATGCACAAACTGAATGAGGTGGGCATCATCAGCGACAGCAAATACAAGACCTATTGCATCCGCAAGCATCAAAACGAGGCCCTAAGGCGCATTGCAGAAGCCACCTGTTATCAGGAAGCTTTCTCCACTAAGTTCGAAACGATGGTCTATGCTGCTGCCGCCAAGGACTTGATTAGTACCTCCAAGGCCGCCAGCCTCCTTCACAGTTCCGTCAGTACAGTACGTAAACACCTGAACGTGATTTGATGAAAAAGATTGTTGTAAACGATACCAACATGGCATCATCCATGTGTTTGACAACCTCGTCGCTTCTGGCATCATCGAGCGAAGGTCAGCTGCTGAAAAGCTTAGAGAACTATACAGCCTGAACCCACGACTGCCCAAGGACGAGATAGAGAAAAGGTTGGAGGAATGGGAATCGATATAAAGTGTCAAAGGTAAAAAGAATATATCACTATGCTTAACCAAGAAAATCTGAAGTATTTCGCCCAGCCCCATGAAGCCGACAATTGGGTTTGGCGCATTGAGAATGGTGTGGGTGACTGGATAAACAGACAGGGTGAAAAAAAGGATGGCGACCAAAGTTTCTGGAAGCTTGTGCTGTGGGTCAGCCAGACATATCTGGGAATACTCAACAAGAATGTCACGCAGCCACAATTTGCCCAGCTCCTCATAGAAGAGTGCCCGAATGCTTTCAAAAAGGGGACAACAAAGGACAAACTGTTTCACAACATTGAAAAGTTCAGGTACAACAGTAGCTTAAAAAAGATTGAGGAGGACACAGAACCCGAAAAGAGCATTGTTCGTGTGTGGGTCAGCGAGGTTGAGACGCTGCTGACGAAGGATGTGGAAAAGCCTGTAGAGACAGGCCCCACGTTGGAGCAGCGCATGAAAGAATACGCTGAAAACGAGATGGCCACAGGGAGCTATGATCAGGTTTGTGTCCGGCCTACGTACAATGGCAAAACGGTGAGCCTCTCACTGGAAAGATATATCTCGCAGAGATTCAAGGACGAGAACCGCCCTTCACATGTCATCATCTTTGAGTGTGTAGAGGAAATTGTCACAGAAAGCACCATTTACAGGATACATGGCAAATTCAGGACACTCAGCTCTCTTCCCAGCAAGAGACTCTACATCGTTTCAACTCATTCATACACAAAAAGCACTCAAGACGAGGCGAAAAGTCTGGATATGGGGCTCGTATTGGTCAATCTTCAATATAAGATAGACGAACACTGTTTCGTATTGCCTCGTTCGTCTGAATACAAGAACTACTTCTATTACCGGAAGATGCTTTCAGGCGAGCGTACTATGACGCTTCCTTTGATTGCCTGTGATTCCAACCCGAATGCCATAGATGGTACGATTCTTTATTTTTCAATGAGAGACATCCTGATCAGGAATCACTTTGGGGTCAACAGAAGCCAAGAGATTAAAGCACCAGTCTTGTATAACGATGAGATAGAAGACCTTGCCATGAGTTATATAAGGCCCCAAGTGGACTGCTTCATGAACCTGTTGCAACGCTGCGGTGATTACGGCGTTGTGCCTCAATGTGTCATCGACCCCTATCCGCTGGCGGAGTCAATGGGGTTGCACATCGAAAGAGGTTTCACGGGTGACGAAACGGCATTGATTGACTTCGACCGGAAAACCATTACTGTCAGCGACAAGGTACAGCTTCACTATCATTGTGCACGTTTTGGCGTAGGGCACGATACGGGGCATTATGTGCTCCATTCCAACGTCATGGCACAAGCCAAGAAAAACGGCCAGACAATACACCCTACAGAAAAAGGATGGATGGAACACCATGCCAACCATTTTGCCTCTTGCCTGTTGATGCCCGCTCCTGTCGTGCGCGCGCTTTTCAATATCTACAGAAGGCGAAATATGCTGGGCACAGCGGTTGGGCAGCTGTCTGCCAGAAGTTGCTGCGTAAGGGAATGTGTCATTGCCCCTATTGCCCGGACGATGAATGTCTCGGTTCAGGCAATGACGCTTCGTTTGGAGAAGCTGGGACTCATCAGTGAAGGGCCACCATTGCCACAATTTCTGCCAGCAAGCTAACTATTAGCCCCCTCCCACTTCCTGCGCTGCGTTCCTTTTTGCAGAAAGGAACGCTTTTCGTGATTCCTTTTTGCCAAAACATTTCTTATTGTTTGGAAAAATAGCCGTACCTTCGCACCTGAAGAAAGCTCTCTTCGGGCAGCCTGTTGTTGTGGAGAAGAGATGCAAACCTTACCACGCAATCCTGGGTAGTGTGGATTCACATTTATAACAAAAAAAGGAAAAGACTATGGACAAGAAATATTTGATGTCTTTTTTCAAGGCTCCCATCACCAACCACAGGCCGTGTGGAACGGTGAGCCTGTTTTGGCTATACCAGTACATGCGGTCGCCAGAGGCAAGGCCGGAGACGGACGAGCTGAGGGCGATAGCTCGCAAGGCAGGGATGACACCTGAAGCGGTGAAGGAACAGCAACGAAAGTTCAAAGGTGAACGCTTAGACTGGGTTACGCCGTCGGGCACGTTTGCCTACGCGAACGACAACTCTATCATTGAACATTCGCACGTGCTTTGCCTGGATCTGGACGACATCTGCCCGCTTTCAGAAATAAAACTGGAGGGCGGCGATGCCGTGGACGAGCTGAAGAACCAGCTCATCGATGACCCGCAGTTCAACACGCTGATGGCCTTCCGCAGCCCACGCGGCAACGGCGTGAAATGGTTCATCGAGATTGACCTTACGAGGTGCGACCACCGGGTGTGGTTCGCGGGAGTGAGAAACTTCCTGATGGCGATGTACCACTTGACAGACGAACAGGTGGACAAGCACTGTGGCAACCCTTCGCGGGCGTGCTACTTGACCCATGACCCTGACGTGTATTTAAGAACAGACCTGATTGAAAACTTTTGTATCTGATTGTATTATGGATAATGCAAGAACAACTTTCGACCCTACACAGTGGGTCAACAATCCGACTCAGCAGCAGGGCACTCCAGTGCCCGCTGCTTGTGGCCGGCCTCAGAGTGGCCAGGTGAATAACCAACAGCCGACAACGGGCAGTCAGCAGCCTATGACGGACTATTTTTCGGCCGACATAGAGAAGGCACGGGCCGTCTGCGACGAGCTGCTCCGCTTGGGTGCCAACATTGCCGAGAGCTACGACGACTACCTGAAGCTGGGCTTTGCCCTGGCCGACGGTTTGGGAGCTGAAGGGCGCGACATCTATCACCAGCTGTGCGCCCAAAGCACGAAGTACCGCGAAGGGGACTGCGAGAAAAAGTGGCAGGAGTGTCTCTCGAAAAAGGACGGGCGCACCACCATCAAAACTTTTTACATGATGGCACAGCAGGCCGGTGTCGACCTGAGTGCCATGGGCCGCCGATTTCCCTCAAACCCTCAACACCCTCACACTGAGGGGGAGGTAATGAATAACGGTAAAATGGGCATTTCCAAAGATTCCCCTATTTCCCCCCAAGGTGAGGGGACTGAGGGAACTGAGGGAAATCAGCTTGGGGACGAAGAAGCGAAGAAGCTCTTTTCGGAAACTTTTTCTGACAAAATAGACCTTGAAGCACAGTCGCCGATGATACGCCAGCTGCTCAGTCTCGCCCCCGATGCCACCAGTCGCGACAAGATGATGCTCAGTGCCATCACCACCCTGTCGGGGGCTATGCCTGGTGTCTATGGCATCTACGATGATGCAAAGGTTTATCCACCGATTTACATCATCTTCCATTCGCCCCCCTCAAACTCAAAGGGCAAGATAAACGCCTGTCGGCATTTGCTGTCGCCCCTTGTGGGGGAGATGGAGAAAGCCTACGAGCAGGCTCAGGAGGAGTACGAGCAGCAGATGGCGGCCTACCTGACACAAGACAAGAAAAGCCGCTCATCGTCTGCCCAGCCGAAAGAACCGCCCTACCGTTCGCCCTTCATCCCGGCAAACTCGTCGGCAACCGTAGCCTACCAGGCTTTGGGTGACAACCACGGCTGGGGAGTCATCTTCGAGACCGAGGCTGACACGCTGACCGCAGCTCTCAACAGCGACTATGGCAACTATAGCGACGGCCTACGCAAAGCCTTCCACCACGAGGTCATCAGCTACAACCGCCGCAAGGACAACGAGCATGTCTACATACCATTGCCTCGCCTTTCCATATTGCTCACTTGTACGCCTGGGCAGATTCCCAAGCTGTTGCCTTCTGAGGAAAACGGCTTCGCCTCGCGCTTCCTCTTCTATGGCATGGCGCGTGATTTGGAGTGGCGGAACCCATTCCAGCGTAAGGAGAAGACGCTTGAAGAGCAGATGGTGGAACTGGGGCAACGTTACCTCGACCTCTTTCACGAACTGGAAAAACGGCAGAGCCCGCAGTTGGAGTTCACCTTCAGCGAGGAGCAGCAACAGCGGTTCAACGTCTTCTTCAACGCACTTCAGACTGAGCAGTTCCACATTCTGGGCGATGGTCTCATTCCGTTTGTGCGTCGTCTCGGCCTGGTGTGTTTCCGCATAGCCATGGTGCTCACCGTGCTGCGCTGTGAGGAGCGTCAACCCATGATTAACCCGCTGTCGCAGACACTGGTGTGCAACGACACCGACTTCCAGACGGCCATGACCATCGCTAACTGCCTCATCAACCACACGGCACATGTCTATGCCAACCTCATTCCCCACAGCGAGCAAAACGACACGGCAACCCTTGCGTCTTTGAACGCCAGTGAGAAAAGGCTTCTGCAAGCATTGCCCCAGGAGTTCACAACGAAAGAGGCCATGGCGAAGGCACAGCAGTTGGGCATACCCCAAAAGTCGTCAGAACGCTATCTGGGCAATTTCGTCAGCAAGTATCACTGTGTCACCCGTGTCACCAATGGGCACTACCGTAAGATGTAACAACGGGCGGATTACACATCTAATAGAAAGCCGTAACCATTCACGTCGAAAGGTTACGGCATTCGCATCGAAAGGTTCTTGCATTCCTTCGGAAGCAAGCCCCCCTTTGGGTCGAGCGACAGCATTAGGAGCTGACGCTTCCCAGCGTCAGGAAGGGGTCATGAATTTAGGAGATGCAGATGGGCGACCCCTTCAGGGTCGATTTTCTCTCTCTGACTTCTATCCGGGGGTGCTGCGCACACCCCGGTTATTAAGAGGTGACCGCGTTGCGTTCATAGAGTGGGGACAGTATTACAGGACGAATAATACAGTCGATTATTCTGGTCGAATGTT
>JAILDR010000071.1 GCA_024689285.1 Bacteroidales bacterium | reverse complement strand
GAAGACCACCAGCAACGCAAAGAGGAAGAGGTTGAAGATGGCGTTGGTGGACAGGGCGTTCAAGGAAGATGGGCCCCAGATAGAGGTCACGAGCAATCCCAGTCCTACGTATATGACAATGATGCTGAGACCATAGAGTATGGCGTCTTTGATACCTTTCTTGCGGTCGTCCTTTGCGCGCTTGAGAAAAAAGGAGACGGTCATCGGGATGATGGGCCACACACAAGGAGTCACCAAGGCAATCAAACCACCCAGGATGCCCAGGAGGAAGATGCTCCAAAGGGAGCGATGCTGCGTGCTCTGTTCCATGTCGAGGGATTGCAGCTTATCAATGACGGGTGTCCAGAGACTGCTTTTCGTCGTGGGGGCAACAGCCTGTGCTGGCTCGCCAGCAGCTTGTGCTGTCGTGTCTGCTGCCGTCTCATCTGCAGGAGCTCCCGCTTCTTGTTTGGCCTCTGCATCAGCGCTTTGTGTCTTGTACGTTCCATTGTATGCAAACTCAACAGAGGTGGGTGGCAAGCAATTCTGGTCGTTGCACGCACCATATTTCAGATAGCCATTGGCCGTCCATGCACCACCCGTGAGACGAATGCGCTGGGTGGCAGTCCCTTGTTTCTCAAAATAAGTCACTTCGCACCCAAACACAGGGTCGTCGATGCGCTGTGGAGTGGGAGAGAGGCTCAGGGCACCTTCTGCCTTGGCGCCTTTCAAGTCCTCGAATGTCAGTGTCATCGGCGTAGGACCACCCGTATTGTCGGGACCATAGACGTGCCAACCTGGCTGCATCGTGAACGAGAACACGAGGTCGATGAGGTCGTCGTGACCACTGACGGCGCGTTGCTCGGTCTTGGTCGTTACGAAATTCTGGGCATAGGCGTTCACGCACAGTAGCATGAGCGCAAAGAGAGTTACAATTTTGAGTACCTTTTTCATTTCTTTGATTCTGATTTCAGGGGCAAAGGTACACCTTATATTTAATATGGCCAAATTTTAGGTGTTCTCTATAGCCTCTTTTAACAAAACCCCTCGCCATGGTTGTCTGCTGTCCAAAGAAGTGTTTTACGCTGCAATCGGATGCCTGAAAAAGTGGAGGCATTAGCTGTCTCATGAAGTTAAAAAATGCATTATTCATCGTCTTCTGCCGATAAATGATTATCTTTGTCGCCAATCTTTCCCAAAAAGGGTTGGATTGGAATCATGATTGCATATTGTTGATTTTTATGAGAAAACGTGTTTTATCCTTTCTGCTGACGGCTATGTTTGCCCTCGCAGTGATGGCCGAAGGCCCTGTCAAGTATGTGTTTTATTTTATCGGCGACGGTATGGGCGTCAGCCAAATCAACGTGACAGAGACGTATTTGGCGGCCTTGAAGGGGAAAATAGGGTATGAACCCATCTTGATGTCGTCGTTGCCTGTCGTAGGATTGGTCAACACATATTCAGCCACCAACGGCGTGACGGATTCTGCTGCGGGTGGTACGGCATTGGCAACAGGCAAGAAGACCAAGAATGGTACGATAGGTATGTTGGCCGACCAACAGACTCCCTGCACCAGCATAGCAGCTTGGGCGCAGGCCGCTGGCAAGGCTGTGGGTGTGGCCACCAACGTGGCCATCACGCATGCCACCCCAGCCAGTTTCTATGGGCATCAGCCGAAACGAAGCATGTATTACGAAATAGGACAAGACCTCTGTGGCAGTGGTTATGACTTCTTTGCTGGCGCCGACTTCCATAAGCCTTATACCAAGGAAGGGGAGTCCTCGCTGCGCGAACAGGCCCAAACCGCAGGTTACACAATTATCACAGGTGGATATAAGGAATATGTGAAGAAGGGACGCAAGGCTGATAAGGTTATCCTCTTGCAGAGCGATGAACAAAACGAGAAGTGGGATAGCGACCATATCCCCTATGCTCTCGACCAGGATAAGAACGACCTGACGCTGGAGCAGATTGTCCGTGCTGGCATCAGCCACCTGATGGGCAAACAGAAAGACGGTTTCTTCTTCATGGTGGAAGGGGGCTTGATTGACTATGCTTGCCATCGCAATGACATAGGCAATGCCGTCAACGAGGTGCTGGATATGGACAAGGCTGTCAAGGTCGCCTATGAATTCTACCTTCAACACCCCGATGAAACCATCATTGTCATCACAGCTGACCATGAAACAGGTGGTTTGGTGATGGGTCGTGGACCGTATGAACTGCACACGGATTTAATTCGTTTTCAGCACAAAAGCATTGACGCGCTCAAGTTGTTGTTGAAGCAGCGATACAAGAAGTCTCCCAAGAAGTTCAATTGGGCCATGGTGGAGAAAGTGCTGAAGGAAGAGATGGGCTTTGGCGCTGGCATCACGTTGACTGAGAAACAGACAAAGCGCCTTCAGGATAGCTGGAAAGACGTTGAGGAAGCAATCGTCAAAGACGAGAAGGTCAGCAATCGCATTGAAGGCCTTTGCGATGTCGCAAAGAATATAATGAATGAGCAGGCTCTCATCAGTTGGGCCAGTGGCGGACATTCCAATGGCTATGTGCCCATCTATGCGGTTGGTCCTGGTACAGAGGTGTTCCAAGGCCGCATCGATAATATCGAAATCGCACCTGCGATGGCTAAGATAGCAGGTTATGTCGTCGAATAAAAAATTTTTTCTGAAATACACCGCACACCGCATTCCACGAATCGTCCAAAAATTAGTGCATTTCATAAAAAGTGTTTAGCTTTCACCAAACGCTCTTTATATTGAAATTTAATCGTTTACGTTTTGAAGGCTTCTCAAAAAGCCTTCAAAACGCTTTATAAAGCCATCACAAATTGGTCGTTTTTGTGGGTGTTTATACATTCTGAAACACTTTTTAACTTCCAAAGGCCTAAAAAGAGGCTTTGGTGAAGGCTTGGTGAAACTTGGTGAAGCTTTTTTGAGAAAGGTTCACCGTGTAACATGTTGATATTCAAATTGATATAAGCCTTGGTGAAACTTGAAGCTTTTTTTCGCAAAAACTTTATTTTTTTTCTTGAATCGGTCGCAAGTGGTATGTAAATGGCCCCTTTTAGTAGGTCCTTAAACCTGAACAAAGCTTTGTGAACTCTATTCTCCTACGTTTCTGAAATACGTCCATATGTGTTTGGGATTTCGTCCATACGTGTTTGGGATTTCGTCCATACGATTTTCAGATTCGTAGGGACATGAAACATACTAAACAGCGAGGCGCTTATCATTACCATTAGCGCCTATACTTCTCTTTTTATCATCGCTGTTTCGTGATTTTTGACAAAAATGATGAGCTTTGTCGGTCCTTTTGGAAAAAGATATTATCTTTGCGCCGCAAAAAAGATTTTCGATTAGCAAAAGGTATCTTCCTCCTGCGAAATCGGACTTGCATGAATTGAAATCATTAAAAACGAAATACTATGTATAGCCTTCAGAATAAGGTAACTACCAGCTTCTGCGATAGCGAGGGACGTTTGAAACTTTACTCGGCCCTACAGATGATGCAGGATTGCTCTGAGATGTGGATTGACAGCGAGCCGGCTGTGAAACACTACTTCACTGAACAGAACATGGCCCAGTTGTTGGCCTCGCGCCAGGTTGAAATTATTCGTGTGCCCAGTTTCAAAGAAGAACTGACGGTCACGACTTCCGTCTATGGCATGAAGCCGATGTTCGGATTCCGTAATACCTTTATCTATGATGCCGATGGCAAGCCTTGTTATAAGAC
>JAILDR010000002.1 GCA_024689285.1 Bacteroidales bacterium | reverse complement strand
ATCAGCGGCAACGACTACAACGATGCTTTCGACATAGAAGAGGCTCGTTACAAGAACCGTAACAATCTCTCCAAGCAACGCCTCGAAGACCCGATGGCTATGGCCGGCGGCGTGTTGGACACCGTGCCTCCACAGGCGCCTAATTTCGTCCACGACTACCACGACTACTACAAGACCCCGCGCGGCTACCACGCCCGCAGCGGCAACAGCAACGACGGCTGGCGCGTTATCGGCACGCAGGCCTATGCCAACGCCCGCTTCCTCTACTACATCAACGAGATTCGCTCCGCCGTCCTCGTCATGCACGGTGCGGAGGCCCATTCGCGCTACTTTGGCGAGGCCGCCTACCACTATATGGTGGAGGGCAAAGCCGAAGGCTACAACTTCATCGGCAAGCCCAACCCCAATCCCGAGAACAAGCAACTGCTCATCATCCCCGGTGCCACCCATTGCGACCTCTACGATGGTGGTGATGGCAATTACATCCCCTGGGACACGCTGGCGGAGTTTTTCACAAAGAACCTATAGTTGTCTAACAAAAACGGATGAGTTTGTCCCCAGTATAGAGAGGTAAGACAAGAAGACATTAAATATTAAACAGAATATGGATTATAAAGAGGAAGCGATAGAGTGCGTAAAAGGCGATGTCCTCCAGATGCATAAGCAAATATATACCAAGTATAATGGGGATTTTGACAGAATCTATACCAAAGCGTACAATAATGCCTCCTATAGGGGCAAAGTGATTGAACCCGGGAAGGAATATGAATTGAGTTATTTGGAGTGTTCGTGCCCAAAGGTAAAAAGTGGACTTAGGAGCAATCCAGAGCAATGCGAATGTTCGCGACAGAGCATTTTATTTATTCTCTCGCAGCTTGAACCGGAGAGCCAATTCGATGTCCGGATTGAGAATACAATTCTTAGGGGGAGCGACCGTTGCACTTTCAGGATAACGAGACGAAAAAGCGCCACAGTCCCAAATGCCCTTTTCGAATAATGGTTGAAAATAAATTTCACTAATCCAAATAAAATGTGTATTTTTGCAAATTGAAAACAACATAATAAACTTGCCTTATGAGTACGCAAGCGATGACACAGATTATAGCCGACTACTTCAAGACGCAACCCGTCCTGAAGGCTTGGCTCTTCGGCTCTTTCGCCCGAGGTGAGGAAACGCCTGAAAGCGATGTTGATATACTTGTGCAGTTCGACCACGGTCGCCCTATCGGATTGGTCCGCTATGCAGGAATGTGGCGAGAAATAGAGGAACTCATAGGACGTAAGGTCGACTTGGTCGAGGATGGTACGTTGATGCCCTTCGCCGTAGAATCCGCCAACCGCGATAAACAGCTGATATATGAGAGAGCAAAGTAGGGATATCGAACGATTGCGACATATTGTCGATAGCATTGCCCATATAGAGGACTTTCTTCGGGGCAAAACCATCGAGCAGATGAAAGACGATGTGATGTGCTATCACGCCGTGGTGTATAACATCATGATAATTGGTGAAGCCGCCAATATGCTGACCAAAGATTTCCGTGACGGCCATCCGGGGATTCCGTGGCGGCAGATAATAGATATGCGCAATGTGTTGGTACACGGTTACTACAATACAAGCCCGCTGTTCATCTGGGAGACATACACCAACGACCTGCCATTTCTAAAAGAGCAGGTGGAGAAATACATTACTGAACTAACGGAGAACGATCAATAATTGATTGTGTGTTTTGCACCACGAAACGAGAACTGAAAGTATGACATAAAACAAAAGAATTAGAATAGACATAAAGACATATTGAAGACTATGCCTTTGGTTAATTTTTGTGCCAGAGGCATTTTTTTTTGCTGTATGGGGAAAAATGTGTATTTTTGCAGTCGATTTCAACATAGTATTAACGAAACAATTTGCCAATGAAGCATAGCGCATAGATTAGTATGCACATCATAGAATAGGAAAAAGCGAAATAGCTGAACTCTGGTTATTCTGAAAACTTCGACACTTTTTAGATTCCTTTTCCAGACGAGGCAACGTCGCCCGCTTTCAAGCGTGGGCTTATAACGTTGTAATTGGAAAAGGAAGGTAGTCGAAGACCTCAGAATAACCGATGAAGACTAACAAGTGCCACGCTCTTTTTATGTGCATATTTTGACAGGCACGAAAAAATAGTTAAATCATTTAATTCTGCAGAAAAATGAACGAAGATTTTAAAAAAATTGCAAAAGGTTTAGGAGTAGTGCTCCCCGCCTGTCTGCTCACAATCGGTACCGCCAATGCGGCGACCACAATGCCAACAAGAAACAGTGATGTGCCTTCTGTTTGTGTAAAATTGAACAAAGGGAATGATGTTATTTCCCATTTGATGGCAAACGTGACTAATTACTCGTCTAATAATTTATCTCCAGAACATACAGATTATCATACAGATGCCGGAGGAAATCATACGGACAGCCATTCAAATTATTCTCATTCTGATGCTCACACCAATCAAGCCGCAACAACACGCAACAACCAATGTATTCCTCATACCGACAGGCACACTAACAAAGAGGGTTACAATCGGCACACCAATAGCGGTAATAAACAACACTCGAATTCTCACACAAATAGAGATACGAAACGCGAGTGCTAGTTAGTAACATTGATATAGAAAGGAGGGTTCCGACTTAAAAGGAACCCTCTCATCAAGACACGGAAAAAATGACGAGAGAAATATATATTTCACACTTAAACGAATGCTCTGCCTTAAACATCATTTTTCAATTAACTGACAAATGTGTACTTTCCTGCAAATATTGCTTTGCTAGAGGCGCCCATAAGGGTGGGCTTGCAACATTTCAAACAGACGTACTTGAAAAAGCAATAAAACAAGCATTTGAGACAGGCCATGACCACGTTGTTTTTGAATGGACTGGCGGTGAAGCATTACTTGTGGGATTGGATTTCTTCAAGAAAGTTGTTGAATTCCAAAAGAAATATGCCACGAAAAGTTATGAAAACGGTGTGCAAACTAGCGGAAATTTGTATGACGAGAAACTATTTGATTTCCTAATTGAGAACGATTTCGGTATCTCAACAACAATAGATGGAACACCGGAAATCCATAATGCCAACCGTCCTACACACGACAACAAACCCTCATTTGACAATGTGCAACGGACACGAAAATATATTATTGATAAAGGTCAAAGTTGTGGATTCATCAGTACTATCACAAAGAACAATCTTGGTTACGAAAAAGAAATGCTAGAGTTCTTCAGAGGACTTGGAATACACTCATTTCACAGCAATCCCTATATTTTTTATTCCAAGAATAAAGTAAAAGATGAAGCCATTGCTCTAACGACCGAAGACTTTGCACGATATTTCATTGCAGAATTCAATGCATGGATTAAAAATGGACAATTGGAACCAGTTCCAATTACCATTGACGATATACTCAAATGCTTGAAATCACATAGTCCATCTCATAATACAATCTGTACCTACGGTGGCCGATGCCTAACAAACTTCATTGCCCTTACTCCCAATGGAGATGCTTACAACTGCCCCAAATTCACAGGTTCCAACAATATGATACTTGGAAATATCACAGAGAAACCCATCAAAGACATTCTTTCACCAGACTCTCCACAAATGAGCAAAATGATTGATGAAAGGGTTGCTGCAATTAACAAGTGCGAAGAGAAAAAATGCGGATATTTCTATATTTGCAATGGAGGATGCCCTTATCACTCGTTCATTGCAAGCAACGGTGAGGATGTCAGTCATATGGATTGTTTATGTGAGGGGAAACTAATGTTGTTCCAATATTTGGAAAGTGTACTTGGATGCTTGTCAGAGACCAATGATAAATCAAACAATTAACATACTCTGTATATTGAAATATCCTTTCATGAAAAATGACGTGCCTTTACCTCGCGGCTGATGTGCCTTTTCATGGCACCCAGATGTAAAGGCACGTCTGAGCTGATGTAAAGGCACATGACACCCTGACGTAAAGGCACGTCACGGGATAGCAGCGAAGCATCTCATTTGCAGGGGCGAAAAAGAGTATATACTTCCCTCTAAAAGAGTATATCTTTCGTGAGCTAAGATATACTCTTTTTACATAGATGACTATATTTATAATGCGAAAAGCCAAACCAAGGACGAAACCTCCACAGCGGGATTCCGTTTTTTATGCGGGCAATAAAAATGAGAATTGGGCGTTAATAAAGAAAGATAGAAACAATTAACACATTGCCACATGGATATAACAGGCAGGCCCAACCCCAAGGAGGCTTTCCCCAATCCCAGCATCCCAAGCCTCTGCTTCATCAAGAACGTGGTGAAGAATCCTCGTATCATCATTGGCGACTATACCTACTATGATGATGTGGATGGTGCCGACCAGTTCGAGAA
>JAILDR010000233.1 GCA_024689285.1 Bacteroidales bacterium | reverse complement strand
GTAACATGACCGTTTGACTCTATCCCATATACATCACCGGTAATCTTTCCGCCGGAAATGGTAATGTTAGAACTATTTGATGCACAAACCGCATGGTTAAATTGATGGCTCGTGTTTCCGATAAGCGTACCGCCTTGCAGGGTGAATGTAGGGCTGCCATTGTCACTGTAAACCTTGACACAGGAAACATGGTCTGCGCTACTGTCCATACCGCCCTTTATCTTGCCGCCCGTACCGCTGTCAGCTACCGTCAGACTGCCTGCAACCCAGATGACCATTCCGTTCGTTATGGCATTTGTCAGCCCGCGGTCGATGGTATGACCATTCAAGTCAATCGTAGCGGTCACACCTTCTGGAACGTAGATATATCCGTTGGTATTGACATCCGCTGTCAGCGTATAGGTCTTGCTTTCCAGAGTATAGTAGCCGCTGGCGCCGTTTGTTCCGGCGGTCAGCGTGCCGAAGACGGTTTTCAGCACTTCGTCCGCCGTAACTTCCTGCGTGCAACCTTCGTCAGTGAAATACTTGCTACACATGGAGCATTGCCAATACTCGACATGGTCATCGTCCGCTGCGTGGTGTACGCCCGTGTGTGCTATCATCGGCTCTATGACATCAGATTCGGCAAGCTCCGTCGCGCCTGTTTCGTCTGTAAAATACTTGCCGTCGCTGCGCTTGTAGCACTCCTGCTTGATGCCCGTCGCCGTACAGGTGGCGGGTGTTACGGTCAGGTGCGTGTAGTATATGTACTCGTTGCCGTAGAGCCTAATTTCCGTCAGCCAAATGTTATTACTACTCTCCGACACTTCAAAACGGAAATACTTGTAAGCATTGTTTCCGCTGTTATCGCAAGCATACTGGAACTCCTGTCCAGATGCCAGCGACTGTCCGGATTTAGACGAAAGCGTAGTCCAAGAGTCATCTGCATCAGCCTTCGCTTTCAACACCCAGTCGGTGGGCTTGTAATTGTCTGCGGAATATGTGTTAAAGATATAGCCCTTCGGAATGATGGGATCATCGGAGTTGAACTCGATGTAATATGGCTGAGCATCATTGTTCAGATGCCATGAACTCAACGCATCTAAATTTCCGTCCACCAACTTGGGATAGTTAAAAGCCGTGGCAGATGCATTTGTTCCTGCCGTAGCCGTAAAGCCCGTGAACAGCGTGTAGTCCGTGCCGCCCACGTTGATGGTTGATATGCTCGTTGCCCACGCCGTCTGCGCCATCGTGAGCAATAGCGTAGATACTATGCATGCTATATGTTTACTAATCTTCATATCTCAATTCTTTTTTTATTTGACTGACGATTTCACGTATGCCTTCGAGTTCATTTTCTGCTACATTCGTACCATTCACATAAGAGCGCAGATTTTCTGCCTGTACATTAAATCGATAATAGTGATTACTCATACTGTACACAAGTCCTAAAGTAGGGATTGGCAAATGCTCTTGCACTTTTGCAAGTAAGGGCTGTAGTTTTGGATTATCTTGCAAATTCTCTTTTACCGTAGCCGTGCCAAACACGTTATCACGGCTATAATGGTATTTATAACCGTCCCAACTGAATACTTTTTCCCAATGAGCATTTAACTTATCCGGATCCTGTTCATACATTGCTTCGCATAACTTTGGTGTAAAATGCTCCCATCCATTCTTTGTGAAAATAAGAGTGCTTTTGCCATTATTCTTCATGAATGTGCGTACAATATCATAAATTACTCTTGCACATTTTGTAAACTCTATAGGATTACTCCTTGCATATAAAAGGTCGTAATCTCCATTTTCCGTGCGTTTCATCTTAAAAGTGAATCGCTGACTGGTATCGTCTGGAACATGATTGGCGTTTGCATGTCCAATGGCATAAAATTGTTGCGCAGCTTGATTCTCAGTAGTATTACTAAAATCATTTTGTGATGCAACATCTTTAACGTCATAAACACCATTCAGATAGCAATAATTCTCCCAGCCATGAAACCCAGAGAACATTTGGTGGGCGTATGTGTCGGCAAAGGTATGGAGTAGCGAACCAAAACATACTAATTTGTCATCATAGGGCAATTGAGTATTGTTAAGCAATTCATTCATCTTTGTTTGAATCAGTGAAGGAACATCCATTCGTGCAGGTTTTGTTCTCCATTCTGCCCTTGACTGAACCTCTTCATTCAAACGCTTTTTCTCTGGGATGAAGTGAAATGGTATAGCAATATTCTTTTGATTCTTCTCATCAGCAAGAGTTACCATGTCGAACCATGAAGAGAATCCTGTTGTTACAGGACGAAAAATGTAATAGTCTCTCCAGAAATGAGCACATAGATGCTTTGCATAATCAGGTACATTGTTGACGATGAAAGGCGCATAGTCATTGAAATCGTCAATCAATTGTGAACATCCAGCTATAAGCTCTGCATCGTCCTCAGAAAGACCAGCCTCACGAGCTATGCTTTTAATAGCATGATAATGAAAATTTATATTCATGGATTAATCTTTTTTGCGGAATGCTCCAATTGTGATGAAAATGTCCTGAAAGTCACCATCTGTCTGATCTTCTACACAGACGTTAGTTATATAACCTGCAATATTTCCATCGTTCTTGAGAATGCCGGAAACCATTGTCTGAGGTTGCAACGGTGTGTTGAGGTTATTTGAGATGTCGAGGTAAATGTCCTCCCAACTCTTTTTCAGTTGAGTAAGTTGAAACTGGCGTTTATCTGTGTTGTCCTTGAAATTGGGGTCATCGTTATTTTTCTTTGCAGTGAAAATTGTTTCTCCTGCATCAGTTCTTAGAGTGACTTCAAACTTTGCCTGACACATGCTATATACACAGAAAGTCAAGACATCGCTCGGATTGACATAATCAATTGGAATTGTTACTTTTGCCATAATAGCTGATTTTACTGTTTAATGTGATTGTTACTATGATTCTTCGAGTGCAAAGGTACGAAGAATCGGGCAGAAAGCGTGTCACACTGGTTATAACTTTGGCGTATCTCGTTATAACTTTGTCGTAACTGATTATAAATTGTCGTAACTGGTTATAAATCCAAGCGGATAACGACTAATCCGCTTGGCTGTCATTCGGGTATAAATGCTTCTTGATGCGATAGTAAGTCTGACGGTCTTTGAAGCCCGACTTGATGATGGCTTCTTCCTTGGTGACCTCGGGATGTTGTTTGGCATAATTCTCGACGTGGCGACAGCGAAGCAAATTCACATAGTCGAAGAAACCGCCGTATTGCTCTCGCAGGACTCTCGAAACGTATGCCTGACTATAGCCGCAGACCTCAACGACCTCCTTCAGACCAAGGTTCGGATTCAGATAGAGACGTTGCTTTACAAGTGCCTTCTCTATACCATCGGCTATCTTTTGGCGAGTCTGCTCGGGAATCTCTTTAAGCTTGCGCTCTGCCTTTGCAGACTTTTCGATATTAGACGTTTCCGGCGTAGTGTCAGGCTGCTCTTTGGAGGGCGTGTAGCCCGGTTGGGGG
>JAILDR010000218.1 GCA_024689285.1 Bacteroidales bacterium | reverse complement strand
CTCAATTTGCCCTTTATCGCTGTCGGCAAGGCTGTAGTTTCCTGCCAACTGCTCAAACTCCTTGTTCATGATGGCGGTATGTAGCAGGTCGGTCGAGGCAATCGCATCGATTTCTTCGTTTGGTGTGTCTACCCATTGGATGTTGTTGACCGTCCATGCGTTGCCGAAGGCGAAGGGATTTTGGAAAGGCTGACTGTTAGGATTATAGATGATGTATTTGGTGTTCAGCATGTTGATTACCTTCAATTGAGAGAGAGACTGAATCATGTCTTCACCTGTTTTGGCAGTCCGCAATTGGTTCAACTCGCCGCCAAGGTATTGCGTGATGATATCTTGATAACGGCGCAATTTGGCACCGCAATAACCACCAAGCGACTTGTGGAAATAACAGGTGCTGGCATCGTTGAACATGTCCTTGGTGATGTCAGCCACGCGAAAATTCAAGCCGTTGTCTTTCAGAATGCTTTGGTCGGCAACGG
The DNA here is from genome assembly GCA_024689285.1 of Bacteroidales bacterium. The sequence goes on along the minus strand of JAILDR010000218.1, from coordinate 21,716 downwards.
AAGCGACAAAAGGCTTGTTGTATCTTGACTTGTCAATGAAATTGTCGTTGTTGAGGTAGCGTTTGTCGATGGGGAACATATCGATGAGCACAAGTGCAGCAAGGATGGGGAATGCAACCTGGCCTTTTAGTTTTCCTTTGCCGTAGAGGAAGATGGGTGCAGCGGCAAGGATGATGAAGAGCAAACTGCGCAAAGCATCTTTGCGGAAAATGGCAATGCGTACATTCTCGAGTTGTGTGGCGAAGGTGGCGTAGATGGCACCGTCTTTGCCCGAACTCAATTCGGCAAATTGTTCGGCCTCGCCTTGGCTGAGGAAGCTGAAGAACACCTTCGGGGCGATGTAGAACAGGAGGCAGAAGCCAGCGGTAACGCCCAAGGCGATGAAAAACTTTTTCTGGTTTTTCTTGAATCCGTCAGGGTCTTTGGCAATTTCAGCCAAGCCGAGGAATCCCAGCAGCGGCATGGTGACTTCGGCAATGACCAGCGTCATGGAGACCGCACGGAACTTGTCGTAACCGGGCACGTAATCCAAGAAGAAATTGGTGAAGCCCATGAAATTCTTGCCCCAGCTGAGGAGGATGGAAAGCAAGGTGGCCACCAACAAAGCCCACTTGAGTTTGCCTTTCACCGTTAATGAGCCTAACACGAAAAGGAAGACTACGATAGCACCGACATAAACGGGACCGCTGGTGCCGGGTTGGTCGCCCCAATAGGCGTTGCTTTGGGCAATGTTCTGCCTGAAGCGGGAATCGGCCTTCTCTAAAGCGGGATTCTTGCTGCCGATATATGCCGAAGCTCCACCTTTGACGTTGGGAATCAGCAGGCTCCAGGTCTCGCCCTTGCCATAACTCCATTGGGTGATATAGTCGCGGTCGAGGCCTTTGGTTTGATTGGCTTCGTTGCGCGTCAGCACCGGTTTGCCACGTGTGGTTTCCTTGCCGAATTCATAGTTGCCGTAAAGCGTTGTTGAGCAGGTCAACACTCCAATAAATGCAGCTGCCACCAATCCTGTAGAGGCTTTAATGAAATGCCCGATTTTTTTGTTCTTGATGTCGCTGATGAGTTCCGCTATGACAAGAATGACAACGATTAAGGCTAAATAATAAGTGATTTGCAAGTGTCCCGTGCGCACTTCAAAAGCCAAGGCGAAAGCGGTCAAAACACTGCCCCATAAATATTTACCTTTATAAGTGAGCAACACTCCTGCGATGACAGCAGGCATATAGGCCATGGCCAAGGCTTTGGCGTTGTGTCCAGCTCCGATGACGATGAAAAGGTAGGATGTAAACCCATACGCAATGGCTCCAATAAAACTAATCCAAAAGCCACAATCAAGTACCAAAAGCAAGACAAAAAAACCTAACATGCAAATGAACATAGAGCCTAAAGGATGGGGGAAACCTAAGGTAAGGCATCGGTAAATTGGGTTGGTCAGGTTGCCTTCTGTCTTAACTTGAATGTTCCAAGTTGGCATACCTCCAAAGGGTGAATTAGTCCATAAGGTCTGCTCTCCTGTGGCATTTTTGTACTCAACGATTTCTTCTGCCATTCCTTTGTGCATCTCAATATCATGTTGCTTGACGCGCTTGCCTTGCAAAACAGGATTGAAGAAAATCAAGGTAATTGCGGCAAATGCAAGGATTGCACCGACAATGCTCAGGATGTTTTTGTTTTTCTGGAAAAAGTTATTCTTCATAAGGCTGGTTTATTCAATTTCTTCGTATTCAGTATATTCTCCAATGTTTGGGTCGATATGGACTTTTGTGGTCTCATTAGAGCGGGGCTCGTTGTTCGTTTGTGTGAATTGCTCTGCCTGTTGCTGTAGTTTCTTTAGCTTTCTTCTGAATATCAGCTTGATAATCATGCTAAAAGCATAAAATATCAATATGATGGTGAATAGTATTCTTAATAGGGTTCCCATGTCGTATAATTAATTAAGGTGCTGCGAAATTACGGATTTTCCGATTGCGAAGGGTGTTTTTTCCTTAAAATGTCGCGCCAAGCGGCACCAAGGAAGCCTGTGCCGTAGCCAAACAGCTGGCAATAGGCCGCAGGAACGCTGAGTAAAGCAACTTTCAAATCCTTGTTTTTGATGAGCGAATCGATGAAAACCATCAGGCAGTAGAGCAGGATGGGGGTGAACCAGAGCCTATGGCAGAAAAACCCTAACAGCACCAACAGCAAATTGCCTACGACAAAAGCCGCTGGCAGGAGATGCACCAGTTTGAAGGTCTCAGGATATTTCTTTTTCAGCACCACGCGTGCTTCACCCGAGTGTTTCACCTGACGGAAGAAGGAACTGAATTTCACCCTTCTCTTGTGATAGACGTATGCCTCAGGGAAGAGACGGCAGCTGTATCCACCCTTGAAGATGCGGGTACTCAGGTCGATGTCCTCGCCGTAGCGCATGGGAGCAAATCCTCCCAAAGCCTCATAGACATCTTTCCGGATACCGAGGTTGAAACTGCGGGGGTAGAACTTGTCCAACTTCTGTTTGCCGCCGCGTATGCCACCTGTGGTGAAAAACGAGGTCATGGAATAATTGATGGCTTTCTGTATGGGCGTGAACGATGGGTGAGCCCGGTCGGGGCCGCCAAAGGCGTCGCAGGGGTTGTCCTCAAGCTCCTTTTGGATGGTTTCCAGATAGCTTTCGGGGACGATGACGTCTGAGTCCAAAATGATAAGGTATTCCCCTTGGCTGTGTTCAGCACCATAGTTGCGCGAGGGACCAGGACCGCTGTTGGGCTTGTAATAGTAGTTCAAAGCCAGCCGGTTGGTGTATTTTTGGCAGATGTCCTCGCATTTTTCTGTAGAGCCGTCTTCCACTACGACGACCTCGAAGTCCTTGAAAGTCTGCCGGCAGAGGCTGTCAAGCAGTTCGTCGGCTTCCTGCGGACGGTTGTATATGGGTATGATGATAGAAAAACGCATTTTCAGTATTTTTTGCAAAGATAGGGATTCTTTCCGTATCTTTGCCGTATCAATTGCGATTATCTCAAATGAAAAAACTCATCTCTCTTTTCACCAAGGTTTTTCCCCGCCAGTGGCTCATCAAATTGAGCTATGTGTTCAGCGTATTGATTCGTCCGTTTTATATTGGCAATAAAGTGGAATGCCCCGTTTGTGGCAAGCATTTCCGCAAGTTTTTACCATACGGCTATGGTAAGGCGATGGATAACCGTCTATGCCCCAATTGTTTGTCGCTTGAACGGCATCGCCTGTTGTGGCTCTACCTGAAAGAGAAAACGGATTTCTTCACCGCGCCGCTGAAGGTCTTGCACTTCGCTCCCGAGCAACCTTTCCTGAAACGCTTCCGCGCCTTGAAGAATCTGGATTACACCACTGCCGATTTGGATTCGCCCATTGCCGACCTGCATCTTGACGTTACTGCCATTGACCAGCCTTCAGATAATTATGACGTGGTCATCTGTAATCATGTTTTAGAACATGTCAACGATGTGAACAAGGCTTTTTCTGAGATCAAGCGTATATTGAAACCTGGCGGTTGGGCTATTCTACTGGTACCTATCAATCCGGATGTGGATACTTTTGAGGACCCTTCTGTCACAGACCCCAAGGAAAGGGAACGCCTCTTTGGACAATATGACCACGTACGGCAGTTCGGACGGGATTATGCCAACGTGTTGCGCAAAGCGGGATTTGATGTGGTGGAGGATAGACTCTACTATGAGATCCCTGAGGAACAACGTGAGCGGATGCACTTGGCTCGCAGAGGAGAGGAGATAATCTATAAATGTATTGCTGAAAAGCCGTAGTGATTGCGTCATTGCGAGGAGGAACGACGAAGCAATCTAGGACATTGCATCACTGGATTGCTTCGCTGCGCTCGCAATGACGGCATACCTTTGGGATACGCCAAAACAACAAAAGGCGAGTCCGTTGGGGCTCGCCTTCGTTACCTTAAATGAGAAATATAACGGCTTCCGAAAATTAATATTCGTCAGAAACTGTAAGTTTTTTTCTGCCTTTGGCTCTTCTGCGGGCCAAAACTTTACGGCCATTAGCCGTTGACATTCTCTCTCTGAAACCGTGTTTGTTTCTACGTTTTCTGTTCGAAGGTTGGTAAGTGCGCTTCATCTCTGTATCTGTTTATTTGTTATTCTTCTAATTAGATCTTAAATCCCCTAAATCGGGCTGCAAAAGTACAAAGATTTTCCTTTGCTCCAACACTTTTATTGAAAAAAATTGAAAAAGGCAGAGCTGAATCAAACTCTGCCTTTGTTCAAAACGTTGATTACAAATTGCTTATGCAACAGTTTTCTTCTCAGGAATGTTTCTCAGGGTCTCAACGAGGAAGTCCCAGAAAGGCTGTACACTCTCTATGAGCAGGGCTTCGTCGGGTGAGTGGGGGTGTACCAGGGTGGGGCCGAAGCTCACCATGTCCCAATTTGGGTACTTCGAGCCAAGGATGCCGCATTCCAGTCCGGCATGAATGACCATGATTTTGGCCTCTTTGCCGAACTTGTCCTGATAGACCTTCTTCATGAGGTTCAGAATCGTCGAGTTGATGTTGGGCTTCCAGCCGGGATAGTCGCCTGTGGAGTAAGCCTCAGCGCCGTTTTCGGTGAGGTTCTTGCGGATTTGTTCTGCCAGTTTGTCCTTGGCGGCATCCACAAGGCTGCGGGTCAAAGAGGCACTCACAATCTTGCCGTTTTCCATCTTGATGGTAGCCAGGTTGCTTGAGGTCTCGGTAGTGCCGGCAAAGTCTTCCGACATGGCGATGACACCGTTGGGATAGCGGGCAATGGCGCAGAAGAGGTTGTTCTGGGTCTTTATGTCGATGACCTTCTCAGGCATTTCAGCTTCTTCGCAAAGGATGGCCAGGTCGGGTTCCACCTTGGCAAACTCTTCCTTGCAGATTTGTTCGTATTCAGCGGCATATTGCTTGAACTCTTCTTCCTTGTTGGCAGGGACTACCACGATGGCTTCGGCTTCTCTCGGGATGGCGTTGCGCAGACTGCCACCGTCAATCTTGGCAAGACGCAGTCCGTATTTCTCGGCAGCCACCAGCATCATGGTGTTGATTACCTTGTTGGCGTTGGCACGACCCAGGTTGATGTCCATGCCTGAGTGACCGCCTTTCAGTCCCTTCACGAAAAGGCGGAAGGCTTTCGTGCCGGCAGGGACGTCCTCAAAGGTGGGTGTCCAGGTGCCGATATTGTCCACGCCGCCTGCGCAACCCACGTAGAGTTCGCCCTCGGTCTCTGAGTCCATGTTCATCAGGATGTCGCCTTTCAGCACTCCAGGCTGCAGTTTGTTGGCTCCCGTCATGCCGGTCTCTTCGTCGATGGTGAAGAGGGCCTCGATGGGGCCGTGTTGCAGGTCGGTGGCTTCGAGTACTGCCATTGCGGCAGCGGCACCCAGCCCGTCGTCAGCACCAAGGGTGGTGCCGTTGGCCTTCACCCAGCCGTTTTCGATGTGGGTCTCGATGGGGTCGTTCTCAAAATCGTGTACTTTGTCGGCATTCTTCTGCGGCACCATGTCCAAGTGGGCCTGCAGGATGACACCTTGCCGGTTCTCCATGCCCGGAGTAGCGGGCTTGCGAATGATGACGTTGCCACATTCGTCAACGAGGGTCTCCAGGCCGTGCTCTTCACCCCATTGTTTCATGAAGGCGATTACTTTGGCTTCTTTCTTCGAAGGGCGCGGAATTTGGGTCAAGCTGTAGAAATTCCTGAACACGCCATTCGGCTCTAAATCTTTGATAGTGCTCATTTTGTTTATTGTTGATGGTTTAATCGTTTAATTAATTGTTGTTGCGTTCGCAGGTGTTGTATTTCACAAATCGTCGGCTAAATTACGGTTTTTTTCGCAAATTCAATCAATTTGTCTTATTTTTGCCGCAAAATTCTGAACGCGATGAAAAAAATATTACCGCTTTTGTTGTTTGTCCTGCTCGCTTTTGCAGGATGTCAAAGAACCCCCGCCACCTATCAAATGGCAAATAATCCCCGGGAGATGGTTGCCAACGCTGAAAAGTTTGTGAAACAAGTTTCAAAAGATTCCAAGCATTATTCTGCAGAAGATTGGCAAGTAATTGAGCAACAGTTTGTTATAATGGGTAAAAACTACGTTGAAAACATGCAGCATATGACCGAGGAGGAGCGTATGCGATATGACCATGCCCGCATGGACTTCATGTATGCTGTCGGTAAAAATGGTGGCGAGGAGCTAACGGCTCGTATCAAAGCCGATTATGCGAATATTATCGACTGATCAGTCTCTGCTTCCCAGACCGATGTAATATAACAGCGAGGCCAAGGAAGACAACGCTGCGACGACATATGTGCCTGCAGCCCATTTCAGGGCTTCTTTGGCTTGGCTGATTTCAGTTTGCCCGAGTGAGTTGGACGACTGTAGCCATGCCAAGGCGCGATGAGAGGCGTTGAGCTCGACGGGTAAAGTCACGACGCTGAAAAGGAACACCATGGCAAACATGGCGATGCCAATCCAAAACAGGGCAGGGAAGATGTTGATGATGAGCAGCCCGATGATGATGACAATCATGGAAAGCTTTGAGGAAAAGCTGACGGCAGGCACCATAGCTGTACGCAGTTTCAAAGGTGCATAACCTTCCTTGTGCTGCACGGCATGTCCGCATTCGTGGGCCGCTACTGCGGCAGCTGAGACGCTGTTTGAGCGATAGACATCTTCGCTCAGGTTGACGGTCTTTTTCGTTGGGTCGTAATGGTCGGTGAGCTGCCCTTTGATACAAGTGACCGAAACGTCATAGATGCCGTTGTCGTTCAGCATTTTTTGCGCAATCTGTGCTCCGGTCAGTCCGCCAGGCGAAAGCACTTTTGAGTATTTGGCGAAGACGCTTTTCAGTTTCCATTGGACGAGCATGCCCACGATGCCGATGACGATAATGAGAATCCAGTTTACATTCATGATTTCCTTCATTTTTGTGTTTATGGTGCAAAGATAATGGAAATTTCCGATAGTTGGGTGAAAAAAATATTGTCACGTGATGGTTTTCCCTATCTTTGACCTTTAATTCTTTGAAAATGACTTTACATACATTCAATCTGTTCCTTATCATCATGTCGGGCATCGCCTTGGTGGTGTTCGTGAGCCTTTTTTTTGTGGATGCAGGATACGGTAAGTTTTACGACAAGAAATGGGGACCGGCTGTAAACAACAAGTTGGGCTGGGTGATGATGGAATCGCCTGTGTTTATTGTCATGCTGGTGCTATGGCTGTGTTCTGATCGCCGCGGCGACCTGGTGCGGCTCGCTTTCCTTTTTCTCTTCGAGTTGCATTATTGTCATCGCGCGTTTGTGTTTCCGTTCCGGTTGCGAGGCAAGAGCGTGATGCCTTTGTCCATCATCATGATGGGCGTGACTTTCAACGTGCTGAACGCGCTGATGCAAGGCGGTTGGATTTTCTATTTTTCGCCTGGCGACTATTATGGCCGCGACTGGCTCACCGACCCGAGGTTCATCGCAGGCTTCTTGGTTTTCCTCATCGGAATGTATATCAACATCCAGTCGGACGACATTATACGCAACCTGCGCAAGAATGGCGACACCCGGCATTACCTCCCCAAAGAAGGGATGTTCCGTTATGTCACTTCGGCCAACTATTTCGGAGAGTTTGTGGAATGGGTCGGTTTTGCCATACTCACTTGGTCGTGGGCAGGTGCCGTGTTTGCCTTGTGGACTTTCGCCAATCTGGCTCCCCGTGCGGCCCGCATATACGACAAGTACAAAATGGAATTTGGCGACGAGCTGGATGCCAACAAAGTAAAAAGAATGATCCCTTATATATTTTGAACTATGGAACACTCAACAATATTCACGCCTTGTGAGATAGGGCCAGTCACTTTGAGAAACAGGGTGATTCGCTCGGCAGCTTTTGAGAATATGGCCTATGGCAACCGTCCTTCTGACGATTTGTTCAACTATCATACTGCGGTGGCCAAAGGTGGTGTCGGCATGACGACGGTGGCTTATGCCGCTGTCAACCAGTCGGGCCTGTCGTTTGATGGCCAGCTGTGGATGCGCGAGGAGATTGTTTCCGACCTGAAACGTCTCACCGATTCCATACACTCCTATGGTGCCAAGGCCTCCATTCAACTGGGCCATTGCGGCAACATGACGCATCGCTCCACGTGCGGCTGTATGCCCGTGGGGGCTTCGGGTGGCTTTAACCTTTATTCACCGACATGGGTCAGGAGATTAAAGAAAGCGGAGATTTATTCGCTTGTGCTCGACTTTGGCAAGGCCGTCGACCTGGCTCGCAAGGCTGGCTTCGACTGCGTGGAAATCCATGCAGGACACGGCTACCTCATCAGCCAGTTCCTGTCGCCTTACACCAATCATCGTCACGATGAGTTTGGCGGCACTCTTGACAACAGAATGCGCTTCATGAAGCTCGTCATCGAGGAAGTGATGCGTGCGGCGGGCAACGACATGGGCGTGGTCGTCAAGGTGAATATGCACGATGGTTTCAGAAAAGGCATGGGCCAAGACGACTGCATCATCGTCGCCAAGGAACTGGAACGCCTTGGCGTTCATGCTCTTGTGCTGACGGCTGGTTTCGTCAGCAAGGCTCCGATGGAGGTGATGCGTGGCGCGATGCCGCTCAAGACCTTGCGCTACTATATGGACAAAAAGAAATTTTGGTGGCTCAAGGCTGGCCTGGCTGTGTTCGGCCGTTTGCTGATCCCCACGGTGCCGTTCAGCGAAGGCTATTTTATGGAAGATGCCAAAGTTTTTCGTAGTAATTTGAAAATGCCTTTGATTTATGTGGGAGGCATGGTGTCGAAAGAGAAGATGGAGGAAGTGCTTGACTCAGGTTTCGTAGCCCTACAGATGGCTCGTGCCTTGATTAACGACACCGACTTTGTCAATAAACTACATAGCGGTGAGGTGACCCGGAGCGAGTGCAAGCATTCCAACTATTGCATTGGACGTATGTATACGCTTGACATGAGGTGCCATCATTGCATCGACGAAGAACTGCCGAAGAGTTTGCGGAGAGAGATTAAAAGAGCTGAAAGGAAAGGATGAATAAGACAAAGTGGTTGAATCGGTTTGTTGAGTCGCATGGGCATACCCCCAGGGCACTCATCACGGGAGGAAGCTCGGGAATGGGCCTGGAGTATGCGCGGCAACTGGCTGAAACCGGATGCGACCTTTTGCTGGTTAGCAACCAGAAGGAGGAACTTGAAAAGGTTGCCGAAGCTTTGAGGCAAGGCAGGGAGATTCAGGTGGTGCCGCATTATCAGGATCTGGCTACGGAAACCGCTGCTGAAGAATTGCTTGCTTTTTGTCAGGCCGAGAGCTTGCAAGTTGACATTCTTATCAACAACGCGGGCATGTTTTTCTTTGAGGAATTGACTTCTGAAAACGAAGCCAAGGCGTTGACCATGATGCGGCTGCATATGCTTACCCCAACAAAGCTCTGCGTCTTGTTTGGTGAGGAGATGAAACGTCGCGGTTATGGATACCTTATTAATATGTCGTCGATGGCGGCCAAACTGCCTTGTCCGGGCATTACGGTTTATTCGGCCACCAAGGCCTATCTGAAGAGTTTCAGCAAGTCGCTGTATTTTGAAATGCGGCCTTATGACGTGGGCGTGACGGCGGTATGTCCTGCTGCTATCGCTACGCCACTATATAAATTAAAACCCAGTTTGCTAAGCTTAGGCGTGAAAATTGGAGTGATTGGTACACCGCAATGGCTGGTGAGAAAGGCGTTGAACGGAATGATGCGCAAGAAACGGGTCGTGAAGCCGGGTTTCATGAACATTTATCTGCCACCTCTGATTGCCGCTTTGCCGAAAAGATGGGTAGCAAAATTATGGCAAAAGTTCAAGTAATCATAATAAGCCTGTTGTTCAGCGTGATGGCCTATGGACAGCACTACGAGAAGGTGCCTTTTGGCGACTTCGAGCAATGGGTGGTTCGCTATATTAACGAGTCGAAAATTATTGGTGGACAGGAAAAATATTGTATGTCATCGGGCCTACGGACACGGTGCGTAGCGATGAGGCGTATGACTATAAAAACACAATCTGGGCGACCTCAAACGCCTTTGCCAAGGTGATGGGCGTGGTGAAAACCAACAATAATGTCACGCCTGAAAGAGGTCCTGCGGGGATGTGCGCCAAGCTCGCCACGCAATTTGCTGACTGTAGGGTGGCAGGATTGGTCAATATCAACGTGTTGGCGGCTGGCTCCATCTATTGGGGCAAGATGTTGGAACCTGTTACGGGGATTAACGACCCTTTTGCTTTCATCGATTGGGGCATCCCCTTTACGAAACGGCCTAAGGCCTTGGTGCTTGACTATAAATCCATCATTCCCAATACTGGCAAGTTGGTGAAAGGCACCACTACCCGCACCACCGAGTTTGACGGCTACGACTCTGCTGAAATCCTTTTCGTTCTGCAATACCGCTGGGAAGATGAGAAAGGCAATATCCACGCCAAACGGGTAGGGACGGCAATCTGTCGTGTCGACCAGACCTCCAATGGTTGGAAAAAAGATTTCCGAGTCCCTGTTATTTATGGTGATGCACGTAAGTCGGCAGATTATCAACCTTATATGGACCTGCTTTCGGGCGGCAGGACGATGTATACTTTCAACAGCAAAGGCAAGAAGAAGCACATCCTCGAAGAAACATGGGCTGAGGCTGATTGTCCTGTCACCCATGCTATTATGTGGCTCTCCTCGGGGAGTTGCGGTAGTTTTACGGGGGCTTTGGGCAACGTGCTTTGGGTGGATGAAATACGATTGGAGTATTAGGGTATTTTTCGGGTTTTGAATTGCGATTCCAAAACTTTTCCTATTTTTGCAGCCGTTTTTGAAAAATGAATGAACTATGGATTTAAGCAAGATTGTTTCGATTTCCGGAAAACCGGGATTATATCAGGTTAAGGCCCAGTCGGTTGGCAAACTTATTGTTGAATCAGTTGTCGATGGCAAATGTATTCCTGTCTTTGCCCACGACCGCATAAGCTCTCTTGAGGAGATTTCCATCTTTTCCAACGATGACGACCGTCCGCTGAAAGATGTCTTTAGAATGATCAATGAGAAGATGGGCGACAAGGTAGACTTCGACTATAAAAAGGCTGGAAATGATGAATTGCGTGAGAAGTTTGCCTTTGTTATGCCCGACTATGACGAAGAAGCAGTCTATCCTTCAGACATGAGAAAGGTCTTCGTGTGGTATCAGATGCTGATGGACAAGGGATTGCTCGACTTCACAGAGGAAGAGGCAAAGCCTGAAACAGAGGCCGCTGAGGCGCAACCTGAGAATAAAGAAGAGTAGTTTTTCGTTGTATAATTGATTTGAAGCCGCATTTTGCGGCTTTTTTTGTATCTTTGTCCCCACAAAAGGCCAGAAACATGACAAAACAGATTGCAGACTATAAATTAGTAGAAAAGCAGGATTATGGTCGCTCGGTGTTGCTGCGACTTCAATCCGATCAGCCTTTGCCCGATATTGCTCCCGGACAGTTTGTGCAGGTGCGCGTTGATGGTTCGCCAAGCACTTACTTGCGTCGCCCGATTTCCATCCATGATGTGGATTTTCGGCAAAGCGAGATTGCGTTGCTGGTGCAGCGGGCAGGCGAGGGAACGCGACGCTTGGCTGCTGCCTCGTTGAACGACAGGGTTAATATGGTGCTGCCTTTGGGCAACGGCTTCTCGATGCCGGAAAAAGCAGATAAAGTGTTGCTTGTAGGTGGCGGCATCGGTATCGCTCCTCTCTATTATTTCGCCAAAGTGTTGGCCGGGGAAGGAATTCTCCCTACTTTGCTCCTCGGTAGCAAGTCACAATCCGATTTGATTCGTTTAGAAGCCTACCGCCAATTGGGCGAGACTTTTGTGACCACAGAAGACGGCTCGCTGGGCGAGAAAGGCTTCGTGACGATGCATACCGTATGGCAACAGAAACAGTTTGACAGGATTTACGTTTGTGGTCCAAAGCCCATGATGAAGGCTGTGGCGCAATTGGCTGCCGAGAAGCACATTTGGTGCGAGGTCTCGTTGGAGAACCTGATGGCCTGTGGCTTGGGTGCCTGCCTCTGCTGTGTGGAAGACACCGTCGACGGCCACGTATGCGTGTGCAAGGAAGGACCTGTTTTTAATACAAGGAGGTTAAAATGGTGAACATGACGATAGTTTTGGGTCGCGGCCTGGTGTTGCGCAACCCTGTGATGACGGCTTCGGGTACGTTCGGCTACGGCGAGGAGTACACCGATTTTGTGGATCTGTCCCAGTTGGGAGGCATCATCGTGAAAGGCACGACTTTGAATCCTCGTGAGGGCAATCCTTATCCCCGTATGGCCGAGACTCCCTCGGGGATGCTGAACTGCGTCGGACTGCAAAACAAAGGCGTCCAATATTTTATCGATACGATATATCCCCGCATCAAGGACTTCGATACCAACGTGTTGCTGAATCTTTCAGGTTCCTGCTTAGACGATTACGTTAGGGGGGCTGAGATGGTGGATGAGCTGGACAAGCTGCCCGCTATCGAGTTGAATGTGTCCTGTCCCAACGTGAAGCAAGGCGGAATGGCCTTTGGCGTGACAACCACAGGCATTTCTCAAGTTGTTTCAGAGGTGCGCAAGGTGTGTCACAAGCACTTGATGGTTAAGCTGTCGCCCAATGTGACCAATATTGCCGAGATTGCCCTTGCGGCAGAGGCTGCGGGTGCCGATTCGGTTTCCTTAATCAACACCTTGATGGGAATGGCGATTGATGCCGAACGGCGCAAGCCGAAGCTGTCGGTTGTCACAGGCGGTCTGTCGGGAGCCTGCGTGAAGCCGGTGGCTTTGCGAATGGTGTGGCAGGTGGCCAAAGCGGTGAAGATTCCCGTGGTGGGTCTGGGAGGCATCTCCAACGCCACAGATGCGGTGGAGTTTATGCTGGCCGGGGCTTCGGCCATTGAGATAGGTACAGCCAATTTCATCGACCCTGCAGTCTCTGTGAAGGTTGCAGAAGGGATGAAGGCGTATTGCGAACGGCATGGGTTTGAAAAGGTTGCGGATTTGATTGGGGCATTGGAGGCCTAAGGTGAGTAGAGGCCTTTATCTTCTTTTCAATCGCGGCTTCCTTATAGCTTTTCTATGTGTTATTTCCTGGCTTAGGTTGACTGTTTCAAGAGCATCAACTTTTTCTCGGGGAAGATGGTTTTTGTCCAAAAGTAGGTCAAAAAGTATAGATTTGGACGAAAAGTTTGCGATTTTTGTCCAAATGTGGGTAAAAAAGTATAGATTTGGACGAAAATATGTTTTCCAATCTTCTATCGTTCATAGCCAATTAACCGCTGAGGATTTGTTTGCCGAAGTTGGAAAGTTTGAGTGACAATTAGAGGCTGAAAGCCGTTTGAAATGTAAATCATACCGTTTCTGTTCTTGTGCTGGAATTCGGGAAGGTAATACGGTAAACTATGATGCAAGTAGAAACCTATAGAATAAACTTTATCAGGCAAATCTATAGCTGCAATGGGAGAAAATCTGTACTTTTGCACGGGCTAATGGCATCAAAGACATGCGAATCAAATGATAAAAGGATGAATGGGTCGAATCGCTTTATTTTACTCGTAATGACAGTCAGTCTTTGTCATAGCCTTTTCCTTTGTTGCCTGCGGTAATGGACGACAGGCTGAGCTGAATGCGGGTCTTGACACCATGCTTGACGGAAGCAATTTGAGAATCGGCATCGCGCGCCCCGTCGTCAAGGATGACATTACTGATGCCGTTGCCGACCGCCTCTGCATAAAGATGCTTGAGATTGCCGCCCAAAACTACATTAGCGGATTGGCAGCCAACCCGAGTTTCGTATTAGGTGCTGAAATCAACCAGATGGGACGTTCAGCTACCGATACAACTCCTCAGGAAATGACAGTAGAATATGAAATCGTCTTTAAGATGATCAATACGATTACCGGAGAAGTGTTTGGCGAGATAAGCCAAGAGGTGATGGGTGTGGGTAATTCGTATGAAGCGGCTTCGGTCAACGCCATGAACGATGTCGGGAATACACCCGAGATGCAGTACTTCCTTTATGTGACTGATGAACGAATCGTCAATTGGTATGATAATCATGTTGATGTGCTGCGGCACGAAGTGGAAAAAGCCGAAGCAGCGGGCGACTATGCCTTGGCTATGGCTATCCTTGAGAACGTGCCGGATCGGGCTTCGGTGGCTTATCAATATGCCGCTACGGAGTTTCGCCAAGCCATCAAATGCATGCTTCACCAACAGGGGCCCATTTGCAATAAAAAATGATGGTAGGTGTTGCCCAATTTCAAGCCTGTAGTGATGGGCGACGACTTCAGCACCTACAACTACGCCCGCGACGTGGCCAACGAACTCCTTTAGGGACTATCGGGCCTTGTAGAGAAGGAGGCGGCGAAGTGAGTCATCATGACTGCGAATTCCTTCCAATTCCAGTTCTTCCAATTAAAAAAAGTAGGACAATACCCCTTATTAATACTATATAACTAAATAATATATAGATAGTTATAAATGAAAATAAGAAGATATGGGGTCTCAAAAAAATAACTGGAAGATTTGGAATTGGAAGATTTGAATGTTTCAAATTCATCTAAAAAGCAAAATCACAATGCGTTACGATATTACAAAACCAACGACGCCCAAGATGCCGACCCTTGGAAAAGGGACAGAATGCATCAAAATCCTCCTCTAAAAGGCCTAAAAAACGCATAAAAGCCCTCGTTCCGATGCTTTTCCTGTCATCTCGCATTCGGCTTCTAGCGTTCGGTCCCTTCCGCCGCGATTCCATCGCGGCAATAATGGCATCGTTTTTTGAAAGAAACGGCCTATCTCTGTCACAGAAACGGCTTGTCGCTGGCAGAGAAACGGCCTATCGCTGGCAGAGAAAGGGCATGTTGATGACCGCTTCTCAAACGACGTAAGGCAAATCGGACCCATAGAAAGGAATAATTCTGACATCTCCAATCTGTTCAGATGATGAAATTCACCTCGGGGCTCATCTGGATGCCGAATCTGGTTTTTACGGAGTCTTGAATCTTATGGGCCAGTTCCACGATGTCGCTACCCTTGCCGCCGCCGTAATGCACCAGCACCAAAGCCTGCTTTTCGTACACGCCCACATGCTCATCGCGCCAGCCTTTCCATCCGGCCTGTTCAATAAGCCAGCCTGCCGGCACCTTCACTCTCCCTTCGGTTTCGGGATAATGCGGAATGTTGGGATAATCCTTTTGCAGAGCCTCAAACTGCACCTTCTCGATGACGGGGTTCTTGAAGAAACTGCCCGCGTTGCCTGTGACTTTCGGGTCGGGAAGTTTGGCATCGCGGATAGCACAGATGGCATCGTGAAGTTGCTGTAGGGTAGGGGCTTCGATATCGTGTTCCGAAAGATAGGCCTTGATGTTGCCGTATTCCAGTTTCAGTAAGGCTTGCTTGTGCAGCATGAAGTCCACAGAAGTGATAACGTATTGCCCTTTCAGCTCGGTCTTGAAGACGCTGCTGCGGTAGCCGAATCGGCATTCCTCTTTCGTGAACCCCCGTTTGTTACCAGAGGCCAATTCAAGGGCTTCGCATCGTAAGAAACTGTCTTTCAACTCCATTCCGTATGCACCAATATTCTGCACGGGTGCGGCACCCACCTTGCCTGGAATGTGTGCGAGATTCTCGACACCATACCAGCCTTTCCCTACACATGACTTTACGAACCCGGGCCAGTCCTCTCCGGCTTGTGCTCTTACGATAACTTCGTTTTCATCCTCCCGAAGAATTCCGATGCCTTTCGTGTTAATGTAAACCACGAGGCCGTCAAACACGTCGTCTTGGAAAAGGACGTTGTTGCCTCCGCTGAGAATCAGATGCCGCTCGTTCGTGAAAACGTCAGAATGTATCAGTTCTTCAAGCTCTTGAGAATCATTGATTTCAACGAAGTGCTTTGCAACGGTATGGAAGCCGAAGCTGTTGTAGGGTTGTAGGTCGATATGGGTTTTCATGAGTGCAAAAATACACAATACCTGCGTATTTTCTGCGTTTCAACGGAAAACATTTGTAACTTTGCCCCGATGAAACGCGCCATCGTATCGGTTATCAACGACTTGGTTACTGACCAGAGGGTCAACAAGTCGTGTCTGGCTTTGCAAAAGGCTGGATACGAGGTGCTTTTGGTGGGAAGGAAACAGCGCAAAAGCCCACCGATGGATGAAAGGCCTTACGCCTCGCATCGGATGAAACTGCTCTTTGAGAAAGGTCCGTTGTTTTATGCTGAGTATAACATCCGCCTGTTTTTCTTTTTATTGTTTCATCGTGCCAGTCTTTTGCTGTCCAATGACTTGGATACCATTTTGCCTAACTTTTTCATCTCGCGGATGAAAGGTTGCAAGATGGTTTTCGACAGCCATGAGTATTTTACTGAGACCCCGGAGCTGGTGCATAGGCCCAAGGTGCAGGCGGTTTGGAAACGTATTGAAGGTTTTGTGGTGCCCAGGTTGGACGAGATGATTACCGTGTGCGACTCGATTGCCGACTTGTTTCGTGAGAAATATGGTGTCGAGTGTCACGTTATCCGAAATATACCATCCCGCAAGGCTTTGCCGCCCAAAGGTGACAAGGTCGCTTTGGGATTGCCCACAGACAAACACCTGTTGGTTTTGCAAGGCTCAGGCATCAATATCCAACGGGGTGCAGAGGAACTGGTGCAGGCAATACAATATCTTGACGACTGTTTCCTGATGATAATAGGCGGAGGCGATGTGTTGCCAACATTGAAGCAAATGACTGGGCAACTGATGATTACCGACCGTGTGCGCTTTTTCCCGCGTATGCCTTACCAGCAGATGATGGCCTATACTCAACTTGCCGAGTTGGGTTTCTGTTTGGATAAGGATACCAACCTCAACTACCGCTTCAGTTTGCCCAACAAGCTCTTCGATTTTATCCAGGCTGGCGTGCCGATTGTGGCCTCGCATCTTACAGAGATAGAGAAGATTATCCGGAAATACGACTTGGGTCTCTTTATTGAAAGCCACGAGCCTGAGACCATTGCAGCCACTATCCGTGAGGGACTGTCTGACGAAACAAGAAGGGAACAATGGAGGCAAAACCTGGCAATTGCGGCACGGGATTTGTGTTGGGAGAACGAGGAACAGAAGTTGCTTGAAATCTACAAACATTATGAATGACGCTGATTATCATCTACATATCATAACTTTCGATGTGCCTTATCCTGCCAACTACGGCGGGGTTATTGATGTGTTTTATCGGGTGAAAGCTCTTTCGGAGGCGGGTGTTAAGGTGCATTTGCATTGCTTTGAATACGGTAGGGGTGAACAGGAGGTGCTGAACCGCTGCCATGAGGTAAAGTATTACAAACGCGACACTTCCTTCGCCAAGCAGCTGAGTCTCACGCCGTTCATCGTTAATTCGAGAAGGTCGGAGGAATTGGTGAAAGACTTGCTGAAGGATGATTACCCCATCCTTTGCGAGGGATTGCATACGACGGCAGTCCTCTCTGACAAGCGTTTGAAAAACAGGAAGATTTATGTCCGGGCCCACAACGTGGAACACGATTATTACAAAGGATTGGGCGATTCGGAAAAGTGCGTTTGGAAGCGGTCGTTCTATTATGCAGAGGCTTGGAAACTCAAACGTTATGAGCCTGTCTTGCATAAAGCTGCGGGTGTCTTCGCTATTTCGCATCAGGATGCAGACTATTTTTCAAGGAGATACGGCAAGGTGACGCTCGTGCCCGGTTTCAACTCTTCCGATACGGTATGTTCGGAGACGGGTAGGGGAGAGTATGTTTTGTATCACGGCAACCTTTCCGTCAAAGAGAATGAAACTGCTGCCAAATGGTTGATAGAGAATGTGTTTTCAGAACTTGATGTCCATTGCATCGTAGCGGGCTTGAATCCTTCCGATAAGCTTCTGAAAATGGCGGAGCGTCATTCCAACGTGACTTTGGTGGCCAATCCCGATGATGCTGAAATGATAGACCTTCTGCGGCAGGCACAAGTGAACCTTTTGGTGACCCAACAGCCTACAGGGTTGAAACTGAAGCTGCTGAATGCGCTTTACAATGGGCGGTTCTGTTTGGTGAATTCCGATATGGTGAAAGGAACCTCGCTTGAGGGTCTTTGCCTGGTTGCAGATGAGCCTGAACAGATGATTGCTAAAATCAAGCGCCTGATGGAGGAAGACTTTGCAGAGGACGATATTGAGGAACGCGATGCCCGGATGCGGCAACTTTATGATAACGTAGTTAATGCACAAAAAATCGTTGAAGCGATTTACTCCCAACTCCCAACTAACAACTCTCAACTAACAACTCTCAACTTTCAACCGACTCTAAACTCTAAACACTAAACACTAAACTCTAAACTCTAAACTATTCCATCTCCGAGCACACCACCGTCCCATTCTTGCAATTGGCGATGCGGGAAGGGTATTTCTGCATAAGGGTGTAGTTGTGCGTGGCCATCAGTACGGCTGTGCCGTTTTCGCTGATGCTGCGCATGAGTTTCATCACTTCGATGGTCGTTTCGGGGTCGAGGTTGCCCGTAGGTTCGTCAGCGAGGATGACATCTGGGTCGTTGAGCAAGGCACGTGCTATGGCGATGCCTTGCTGCTCGCCGCCTGAGAGTCGGTGGGGCATAATCTTCCGCTTGTCGGTAAGCCCTACTTTGTCAAGCACTTCGTCGACGCGGATGGAGATTTCAGAGGTGTTGGTCCAGCCTGTGGCTTTCAGCACGAATTCAAGGTTCTTCTCCACGTTGCGGTCGAAGAGAAGCTGAAAGTCTTGGAAGACGATACCAATCTTGCGCCGCAAATAAGGGATATCTTTTTTGCGGAGTTTGGTGAGGTCGTAGCCAGCTACGTGTACGATGCCGTCGCGGGCGGGCAACTCGCCGTATAAAGTCTTTAACAACGAGGATTTCCCGCTTCCTGTGCGCCCGATGAGATAGATGAATTCGCCCTTGTTGAGCGTCAGGTTTACATTCGACAAAACAAGGTTTTCCCGCTGGAAAATCGATGCATTCTTGATTTCTATGATGGGCTCTGACATTACTGTTGAATCGTTGATTGTTGAACTGTTTAATTGTAATCCTGACTTACCAACTTCCCGA
This sequence comes from Bacteroidales bacterium, assembly GCA_024689285.1. Next base: position 2,603 of record JAILDR010000218.1, on the reverse strand, counting down.
GGCGCCACCGCCCCCGAAGCCGCCTCCCCCGAAGCCTCCAAAACCGCCGCTTCCTCCTCCGAAGCTGCCTCCGCCAAAACTTCCTCCACCAAAGCCACCGCCCATAGGAATCCATATCGTACGTTGACCGCCTCCTGAATAGTTCTGGTTGCCGTTGTTGGACCGGAAAATTAAGAAAAGGGCAATTATCACAAGAAGGATGAACCAAAAGGGGATGGGACTGCCGCCGTCGGTGTATTCGTCCTGGGTGAATTTGCCTGAACACAGGTCTATTATGACGTTGACGGCGTCGTCGATGCCGGTATAGTAGTCGTCGTCCCTAAAGGCGGGAATCATCTCTTTTTCGATGATGACTTTGGCTGTGGCATCGGTGACGTATTCCTCCATCCCGTAACCGGGGCTGATGTTGGCTTGGCCTCTTTCGTTACCCTTCTTGGGCTTGATGAGGATGACCACGCCGTTGTTTTTCCCTTTTTGTCCAACGCCCCAGCTGTGGCCGATTTCCGTGGCATACTGCTCGATGCTGTAGCCTTGCAGGTCGTTGACGAGCAGGACGAGGATTTGTGTGGAAGTGCTGTCGTTATAAGCCACCAGCTTATGCTCCAAAGTGGAGATTTGGCTGGAAGTCAAGGTTCCCGTGTAGTCGTTCACCAAACGTGGCGGGTTGGGCGGAGAGGGCAACTGCGCCTTTAATGCCGTACCGAATGATAACAGCACGAAAAGCAGGACTAATAGCAGCTGATAGGGTCTGTTAATTGTCTTCATAGGATATGTCATCTGGGATTTCGTTGGTGTTGTCGTTTTGGTGGGGGAAAAAGGCCTTGAGTTTCTCGCCGCAGCGTTGTATGCCCTGTTCGAGACCTTCAGCGAAGCGGCCTTCTTTGAAGTGGGACATCATCAGGTCTTTTACGTCGTTCCAAAAACCTTCGCCAACAACTTTGTTGATGCCCTCGTCGCCAAGGATGGCAAACTTGTGGTCCTTGACAGCCAAATAGATCAGCACCCCGTTGCGTTGCTTGGTCTTGTTCATCTTCAGTCGTTTGAATACCATGAGGCTGCGTTTCTCCACGTTGATGTGGCAGAAGTTCTCGATGTGCACCTTGATTTGGCCTGAGGTGTTGCGCTCGGCTTGACGGATGGCTTCCACCACGCGGCGGTCTTCCTCGTTGTTCAATATTTTTCTTGCGCTTGACATTATCGTGTGTTTGGCTGCAAAAGTAATAATTTAGTTCGTAATGCGACAGACATGGATTATTTTTGTTTCTTTGCACAAAATAAAACGATGAAAAGATGAGCGGATTTGCAAATAGGATGGCGGTAGTGTTGATGATGTTTTTCGCTGTAGGCTGCAACAAACCCGATAACCCGAACAACGGCGGTAACAATGGCGGCAACGATACCGTTGTGGAACATGCCTATGTCGATTTGGGCTTGCCGAGTGGCACCCTTTGGGCCGCCTGTAATTTAGGGGCAAACGCTCCTGAGGATTGTGGCGATTATTTTGCCTGGGGCGAGACTGCGCCAAAAGAGGTTTATGATTGGAGTTCGTACAACTATGGCGATATAGTTGATGGGCTTTTTGCGATGACCAAATACTGCACCAATCCTTATTGTGGCCTTAATGGGTTTGTTGACACTTTGACCGTTTTGGAGGCTGCCGATGACGCGGCTACGGCCAATTGGGGTGTGGACTGGCGTATGCCAACCAAGGAAGAATGGAAGGAGTTGTTCTTAAAAACGACCTGTGTTTGGACTACCCAAAACGGCGTGGAAGGGCGGCTTCTCACGGGTGTGAACGGCAACAGCATCTTCCTGCCTGCCACAGGTTTCCGTATAGATGATGAACTATTGTGCCCGGGCCTTGGAATCTATTGGTCAGTCTCACTCCATACCGACTTCCCTGAGCGTGGGTGGAGTTTCCATTTTGAAGGGGAGAACTGCCACGTGTGCGGTACCTACGAGCGCAACCGGGGACAAGTGATTAGGGCGGTGCGTTCAATAAAATGATTAAGAGGCGGCATGCGCCGCCTCTTAATCATAGCTTCTCCATATTCCTCTTCACAAACTCGCTCAAATCCTTGCCCTTAAGAGTCGTCAGTCTAATCAGGAGCGACAAACAGGTCATCCATCCTTACCTGCGACTGCACGAGGCCGCTGTGGGCATTTTGTTTCACGCCGTATGTCGTAATCATGGCCAATTGCAAGGCCTTGCGTGACTTGTTGGCATCAGATACAACTTTTCCATTAAAAATATCAACTTAGGTGCGGAAACTTATAATTTTTACCCAGTTTCCGCATCTGAGTTTGGCTATTTTTGGTATTTTATATTCAACTTAGGTGCGGAAACAGATGTTTTTACCATAGTTTCCGCACCTGAGTTTAATGATTATTGAAATTTGTAAGTAATTGTTCAAAATTAAGCTACATGAATTTTGACGCGGGACGCGGATCTGGGAGGAAACTGGGAGGAAACTGGGAGGAATCACAGCGCTACCTCGAAGTTACCTCAAAGTTACCTTATAGTACCTATAGGCTTGGTATAGCGTTGCTATAGGCTTGCTATGGTTTTGAAGCATTTAATATATTGATTGTGAAGATGTTAT
>JAILDR010000188.1 GCA_024689285.1 Bacteroidales bacterium | reverse complement strand
CCTAAATTGAACGTAATTGATTAGAAATCATAAATTTACAAAGATGGAAAAGATTAAAGTAGGTATCAATGGTTTCGGCCGCATTGGCCGCAACGTGTTCCGCATCATCTGCGAACGTCCGAATCTCGAAATCGTGGGCGTCAACGACCTGACGAGCACCAAGGTGCTGGCCCACCTGTTGAAATACGACTCCACCCAGGGCAAGTTCCCCGGCACGGTGGAATACGACGAAACCGCCCTGATTGTCAACGGTGTGCGCGTCCCCGTCACCGCTGAGCGTTCACCCTTGAACATCAAGTGGAGCAAGACCCCCGATGTAGTGGTTGAATCGACCGGTGTGTTCCGCTCGAAGGAAAGCAGCAAGGGCGGCTATGGCGACCACCTGAAGAACGGCGCCAAGAAGGTCATCCTCTCGGCTCCCTCGAAAGACGCTATCGATGCCACCGTCGTGGTTGGCGTCAACAACAACGACCTGACCGACGACATCGAGTGCGTGAGCAACGCCTCCTGCACCACCAACTGCCTGGCTCCCGTCGCCAAGGTGTTGAACGACCGCTTCGGCATCGAGCAGGGCTACATCACCACCATCCACAGCTACACCAACGACCAAGTCATCCTTGACGGTCCGCACAGCGACCTGCGCCGTGCCCGCTCGGCCGCCATGTCGCAAATCCCCACCACTACTGGTGCCGCTAAGGCTGTGGGTATCGTCATCCCTGAACTGAATGGCAAACTCGATGGTATCGCTGTCCGCGTTCCTACGCCTACCGGTTCATTGGTCGACCTCGTCTGCACCTTGAAAACCGAAGCCACTAAGGAAGAAATCAACGCCGCCATGAAGGAAGCCGCTGAAGGCCCGATGATGGGTGTGCTTGAATATACTGAAGACCCAATCGTCAGCTGCGATGTCATCCACAACCCGCACAGCAGCATCTTCGATGCCCAAAGCACCATGGTGATGGGCAAGATGGTGAAGATTATGTCGTGGTACGACAACGAATGGGGTTATTCCAACCGCATGGTCGACCTCATCGAGATGATGAAATACTAACTACGGATTACACGGATTTAACGAATGATTGTAGAGACGCGACAAACCGCGTCTCTTTTTTATTCCAAGCATTTACCAGCATTATGCTCTTCCAATGTCTGCAATTGCCTGATGATCATTTGATTCAATTGCCTCGAATTCGAGGTAATTCAAATCCAAATGCCATCAATAAAAACTATCGGACAATGGTAATAGAACCTTGCAAGTGCAATTTCTCCTCCCCTGTTTCGCCCTGATAGATGATGTCGGTGACATAAAAATACGTCCCCGTTGAGCAGTCCAAACCTGTCTGTTTGCTTTTGCCGTCCCAATGGATGAGCGGGTCGTCGCCGTCCCAAAGGACATTGCCCCAACGGTTGAAAATGACCGTCTTGGCACTCAACAGCAGAGAAAGGCCTGTTACCTTGGGTTCAAACACATCATTGAAGCCGTCGCCATTGGGCGTGAAAACGTTGGGTAACACGTAGGAGAACTCTTCTATCGGTTCCTCGTGACCAATGCGCACCAATTTGATGGCGGAATAATTCACCAAAGGCCGCATAATGCCTTCTATGGTATAATGACCGAAGGTGCGGACATAATAGCGATAGATTTGGTCGGTTTCCACATTGGTGTCGGTATATTCAAAGCCCGTCACGGAGGCTACTCCAACGAAATGATTGTCCACTTCCTTGAACACTTGGGTACTGTCCACCATCCAAGGGACAGCTTCCGTCCATGAGAGGCGGGCTTCATCGTTGGTGCCACTGGCCGAAAGCATCACCGCTGAAGCTGTCGTACTCTCCCCCATCGTTTGCTGTTGGGCGTCGTGCATCTGCACTTTATAAGACAACGTGTTGGCTTCTGCCAGATTGAGATTGATGTCGAGGAAGGATGTGTCGGCACCTTCGTAAACGACGGAAGTCTCGCCATCGAGAATGCGGGTCAAGATATAACGATAGGGCGCAACATATTGCTCTTCAATCTCTTTAGGCTTGGACCAGCAGGCGATTACATGACCTGAAACGAGGTCAACGCTGTCGTTAGAGACGTGCGTCATCAGTGGGCAGTCGTTCTTCAGCTCCACGCAGGCCGCATCGCTGACGACACCCAAAGCCCCGTCGGGGAACTGAGCCAGGATGCGGTACTCGTAAGAGACACCTTGCGAGAGGTTGGAATCGATATAAGAGGTTGCAGAGACATCGTTTAAGGTGGCCATCAGTTGGTAACCTTGGCGGATGCCTGTCTCACACGCGTCAGGTTCATAGCCGTCGCAGCCCACCTTGCGATAGACGAGCAAGGCCACCGCATTGGAACAAGGATAACGCTGCCACGACAGCCTCACATCATGACCATTCAAGTCAGCGGCAAAGTTTTGCACTTTGGGTCCCATCACCTGGATACTCACCGTCTTCAGGTTGGTCAGGCTTATGGGCGTATCATCGTCCTTGGCATGAACCACCACTTGATAAGGCGTGCTGCGGATATGGACGTAGTTGGTATTCCAAAGGAACTCCATTTCGGGATGTGTTCCGAATGCCGTTTCGGGATTCAAGATGGCCGGACTGACCGCCACTTCAAAAGGCGCACCCGAAGCCGTCAGCGTGACGTTGTCGCCATCAGGATCGGAAGCCGAAATGAGGAAATCCAGTTGTTCACCGGCTACCACACAGAACGGGTCGTCACATTGGATTTGAGGCAAGTCGTTGTCACAATTCAATATGAGAATTTGCATGTCGCGCACCACAGAGCCAATCTTCACCCCGTGCCGCCACTCCTCCACCATGATGGCCACATTGTATTCACCTTTCATCTGTGGCACATCCCATCGCAGTTCGCCCGTCAGCGAGTCGATGCTAAACGAATGAGAAGCCTGGGGCAAGGTATAGCCCGCGATTTCGATACCGTCTTGACCTTTGCAAGTCACCAACTTATAGCTCAAGCTGTCGCCATCGGGGTCGTAAGCCGAGGGATTGTGCAGATAGAGTTTGCCCACACAGCCTTTGTCGACAGGCGCGTTGAGCAGCTGCACGGAGTTGTTGTAGCCCAAGAACGGGTTGATGACCAGTTCCGTCTCGATGTGCATGGGTACCATCACCGAGTTGGGCACATTGATGACGCCATAATTTCGGTTAGCGTCCTCCATACTAATGACGTAAGTGCCTGAAGACGAATAGTTATGAATCTTCTTATACACATTCAGCGTATAGTCGTCACCAAGGTTATGCAGCACCACACGGGGGATGTATTCCTCTGAGCCGTCGCCCCACCGCACCAACAGCGAGTCGCGTTGCAGTCCTGCCGGACTTGGTGTATAGGTATAGCAAGTCAGCGTAAACTCGTATGCATTGCCCCCCAACCAAGTATAGGTAATCTCAGCCGCACGCTGGTGGGTCGCCCTTGCAGCAAAGGTGAAGAAGAAGAGGAAACCGATGACAAGTAATAGTTTACGCATTATTGCACTCTCTTTTTGAACTTGCAAAGGTAGTGTTTTTTGCTTAATCGATGTAGTTTTCATAAATTTGTTTACCTTTGCAGCAGAAAAAGACAATACAATGAGTGAACAAACTATGTTATTGACCATTACAGAATATTTCAAGACGCAACCCGTTTTGAAAGCTTGGCTGTTCGGCTCATTCGCCCGAGGTGAGGCTACGCCAGACAGCGACGTGGATATACTCGTTGAGTTTGACCATAGCAGCCCTATCGGTTTGTTTGCTTATGCAAGGATGTGGAGGGAACTAGAAGAACGCCTTGGTCGTCAAGTCGACCTTGTAGAGGAAGGCACTTTGCTTCCCTTTGCTGTGGAATCAGCGAATCGTGATAAGAAATTGTTTTATGAGAGAGCGAATTAGGGATATTGAACGCTTATATCACATTGAAGCCAGCATCGGCCATGTGAAGGATTTTCTAGAAGGCAAAACCTTTGAGGAAATGAAAGACGATAAAATGTGCTTTCATGCTGTGGTATACAATATCATGATTATAGGTGAAGCCGCCAATATGCTAACCAAAGAATTCCAGGATGAGCATCCAGAAACACCTTGGCGCAGTATTGTCGATATGCGTAATGTGCTCGTGCATGGTTATTACGTGGCAAGTCCGTTGTTTATTTGGGAGACCTACACCAACGACCTTGGTCCGCTGCTTGAACAAGTAAAACGATATATTGAAGAGATACAGCAGGTTAACGAGAAATAGATTGCAAAACTATATAAACCATTAAACAAATAGGGTGTACCTCAAAAGCAGGCACACCCTATCATTTTCAATCCGTTCCGAAGACCTTACCTGTTCTTCAGCAAATCGCGAATCTCAGCGAGGAGTTCCTCTTGGGTCGGGCCGGCAGGAGCGGCTGGCTCTTCAGGCTTCGGCTCTTCTTTTCTCTTCAGCTGGTTGATACCCTTGATGACCAAGAAGATGGAGAAGGCGATGATGATGAAGTCGAAGACGACTTGCAGGAAGTTACCCCAAGTCAGGCAGAGGGCCGGCTTGACGACCGTCTCGCCGTCCATAACGGCTTCGCGAATCACCCACTTCCAATCGGTGAAGTTGAGACCACCCGTGACGGCACCGATGAGCGGCATGATGATGTCGGACACCAACGAAGAAACGATTTTTCCGAATGCGCCACCGATGACCACACCGACAGCCATGTCCATGACGTTGCCCTTCATGGCAAACTCCTTGAATTCTTGAATAAACTTACCCATAATGTTGATGTTTAATTGTTGATTGTTTAACTGTTGAATTGATTTTTCACCGCAAAGTTAGAAAGAAAAATACTCGGTGCGTAAAAATTGTTCATTTTTCCGCTACCTTTGCACCTTCTATGGACGACAAGCACTATCTTCTCAGCCTCATCAGCGAGGGCGAACATCAGCGGCAAGACTTCAAGTACCGTGTTGACGACCCCTGCAAACTGGCCAAATCGGTCTCGGCCTTCGCCAATACCGACGGCGGACGGTTGCTTATCGGTGTGCGCGACGACGGGCATCTCTCAGGTGTACGTAAAGAAGGAGAAATCTACGTGATGCATCAGGCAGCCTACAAGTTCTGCAAGCCCGAGGCAAGCGTCAGATTCGACACCTATCACGCTGAAGGACGTACTATCGTGGTCGCCACCGTGCCCCCGGCCGACAAAAAACCCATCTGCGCCCAAGACGAGGACGGACAAATGCGAGCCTATATCCGCATCCACGACGAGAACATCGTGGCCTCCCCTGTTTTGTTCGCCCTTTGGCGCGAGTCGCAGCTAACACAGGGTGCCACCATCACCTTCAACGACGACATACGCAAGCTTTTAGACACGATGCAGGGGCAGCAAACGCTCAACCAAATCATCCGGCAATCCAAACTCCCACGTCACAAAGTCATCACTCTTTTAGCTCATCTCATCCGTTTCGGCACAGTTCGATGGGAATACGTTGAGAAACAATTTGTTTTCAGTTTGGGATAATCAATAGCTTATTCTGTGCACCAGTCCATTTCTTCCGCAGCCATCGGGAGCGGGGTTTCTTCTTCAATTTGATAAGCGACGGGCTTATGGGCACTGTATAGTGCAAGGAGGTTCTCGTTGAGCTTCAACTCTACTTCAAGCATCGTGTGTTCCAATCGCTTGGATGTCAGTTGGCATTCCCACACCACAATCACCTGCCAGCCGTTCTCCTGCAACACGCGATAGTTCTCCTGGTCCCGTTCCTGGTTGCGACGGATCTTCTTCACCCAAAACTCACGATTCGTCTGGGGGATCTTGCAACATTGAGAGTTCCTTTCCCTATACGCATCGTCAGGATTGCTTCGCTCCTCGCAATGACGCAAAGCGCGAACCGACAACTGACCACTATCAACTCCCAACTGAACAAAGTGTCCGTGCCAAAAGCACCCATTGACAAAAATCGCCGTCCGATACTTCCGCATCACGATGTCAGGTTTCCCCGGGACGCTCTTCACATTCAGCCGATAACGATAGCCGTGCGTCCACAGCCACTTTCGCACCTTCAGCTCTGGCTTGGTGTTACGGCTGCGGATGTGCGACATGCAGCGGTGCCGTTGTTCAGGGGTCATTTTGTCGGTCATAGCTTCACCAAATCAAAGGGATTACCTTGTATTTCACTCGTTGTTTGTATTCTTTGTAGCCCTCCAAGCCCTGCTCCAGGACAGCTTCTTCGTTACGGATACGTTTGGCTATCAAAGGAATGTACAGCAACATAATGGCAAAGGATATAGGCGAAGCCAGCACCAAAGGCATCATCAGGAAAAGAAGCGTGGTCGCCATATACATCGGATGTCGGACAATACCATAAAGACCTGTGTCTATCACCTTTTGGTGCTCCTGCACCTCGATGGTCCGTGAGAGATAGGTGTTCTCGCGCAGCACCTCCGCATAAAGCAGATAGCACACGATGAAGATGCCAGCGGCAACCCATACCGCCCAATTTGGCAACACGGTCCATTGGAAGCGCCAGTTAAGTCCCGCAACCACGAAAGCGGCCACAAACAGCAGCCCTGATAATGCCACCACAGTCTTTTGCTCTTTCTCCTGCTCCTTGGCATTCAGCCTTTTGCGCAGCAATTCGGGGCTCTTGACCATCATCACCAGTCCAGCGATGAACATCGGCACAAACAAAACGCCCATCAGCAACCAACCCTGCCAATAGTGGAACGACCCCGCAGGAAGGAAGATGAGAACGCCCATCAGGACGACCCCGATGAAAAATTTGGTGAGAGATTGTATGAGCAGGTTGAATTTCATAGGATGATAAGATAACAACTCGATTTCACCCTGCAAAAATAGTCATTTTTTCATAGCGTATGCAAGATATCAATGGTTACTATTGTGTATCTTTGCGGCATCAAACTTCCAAAGATGATTGACATTGAACAAGTGAAGCAATGGGCCGTAAACCGTTGGACCTTAGGGGCTATGCACGGCATCTCCCACTGGGAGCGCGTGGAGCGCAACGGCCTGCTATTGGCTACACCCGAATGCGACGTGACGGTTATCCGCCTGTTCGCCTATCTCCACGACAGCTGTAGGAAGAACGACATGCGCGACAGGTTTCACGGTCCTCGCGCCGCCAAGATGATTGAGGGACTAAGAGACACCCTACTGAAAGACCTGACCGACCATCAGTTCAAGTTACTCCAAGAGGCCTGCCGCCTGCACACCAGCACCCGTCGTACAGGAGACCCCACCATCGATGCCTGCTTCGATGCCGACCGCCTCGACCTGGGCCGCGTCAACATCACCCCCAACCCCGAGAAGATGGCCACTGAGAAAGGCAAGGAACTGGCAAGACAGATTTGCCAACAACCGCCCCTGTTTTGAGCCTTATGTACCGCGCTTTCGTTTGGGCCATCCATGGTCAGGTTTTTCGCTGCAAAGACAGATAAAATTTTGGATTGTGTAAGGGGGAAATGAAGAAAAAGAATGCGAAAGGTTCTATTTTGTAATAAAGCGGCAAATGTATTGATATGGATGCGATTTATTTTATGCAATTGAACAAATGGATTAGACAGGATAATGGCTCTCTTTTCTCAAGGAGCAGACAGGTCTTTTATTCGATTGTTTCTATATTGTTATTCGATTGTTCTTCGATTTAAGATCGAAGAACAATCGAATAACAGACGAATAATAAATGAAGAAATAACGTGTCATTTCCTTGCCTGCCACTTGCCATTCTCTTGGGAAAGGCTTGGGAAGAGGGTGTCATAGAAGTGGGACCTCGAAGAACGCGATTTCTCCGGCCAGCCGTTTTCTCCCGACTTGGTAACTGCATAGATAGACAAATTTTCTAAAGGGCCAGAGGCAAAAACGTTTTTTCATCAAAATCATTGCGAGATGAAAGCAAGAAGGGGAGAGATTTTTTTACTGTCCAAAATGTCCCCGGCTGTCCTTGAGGTAGGACAGTGCGAGACAAACCCGCGAACCGCGATTAAAACTCCGAAGTAAAATGGAACTCGATGTCGGGGTACTTCTCCATCGCCATCTGGAGTGCGTAGGGCGACTCGGCCAAGAAGACGTCGCGACCTTCTTTGTCTTCAGCGAGATTGAGGGCTTTGCGCATCTTGAAATCAGCCAGCTGAGCCTCGTTGTCGCTGGTAATCCAAGCGGTCTTGTAGAGCGATATAGGCTCATAGCGGCAGGAGGCGTTGTATTCATGCAACAGACGATACTGGATCACCTCAAACTGCAACTCGCCCACCGTGCCGATAATCTTGCGGCCCGTCATCTTGCCCATAAAGAGCTGAGCCACGCCCTCGTCGGTAAGCTGCTCCAAGCCCTTGGCCAACTGCTTTGACTTCATCGGGTCGGCATTCTCCACATAACGGAACTGCTCAGGCGAAAAGCTTGGGATGCCCTTGTAGTTCAGTATCTCGCCCTCAGTCAGCGTATCGCCAATTTTAAAGTTGCCGGCATCATACAAGCCCACGATGTCGCCCGGATAAGCCTCGTCCAAGACGGACTTCTTCTGTGCCATAAAGGCTGTGGGGTTGGAGAATTTCAGCTCGCGGCGCTGACGCACGTGGAAGTAGTTCTTGTTGCGCTCGAAACGGCCCGACACCACACGCACGAAGGCGATACGGTCGCGGTGGTTGGGGTCCATATTGGCGTGAATCTTGAAGACGAAACCCGTGAACTTCTCCTCCGATGGTTCAATGCGGCGTTCCACCGTATCACGACCAATAGGCGTAGGGGCAATCTGGATGAAACAGTCGAGCAGTTCCTTCACGCCAAAGTTGTTCAAAGCCGAACCAAAAAACACAGGACAGATGTCGCCATTCAAGTAGGCCTCACGAGAGAACTCGTCATACACACCCTGAACCAGCTCCGTCTCATTACGCAACGTCTCTGCATCCTCACCAATCATCTTGTCCAACTCAGGATTGTTCAGGTCATCGAAAGCGATACCCTCTGTGATATGCTGTTTGTCGGAGTTGAAGAGGTAGAGACTCTTGTCATAGATGCTATACACCCCTTTGAACTTTGGCCCCATATTGATGGGCCAGCTCAGCGGGGTAAGTTTCAGGCCAAGTTTCTGCTCGATTTCATCCAACAGCTCAAAGGCATCCTTGCCGGGGCGGTCCATCTTGTTGATAAAGACGATGATAGGGGTGTTTCGCATACGGCACACCTCAACGAGTTTCTCCGTCTGAGACTCCACGCCTTTTGCCGCATCGATAACGACAATCACGCTGTCGACAGCCGTCAATGTGCGGAAGGTGTCTTCGGCAAAGTCCTTGTGGCCAGGGGTATCAAGAATATTGATTTTAATATCCTTATAGTCAAAGCCCATCACCGAGGTCGCCACCGAGATACCACGCTGCCGCTCGATTTCCATCCAGTCGGAAGTGGCGGTCTTGCGAATCTTGTTCGACTTCACAGCACCTGCCACTTGAATGGCACCACCGTAAAGCAGCAATTTCTCGGTCAGAGTGGTCTTACCCGCATCGGGGTGACTGACGATGGCGAAGGTTCTCCGCCTGTTGATTTCATCTAAAAAGGCCATGATGTGCTGTTTTTCAAAAGGGTATAAAAAAAGCAACCATTTAGGTTGCTCATTTAAGCGGTCCGGACGAGACTCGAACTCGCGACCTCCTGCGTGACAGGCAGGCATTCTAACCAAGCTGAACTACCGGACCAACCAGAAAAAGAACTCTATTGCTTTGCTTTGCGGGTGCAAAAATACAACCTTTTCTGAAACTGACAAGCATTTTTCTTTATTTTTTTGAAGAATATTTTACTAATATCACATATAATATTGCTTATCAAACACTTACAAATAACACTTATTATTCAATTTTCACTACTCCATCACCAATATTAATATAAGGCAGCGCCATATCACGTGCCTGACGGGCCCATTGCTCCGCCAAATAATCGGGCACAGAGCCGTCGATAAGCAACGTTTGGAGATCATATCCATTCACAATCGACTGCAAGTCGGGCTTTTGCCTACCCCTGACCAGGAGATAATCGACAGGCAAACGATAAGACAAACTATCCCTGAGCCGACTCCCATCCCATAGCACCAGCAGTTTCCCGTCAAAAGCAATCAGATTCGATTTTTTTCGCACATAGGAACCCTCGAAATCCTCCTCGAAGCCAATAACTTCAGGATGAAGCGAAAGGAATTGCTTCGCCCATGCACCTTTCAGACTGTAATCTACAGCAGATTCATCCGCCATCAAAGCGGAGTCGGCCAAAAGGACATGCGCTCCTCCCCTAACGAAATCGACAGCCGTATGGTTGCGCAAGCTGAACACCGTTGCACTCTTCTGGTCATCGGAACGGTAAAGCCGAACCGTTACAGAAGCCATAAACAGCATCACGGCAGACAACATTCCTATGACCAGCCGACGTTTCCGCAAGGTCGCAAGCAGCAAAAGCAGGAAGAGCGTCACGAGCAGCATGGCAAACTCGAACCCACTGACATACAAACCTTTGATAAAGGAGAATGGCAAGCCCTCGACCCATGCGACCACGCTGTTCATCCCATAAACTGCGCCCCAAACCAGTCGGCCTACCATCAGATTGATATAGGGAATCCAGGAGACCAAAAGCAATATCATCCCGCTGATGACCACCACGAAGGAAATCGGCATCATCAGCAGATTGCTCAGCCAGAAATAGGTCGAAAACTGGTTGAAATAGAACAGCGTGAAAGGGACCGTCGCCAACTGGGCTGCCAAAGTCACCGAGGTAATCTCCCAAGCCTTGTCCAACAGCTTATTTTTGAGATACAGCAAGTTATAGATTGGCTTTTGCAGGACAACGATGCTGATGACAGCAGCATACGACAACTGGAAGCCGATTTCAAACAGGTTGTAGGGATTAGCGCAAAGCAGGATAAATGCCGATGCGGCTATCGAATTGACAGCAAAGCCTTTACGCTGTATGATTTCCCCAAAGACCACAAAAGAAATCATCATCGAGGCTCGCAGAATGGAAGGCGAGAGCCCGGCAATAAGGGCATAAAACCAAATCAAGGCAAGCAAGAGAATGTTTTTCAGCGTCTTTTGCCATTGCTTGCGATTAAGAAAACCCAACAGGAAACCAGCAAGCAGATAGATGATACCCACATGCAAGCCCGAAACGCAAAGGATGTGCATCGAGCCAGCCGCCACGTAGTGCTGTCGCACCTCGTCAGCAAGTTTGTCGTCATAGCCCAGCAGAATGGCTGCCGCCACACCATATTCATCATCATTCAAGCCACAGCGCTGCAACGAGGTCAACAGTCTGTCGCGAAAACGATAGGAAAAAGCATATAGCGGATGGGCATCGTTGGCCTGCAAACTTACCCAATCCCCTTCCCTCAGGTAGACCTGTCCCGTGATGCCTTTACGCATCAGGTAGGCCCGATAGTCAAACTCTTCAGGATTCTTTGGCCCCTGCACCTCTTTCATTGGTGCCGGAACAACAATAAGGTCGCCATACCGCAACGCAGAAGTGCCGTCCGTCTTTTGTAAATAGGCCAACACTTTGCCCGAAACAGGCCGGGAAGGCAGGCTGTCGCCCAACTGATATTCCAATTCCAACACAGCCCGGATGGTTTTCTTGCGCTCTGTTGGACAGTCATACACACGAGTCACATAATACTGCGCTCTTTCCTCATAGTTGCGGTAATAGTCCTTTTGCGCTGAAGCCTTGTGTACGTTGGCCAGCGCATAGCCTGATACCAGAAGTCCGCAAAACATGAAGACTCCAAAAAGCCAACTGAAGCGCATGGTTTTTATGGTAACACTCGCCACCACAGCGAAGACTATCAGCGTTAACATTACGGCAGCCAAAACAGCAGGCGGCAGGCTGAATGAGGCAAAAACAATGGCGCACCAGATGCCCAGTGCCAAAGGCACCAGCATTCTCAGAAACGGATATTTGCCCCAGTCAACCATCAGCAAGGTGTCATCTTCGTTTATAAGGCTTCTGATTAAAATCACAAGCATCGTCGGCAGGCTTTTTCAGCGACACCAACAGCGTCAATCGCGCTTCAACATTTTGCAAATAGCGCATACCCAACTTCTCATGCTCAATATCACCCCAACCTTGGAACGCAACTTCCTCACTGACTTCACCTTGCGAGAAATTATTCATCACACTGATGCCATAGCCAAGGTCAAACTTCACGAAAAGTTGCATTCGGCCAGCTTTCAAGCGGACGCAAGCGCCCAAACCCGCCATCGCACTAATATCCACTGGGCTGACCATAGCAGCGGTCATCTCGCCCTCGAAAACCATAGGAGCAAAGCTTTCATCATTGTAAACACGCTCCCAACGGTAACGACCATCCAGCCAGAGACTGACACGAGGAGAGACATAAACATAAGGCTGCAAACGTTCACCGTCACCAAAATAATACACTACCGGTACACGTAACTCAACGCAACTCAACGACACATTGTAATTCACACGGGCAAAGGTCGTAGTGGAATAACTTGTCAGGAACTCTTTGGAAAAAAGCTCATTGTTGCCCCGGACGGCATAGGAGACATCCAGCCCTACAGCCCACCGTTGCATCGTGTTCCACTCAGCAGCAAGACCAACAGCCGGAGCATAAAAAGGACGTAGCGGCGACGAAGACACAGCACTGTAAATCATGTCATTGGCAGCATAGCTACCCGTAATGCCGACGCTAAAAGCTCCCTTTGAAGCGCTCTTTTTTTTCAAAGGCTTGGCGAATTGGGCTTGAGCCGAAAGCACCACACACAGACCGAAAAGCAATATCACGAGTCGTTTTTTCATCACTTTTGCGGATTAAACAAAGTATCGTCAAACCAGGAATAAGCCTCTGCCACCCCATCCCAATCCTTGAAGATGAAGATAGAATTAGCAGGATAAGCCAAAGGCGAGACAACCGAATCGTTGTATCGCATAATCTTGTACCCATACCTGAAGTTCTTAATGCCATTGGGGGTAAGCGTACCCGACATCAGGACGGCATGTTCAGGCGAACCTTCCGTTTGAGTCGTTTCGTAATAATACACCGTGAAAGCATCGTCACTCCCTGTCAGATAAACAGGTGAGACCAGTCGGCAACGGGTCTCCTCGGAATTCATGCTGATGTAGTCAGCAACCTGAAGGTACTGCTGTCGCAGTTTGTGATAATAGGTAATCGGAGAGAGTCCTCCTATCTGAGGCGCGTATGGTGGCTGCAGGTTGGTAGCCACAAACTCATGCTGCGACTTAAACTCCAAATCAACCACAGGCGGTTGGTCGCCAAAATGCACATTCTCTTCCCCAAACAGTTCCAACAAATCTTCAGGGAGATAGTCTGTAATAAAAGGAATCTCTTGCGGGTCGTTGACCAAAACCGTAGTATTGCCTTCTTTTAGGCAGGACGTCAACGACAGCATAACAGCTATCATCACAACAACACGATTCAGCAGATTACGTTTCATAGCCATACTTTTCCATTATCGTTTTAGCATCACCTTACGGCTCACAGCCACCCCTTCACATCTCAACACAAAATAATACAACCCGTTGCTCACATTCGGCATCATGTAGGTCGTCCCGCTTGCCGAGCCTGCATCCAGCAAAAACCCGTCCACTTTCTGACCTAAAGCATTGTAGACCGACACCTCTGCACAGCCTTTCAGGTCACCGAGACGCAGGCTGATCTGCCCGTCGGTAGGGTTGGGAGCAACCACAAACCCTTCTTCCTCCGAATTATCGTTCACACCATAGTAGGAAGTCTGGACGAAAAACTCGTGATGAATCGAATCACAGAGATTGATGGCTGTGGCATGAAGCATGACCGGTTCCAAGAGGAAAGTATAAATCAACAAGGTACACGACTCACCCTTGCCACGAGGCTCCAGACTCCAGTTGGGGTTATCAACACGCCAAATCACCGTATCCAGCATCGTTTCCGGATTATCCAAATGAATGGAATACTCGCTTTCGGTGGCATAAAACTCACTGCCGCCAATAGGCCAATGATTGCCGCAAATCTCAAATTGAGGCGCGGTCCCTATAATATCCACCTTCAAGTAAACAACGCTGTCGCAACCATAAATACTGGCACCATGATACACGTGGTCCAACGAATGGTCATACGTCTGACCTAACACTTCAACAGAATCGCAAGCCACAATACTCTCATCGAAGAGGAAAGGCTCTCCAACATGAACAGCGATACTCATCGAGTCGTCAACGGGTTCCAATGTCAGATTATTGAAGCCCGAAACATGTGCCACAGCCCGATAGTCGCCAGCATGTTCATACCGATGCGAAGCTTCAATACCTTGCGCCGTCATTCCGTCATCAAATGTCCAATCCACCTGCTCAATAGTATAATTTGCCACCACACGCATTTTTACCGTATCATCATAGCACATATAAAGGCCATCACGATAGGAGCCGCTCCACAAGCCGTTGACATATAATTTTCCGCTCAGTGTCAGCACATTAGCACCTACACAATAGGCATAACCCCTCGCCTCGCCAAAACCATAGACATGCGCTATCAAGCCCGACTCGCACGAGAGGTGATGCATGCCTTTAGCAATGCCTTTTCTGACGAAGCAAAAGTCATCGGAACCAGCAACAGGCCGGAAATCAGCAGCATTAATCTGGTCTCCGTCCAAAAAGACCCTCACGGCATCATCTCGATGCACAACAATATTGACATAATGATGTTCGATGAAAGCCAGCTCTTGTTCACTGTCGAAAGTGCAGAATGCGACCTCCTTAATCCGCTGCTCAATGGGCGGAATCCACACCATTGAGGGGTCACCCTGCCTTACAACAGAAGGTGCGAACGGGTCCTCCCAACTGGTGTGATAGACATAGACAACACTGGGTGCCGAAGTCTCAATATAGCAAGAGCCTTCCGAGGCAAGAAGGTCAAATTCAAAGGAATCGCCATACCCGATGATTGCGGTTTCCTCGCCGTCGCGATAGATAATGTTGTCATCAGCAGAAGAAGTAATTTTCACAATGTCGCGTGACCGTTCTGCCGACGAAGTGATGACAAACCGCCGTCCCCATGAATCAACGGGGAGCGCTTGTTCAAAGATATGGTCGCGGCCATTGTTAGCGTTACCAGGAATACGGGTGAGCGTGTTGCCATTGAAAACAGCGAGCTTCTTGCCATTGAAAGCAAAGACAGAGCTACCCGACAAATCGCGCCATTCCGATTTGTTGTTTGACCTGACAAAATACGTCTGACCTGCCGACATCGACACCGTAAAAGGGACACCCGCCTGATGACCTTTGAGCGTCTTCACCGAGGGTGTAATCTCAACTTCGGTATCGTCCTCAACAGCAATAATCACAAACGAGCCAGTCTCCTGCAAGCTGCTGTTGTAATTGCCGGAAATCGACTGCTGGTCAGATTGTATAATATATTCAGACCCCAGGCTCTCCACAGGAAGCACAAATGAAGCATCAAAGGAATAGGTGGCCACGTTGCTGATGAACACCGAAACTGTGTCAGAAGCCATCAACACAACAGCTTTTCTGTCGACAACCTCTTCATTGTCCTCGTTATAGGCCCACGATTCAGGAATGTCAACAAAGGCCACGCCGTTGCTCTCCACCGAAAAAGACAAATAGTTGTTTGCATTGTCCGTGCTTCTGATCACACCTGTGCAAGCCCGCTTCGCACTAATCATCACAGTATTCTCAACCCAAGTAGAATTATAGCTGTTGTAAAACTTATATCCATTTTGCATAAAAGAAATCCAGAATTCTTTCCCCTGCGAGGAGTTTTGCGCTCCACCCGAAACGACGATTAAGAGCAGTAGTGACAAGAGTGTAATTTTCCTTTTCATGACGTTTCGATTTAATTCTCGTGGCAAATATAAAACAATAATCTTAGATTTGAACGACAAAACGGCATTTTTAAGCAATAAAAAGGAAAATTTATACTTAAAACGACTATTTCCTCGATTTCTTCATGTTCTGATTAAAGGCACAAGCATCCTGCAAGTGTTTCTTGATGGGAATCAAAATGGTCAGTCGAGCTTCCGCGTTTTGCAGATGACGGTGCCCCAATTTCTCATGCTCAATGTCGCCCCAACCATAGAAAACAAACGACTCGGAGCCTTCAGTCGCCGCATGGATTTCATCTTGCGAGAAGGTACTCAAAACGCTGATGCCATAATTCAAGTCGAGTTTCAGGAGCAGCGGCATCTGACCTAACATCAAGCGGCCACACAGCCCGAGACCCACGACAGCACCAATATCATAAGGTCGCATCGTGTTTTTGTCCACAGCATGTTTATAAACCACAGGCGCGTAGCTGGCATCGTCATAGGTGCGTTCCCAGCGGATGCTGTCGCCTAACCACAGGCTCATCCGAGGAGCGATATAAACATAAGGCTTTATGCTCTCACCGCTACCAAAATACAGCATCACCGGCACGCGCATCTCAACGCCTTTCAGCGACATCTCGTAATTGACATGTGCAGAAGTCAACGTGCTGAAATTGGAAAGGAAAGTCGTTGAGGTTGACTCTTTTGAACCACGCATGACATAAGACACGTCAAGTCCAACGGCAAGACCGTTCATGACATTGTATTCCGCTGCAATGCCAGCAGTAGGGCCAAGGTAGACTTGGAACTTGCCAGCATCCATTGCAGTATAAATCATGTCGTTGGCGGCAAAGCTCCCCGTCAGGCCGACATACCAACGGCTTTTGTTGGCTGCGCCATACTCCCTCGGTTTCAAAGGCTTGGCAAATTGAGCCTGAAGCGGCAACACAGCCATTAGAAACAAAGCTAATATGATATTTGATTTCTTCATAACATACTGATTTTATTGTTCCAACAACGACTCATCGAACCACGTTACCTTTTCTGCAAGTCCATCGTGATCTTTGAAAACGAAAATGGAATTGGCGGGATATACTGTTGGAGGCACAATACTGTCATTGTAACGCACAATCTTGTAGCCATACATGAAATCGCGAATACCCGCAGAGGTCATCTGGCCTGAAAGCAGCACCGCATGAACAGGTTTGGCTTCGGTGTCAGGCTCCTCAAAATAATACACCGTGAAGCGGTTGCCGTAACCCGTTAGAAAAACGGGCGAAAGGAGATGGCAGTTGGTTTCCTCCGAGCTCATGCTATAATAATCAGCGATTTGCAGATATTGCTGGCTGATTTTGTGATAGTGCTTGATAGGGGTAATGGTGCCCACCGGTGGAGCAAAGGGAGGGGTGAGACTGGTTGCCACATATTCATGGTTCGACACAAACTCCATGTCAACGACAGGAGGCTGATCACCGAAATTGACGTTCTCCTCGCCAAACATCTGAAGCAAGTCGGAAGGCAAATACTCGGTAATCAACGGGATATCCTGAGGGTCGTTGAGCAAGACCGAAGAATTGTCGCCCTCCTTCAGGCAGGAAGAAAAGGAGGTCAAAACCAATAGCATGATGACTATCAGCCCTCCTGTTTTCCGATTGTTCTTATAGCAAATCATAATATCATTCTTTATTTCAACATTTTATCTAATTACAGCCACTTTCCTCACCCATGTAGTGCCGTTGTTACGCAACACAAGCAGATAAAGACCGTTACACTCATCCGGCAAGGTATAATCATAGACATTTGAGGCACCGGCATCCACCACAAACGCGTCGACTCTCTGGCCGGAACTTTGGTATACACCGACTTCAACCCGTCCCACGAGCCCATCAAAACGCAACGTCAAATGGCCATTGGTAGGATTCGGACTGACTGTAAGCCTATCGTTTTCAGCATTCTCATCTGTGCCAAAATACGTAGTCTTGACAGCAAAAACTTCCGTCACCGTGTCGCAGCGATTAACTACTGAGGCATGAAGCATCACTGGCTCCTCCAGATAGGAATAGATGTAGAGTGTGCATGTCATACCGATGCCATGCGGCACAAGAAGCCAGTTCTCACAGTCGATTTGCCACATCACCGTATCGACCGTTGCTCTTGCATCGTCGAGAGCTATAGCGTATTCATTGACGCTGATATAGGTTTCGCTGCCACCTACAGGCCAATGATCGCCCGAAATCTCAAAATTCGGTGTAAAATCCATATCAAGTGTGAGGCGATAGATGCTGTCACAGCCATAGGCATTCTGTCCTATTCTTTCATAATATCCTGATTGCGTGTAGGTCACGCCATAAAACTCATAACTGTCTTCGTCACAAGCCACGTGTGTTTCTTCAGCAAACTCTGCCTCACCTACTTGAACGGCAATGGTCAGCGTATCGAAAACCGGTGTATTCGTATAGGGTTCGACACCCTCAATACATGCTTTCGTGATGAAGTTGCCAGCCAAATTATAGGTGTGTGAAGCGGTCACACCGCCAGGTGTAGGAGTGCCATCGAAATCCCATACCACACGTTGCACAGGATAGCTCGTCCTAACCTGAAAATCAACGCTCTCACCTGCACAAAGGTGCAGACCGTCATGATAGGCAGCACTCAACTCCCCATTGGCAAACAGCACTCCCGTCAGATTTAAGACATTAGCCCCCACACAATAGGCATAACCCTTTGCCTGACCAAAACCATAAACGTGGGCTATCAGACCCCAAGCACAAGAAAGATGATGGATGCCGTGGCTGATCTCCTTTTTACAATAAGAATAGTGCCCGTTTTCACCTACGGGCTGAAAATCATTCTCATCAATCAAGTTGTCGTCCAAATACACCTCGCCCACACTTGTGTTATCCACCACAATATTTACATAATGAGCATCAATGGGAGCAAATGCATGATTGAAAGTACAGAAAGTGATTTCATCGATTTTCTGTTCGACAGGCGGAATCCAAACCATAGACGGGTCGCCCTGCTCTTGCAGCAACGATGCGGGGTCGTGACTGGTCGAGTTGTAAAGATAAACCATGCTGGGTTGAGAGGTTTCCAAATGGCAAGCCCCTCCAGAGAAACCCGAGTTCCCCGAAATAGAGGAATAAAGCCAGAAAGCATACGACTCGCCTGCGGATAAAACAGCCAAACGCTGTCCGTTGCACCACACCGTGTCGTTATCGCTCCCCGCCATCACTTTCACCTGATCGCGTGTACGGGAGACGGAACTCGTAACGACAAACTCCTGCCCCCAAGTCTCCACGGGGAGTGCCTGCTCAAAAATGTGGTCATGTCCGTTAGTCGCCGTATTGGGTATGGTTGTCAATGTATTACCGTTGAACACAGCGATTTTCTTGTTATCATGCGCTTCGATGAAAGTGCCTGAAAAATCACGATTAGTGGAGCTATTGTTAGATCGCATGGAGTAAGTTTGGCCCCTGTCCAAAGTGACGGAATAGATTGTCCCTGCGCTATGGCCATCGATGGTGGTCACAGAAGGGTTGATGTCAATTACGGTGTTGTCCTCAATAGCCACAATAAGAAAAGCACCCGTTTCTTGATTAAAAAACGCGCTATTTGTCTTCGACTGGCTATCACTCTGAACGATATAATTCGAGCCAAGGCTCTCGGTAGGAAGCACAAAGGAGGCATCAAACGAAAACGTGGCACAGTTGGCCGTATACACCGAAACCGTGTCGGTAGCCGTGAGCAACAGCCCAAAATCCGACGGGACACCTTCGTTGTCTTCGTTATAGCCTTGTTCCTCAGGTATAGATAGCACTACAACGCTCTCGTCGCCAACCGTAAATGGCTGCGACCATGAGGTGCGTGGATTGGTGACTGTTCCACTACACGCCCGCTTGGCGCTAATCATCACTTGCGTTTCCACCCAACTGCCACTGTTCTCCTTATAGCCATTCTGCATGAAAGAGAACCAGAACTCCTTCCCTTGGGTGGAATTCTGGGCTGTCGCTATCAGTCCAGCGGAAAAAAACATTAGTATAAGCAGAATTCGTTTCATATTGTTTCCTTTTTCATCTGTTAATCATCATTTTGCGAGCCAAACACTTCCCATCGGCCACAACCTTAACAAAATACATACCCGAAGGGAGCCCTTCCAAATTCCAATGAAGCTCATCAACAGCCCTCCCCAACCGACAAGCCAATTGGCGGCCTTGCATATCGTAAACAGTTACTTCGACCTGCTCTTGCAAGGTACCGAAATACAGGGTAAAATCACCAGTATTAGGATTGGGAACTAGTCTAAACCCATCCTCATCAAACGATTCTTCAACGCCAAAATACGAAGTCTGCAAAGAGAACTCCTGTGTGATAACGTCACAGGAATTGGACACCGTAGCGCGAAGCATAACCGGTTCCTCCAAGAAAGAAAAGATATAAAGCTTACAACGCTCGCCTCGTCCTTGCGGTTCAAGTAGCCAGTTCTCACAATCAACCGACCATAGGACGGTATCGATGTTGGCCAAGGGATTATCCAGTTCAACAGCATACTCATTGACACTGATATAGGTCTCGCTCCCGCCAATAGGCCAATGGTTGCCTATAATCTCGAAATCGGGTGTATGGCCCAATGTAAGGGTCAGGTCAAAGATGCTGTCGCAACCGGCAACCGTTGTATGATGCTGTTCATAATGGCCACTCTCGGTATATTCCACTCCAAACCATGTAAAAGAATCACACGTGTCAACCGTACTAATGTAAGCCACACCCTCATTAACAACGACTTCAATAAAGGTTGTATCGCTTTGTTGTCCTTCCTTGGTGATAACACATCCATAAATACCCGACATGTCCATTGTCGCATTGAATCTCACCGGGTTCTGTTCGTTGGAAGTCCAATCTCCACCTTCCTGAAACCAATGGAACGACGATCCTTGAATGCCGTTGGCGTAAAGATAAAGATCTCCGCCTACACAAGCAGGCTCTTCATAGCTTACAAGAGGCGGAAGGATTGCACAATCGGTTGAGGCTTGGCCTTCTGTCTTGCTGAAATTGATATTGCAGGTATGGTTGGAATAGTTGGTAATCAGCAGGATATAGTATTCACCTTCTTCCGCCCCCCTGATTTCGCAAGTCTCGTTCCAGTCAGTCGAATAGCTACACGAGACCACTTTTTGGCGCGTCAGTCCCTCTGGGCAGGGCTCAACAGGGTCATCGAACGGCCCCCAGCAACAGAAGTCGATGTCGACTCGCGGGGTGCTGTACATATAGATGTCCATGTCGCCCGGTTCAAGGATACGCATATAATACCAAGCAGGGTTAGGCCGCGTTCCAAGGCAAGCATAATACGGTCCCGGCTCCCCCACACCCGCATTCACACCAGCAGGGAACTCATACAAGCCGTTGTCGGTACAAAACGGCAAAGCATTGGCACAGAGATTGTTTTGCGCAGCCACTCTAACGTTTTCCTGTTTCACCAAGGCTACATGAATCTCTTCAGGAAGCGTCTCGCGCCACTTTGAAATATAATTGCCCAACTCCATCTTCGGCAGGTTGGAATAGGCGCGAAATTCTTTAACTTTGAGCATGACAAACCCATTCAGGTCAGCATCCCCGCAAGTATTGTTCACCACGACAGCGCCATTTTGGTCGAGCCCAAGGTCAAAACTCTCCTCCTCGTAAATCGCATAAGCACAAAACAAAGTTTCCTCAAAGCTGCCAAAATCATACAGCGAATCGAGCCGCTGGGCCACAATAGACCGAGGGGCAAAAAACAAGACTAGCATCAAGCAGATTGCAAACGCTTTGGTGAATCTCTGTTTCATTACTATTTGTTTATAATTATTTCATATTCCTTGTGTCAGCAACAATCATTCCGGCCGCTATATCCGATGCGCCAGCGTTACCCAACCGTTCGCGAAGTTCGTCATAGTCCTCCAAGATTTGCCGTTGCCGTTTGCCGTTGTGCAACAGCAAGTCCAGCTCATTTTTAATTTTGTCCTTTGTCAACTCACCTTGTATCAACTCCTTCACCACAGCCTTGTCCATAACAAGGTTGACCAATGAGATGTATTTTACCTTAATGAGCCACTTGGCGATGAGGTAGCTAAAGTGATTGGCTTTGTAACACACCACCTCAGGCACGGTGAACAACGCCGTTTCCAAAGTGGCCGTTCCCGAAGTAACCACGGCGGCGCTGGAGTTTTGCAGCAGCTCGTAAGTTTGGTCTTCGACAAGGAAAGCATCAACATTACCCATAATTCTCCTGTAAAAATCTTTCCCTATAGACGAAATACCACCAATAACAAATTGGTATTCAGGAAAATCAGAAACCACTTTAAGCATCTCAGGCAACATGCGCTTAACCTCTTGTTTACGGCTACCAGGCAGCAGAGCGATAATCTCGCGTTTCTCACCGAGACTGTTGCGGCGCAAAAACATGGAGCGGTTGGCGGTGCCAAATTTGGCCAATTCGTCCAACAGGGGATTGCCGACATAAGTCACGTCGATGCCATAATCCTTGTAAAAATCCTCCTCGAAGGGGAAAATGACCAACATCCTGTCGACTGTCTTCTTGATTTTGCGCACGCGACGGCGTTTCCAAGCCCACACCTGCGGCGAGATATAGTAGAACACCTTGAAACCCTTTTCATGCACAAAATCCGCGATGCGAAGGTTAAAGCCAGGATAGTCCACCAAGATAACAGCATCAGGCTGATAATCAACAATATCTTTCTTGCATTGGGCGATATTGCCCAACACTTTGCGCAGGTTGACCGCCACCTCCACGAACCCCATATAGGCCATCAAACGATAGTGCTTGACCAATTCGACCCCCTGTGCTTTCATCAAATCGCCACCAAACCCCCGAAACTCTGCCCTCCTGTCTTTCTGCTTGATTTCAGCCACAAGATTGGAAGCATGCAAATCACCCGAAGCCTCACCTGCTATGATATAGTATTTCATTGGATTACAATTTATTAAACAAGGAAGAACACCAATAGCATTCCTACAATCGTAACCGCAAGCAATCCGCGGCCCATCTTGTCAAGCTTCCATTTCACTAGCATCATCCTAAACAAGACAACACCCGGGATGAAGGCCAAAAGATAAGGCGCACGGTTGGAGAAAGCACCCAGCGAATCCCAGTTGATGAGACTCAACAGCAGGAAAAACAGCCCGAAACTGGCTGCCCCCGTCAATAGTCCAAGCCAAAAGTTATCTTCGATTTTCATGGTTTTACACTTAAAAGTTCATAATTCTTCATCGGTTCGATACAGGAATGTGCTGTCCAGTCGAAACAGGTCGGCACTACAGAAACATAATTATTCTGCAAAGCCCACAAATCCGTATCGGGCGTAATGTCATCACTCTCGAAGGTGCCTTCAAGGTCGAAGAACTGATGTCCATTTTCATCGTATTGCTCCTTGAAGTACTCCACCCAACGGCAGGCCGCCTGACGACAGACCTTGAGGCCTCTTAAAGGCTCTTCGCAACGTTTGGGGAAGTTCACATTGAGGCAGACACCCTTGGGCAAGCCTTCATTCAGCACCTTCTTCGTTATCTCAAGAATGGCTGCATCGAGATGGTCGAAGTCGGCATCGGGATTGAGACTGAAGAGGCTGAAACCTATAGCGTTCAGACCGTTCATGCAAGCCTCAATAACAGCACCAATAGTCCCCGAATACACCACCGTAGTGGCAGCATTCATCCCGTGGTTGATGCCTGAGACTACCAAATCCGGAGGCTCTGGCATCAGTTTCTGATAACCCAGTTTCACGCAGTCAACAGGCGTACCATTGCATCGGTATTCCTTGAAGCCCTCTTCCTCATGCACAAGACGGACATACAACCTCTCGCGAATGGTGCAGGAATGGCTCTTGGCAGACATCACTTCGTCGGTGGAGACAAGCACCACGTCACCCAACATGCGCATCAGTCCTACCAGTTTCCGCAGACCCTTGGCTGCATATCCGTCATCGTTGGTAATCAATATTTTGTATCGTTTTTCGCCCATTTCTTTGCTAATAATCCGCAAAAATAGGAAAAAACAAAGAACAAAACAATGACAAAATGAAATTTACAATTGAAACGAGGTTGGATTGCTTCGTTCCCCGCAATGACGCAAAGCGGGTCAGAAGCCCTTCAAACATTGGTACAGCCTTCGTGTTGGCAGGCCCATCACATTGTAGAATGAGCCCTCCAATCCGCTGATGCCAACATAGCCAATCCATTCCTGAATGCCGTAGGCGCCAGCCTTGTCGTAGGGTTTGCAATGCTCTATGTAATAATTGATTTCCTCCGCATCGAGTTGGGCAAAGGTAACATTGGAACGTACTGCGAACGACTCCGTTTTTTCTGAAGAACGCACCGTGACACCTGTCACCACATGATGTGTCTTGCCCGATAACATCCGCAACATTCGCTCAGCATCTTTCCTATCCTTGGGCTTGCCCAAGATTTCGCCTTCGCAAATCACTACGGTATCGGAGGTAATCAACAGATAGCCAAAGGGCAATTCCTCATCAGAAAAAGCCAAAGACTTTTGCAAGCTAAGGTATTTCGGCACTTCGTCCAAAGGCAGTTCTGACGGATAGTCTTCAGGTGTTTCCTTGGTAAGAATCTCAAAATCCACCCCCATTCCGCGCAGCAACTCCTGACGGCGCGGCGATTTGGAAGCAAGGATGATATGGTATTTTTTCAGATTGGAAAGCATATTAATAATAATGTGATCAGCGTGAATTAAATGAGGCCCTTGAACTTCAGCCACAAGGCGAAGAACTGGTCATATACCGAATAAACATTCTTGTCCTCAATAATAGACAAAAGGATTCTTCATAGGATGAATCTATTTCATCGGCAAAAATACAAAAATTTTGATTACCATAAAACAGTAATCATAAAATGAGAATGGCGTTTATTTCAAATAAACCCTTGCATTTTCGGGGGAAAACGACTATCTTTGCAGCTTGAGAGCGATTTGCTATCGGTTTATCGTCACCAAACCACCAAATCAACAATTAGGTTTTTAGCGTCCGCCACAAAGATTCGTACCGACTGCCGTGAATATTCACAGCGTTCGCCACAAATGTTTTCGCCGCCCGCCAAAAACCTTACGGATACTGTCTCGCTCCCTGCCTGACGGCATATCGTTCCCTGTTGGATGGCGTTTGGTTTCCACAGAGAGAGAGGTGTTATCTTTTCATATAAAACCGGTCCGTCTCCCAACGCAACGGATTGGTTTCGATATAATCGGCAATGCGGTTCATTTCCATTTGGTTGCGGATGATGTGATCATGAAACCTTGATTGCCATGCGAATGGGATGCCGTGTTCATTGGCATATTTTGTCACAGCGGATTTAATACCGCGCACTACCGATGACAAATTCCCAGATTGCGGCCCAAACCGTAGGGACGCACCGCGTGCGTCCGATATGTCAGGTTTGATTATTTTTAATCCGGACACATTCGATGCGGACACATTTGATGCGGACACATTCGATGCGGACACATTCGATGCGTCCCTACAAGGGGAAACCCCATTAAAAACAACAATCAAATGGACATGGTTGGGCATAACGACAAACATTGGAATCTCCACCTCATTCTGACGGATAATCGCCGTTTGTTCGATTTGTGTTTTTGCCCATTCCCCGGTTTCCGACAACACCATTTGACCATCCACTACATCGCCAAAATACAATTCACGATTTTTCGTGCAGAATGTCACGAAATAATCTGCACCTGAATAATCGTGCCAACGGGCGCGTGGCGATTTTCGTTGTGGCAGGTTGTATGGCATCTGTTTCAAATTTTCAGCAAAATTACACAGATTTCAGCAATAACGACAAAAATCACACAAAAAACGCCAACTCTGTAGGGACACACCGCGTGTGTCCGCAATAATAACCAGTTTGATTGGTTCCTACGCGGACGCATTCGATGCGGACACATTCAACCCGGACACATTCGATGTGTCCCTACAAACGAATCCGCCAACAACAAATTTCACCCGTTTACGGCACAACCCGTAGGGACACACCGCGTGTGTCCGCAATATTATCCGTTTTGATTATTTCCTACACGGACGCATTCGATACGTCCCTACAAACCCTCCCAGACAATAAAACGGATAGCGGAGACTTTCCGCCTCCGCTATCCTATGCATGCTTCTCTTTCAATTAAGATTCCTTACATTTTGGTAAAAGTAACTCCATTTAGGATTAAATTATTTCCCGATACCGTTCCCGAAAGACTACCCTGTCCTGTGAGATACAAAGTAACAACGGGATCATCATAGGTGTACGTACCCGTATAGAATTCATTATCACTCTCTTCAAATGTGAAAGTGGACTCATAAAACTTCAAAGTGTAGGTTACTGTGTAAGAACCGTATGACTCTACTCCAAACCATGATGTGCTTTTAAGAGTTCTTGCCTTGGTGCATGAAGTCACCGAAAAACAAATACCCACCAATAAAATCATTGCACAAACAATTTTCTTCATTTCAGATTCGGCAGTATTTATCCTGTCGCCCGCAGTATTATTGATACTTTTGTTTCCCTACTCTATTTATGGCTTTTCGGGTATCTCCGCCCATGCCATGAACTCTAAAGATATGCCCACAAAAAAAGCGTGGCACCTTTTCGCCTTCATCGGAACTTTTGAGGTCTTGGACTACCTAATTCTCCCAATTACAACGAGTAAAGCCCACGCCTATTGGCGGGAGCGCCGTTGCTTTACTCAAGGAGAATTATCTGAAAGTGTCCAAGTTTCAAAAGTTCCCGAATAAGCTACTTCGCTTTTTCCTATTCTATGATGTGCATATCGCTTGAAGCGTTATCTCATAGGCCAATGTTTAGTTTATATTCCGTTTGTTATACCCTTATTAAAGAAGCTTCTTCTTCAAAGTCTCAATCATGTCGACCGTCATCTTGTCGAGGTCGTACTTCGGGTTCCATCCCCACTCTTTGCGGGCGCAGCTGTCGTCCATCTTGTTCGGCCAACTGTCAGCGATTGCCTGACGGATCGGGTCAAACTTGTATTCCATCTCGAAGTTCGGATAATATTTCTTGATGGCGTTGTAAATAATCTCCGGGTCGAAGCTCATAGCCGTCACGTTGAACGAGTTGCGGTGCACCAACTTTGTCGGGTCAGCTTCCATGATGTCCACCATAGCATCCAAAGCGTCAGGCATATACATCATGTCCATGTAAGTACCTTTGCTGATGGGGCAGTAGAACTTCTCGCCCTTCACAGCGGCGTAGTAAATTTCCACAGCATAGTCGGTGGTGCCGCCGCCGGGCAAAGTCAAATTTGAAATCAAGCCCGGGAAACGGACGCTGCGGGTATCAACGCCAAAGCGGGTGAAGTAATAGTCGCTCAGCAGTTCACCTGTGACTTTGGTCACACCGTAGATGGTGTTGGGGCGCTGGATGGTGTCTTGAGGCGTGTTGTCGTGCGGTGTGCTGGCACCGAAAGCTCCGATGGATGAAGGCGTGAAGACGGCGCAGTTGAAGATGCGGGCCGTCTCAAGGCAGTTCACCAACGATCCGATGCCAACGTTCCAACCCAGCATGGGGTTCTTCTCGGCTGTGGCCGAAAGGATGGCAGCAAGGTTATAGATGGTGTCAATGTTGTAGCGTTTCACCACATCAACGATTTGCATGATTTGCGTCGAGTCGATTCTCTCAAAAGGACCGTTCTCGACAATTTCACCGGTCAAAGGGCGAAGATCCGAAGCCACCACGTTTTCGTTTCCGTAGGTAGCACGGAGCTTCTTCACCAATTCTGTTCCGATCTGTCCGCCGGAACCAACAATAAGTATTTTCTTCATTGCTATATTCTTGTTTGATTCGGAATGCAGAATGCGGAATGCGGAATAAAGGCAAAGCCTTGCGTCGCATCGCGATATTCCGCATTCCTTATTCCTAATTCCGTATTATTTTAATACTCCAAGTTCTTTACCAATCTTCACGAAGGCGGCGATGCACTTGTCGAGGTGCTCACGCTCGTGGGCAGCACTCACCTGCACGCGGATACGGGCTTGACCCTTCGGCACCACAGGATAGTAGAATCCGGTGACGAAGATGCCTTCTTCCTGCAACTCGGCAGCAAACTTCTGCGAAAGCGGGGCATCGTAGAGCATCACAGCGCAGATGGCAGACTGTGAAGGCTTGCAGTCGAAGCCAGCCTCGGTCATCTTCTTGATGAAGTAGGCAGTATTTTCGTGGAGTTTATCTTGCAGGGTATTGGTCTCGCTCATCATCTCGAACATACGGATGCCAGCGGCCACGAGACCGGGAGCCATCGAGTTGGAGAACAGATACGGACGGCTGCGCTGACGGAGCATATCGATGATTTCTTTACGACCCGTAGTGAAGCCACCCATAGCACCGCCAAAGGCTTTGCCGAGGGTACCAGTCAGGATTTCAATCTTGCCACGGAGGTTATAGTGCTCGGTCACACCACGACCCGTTCTGCCTACCACACCAGCGGAGTGGCTCTCGTCTACCATCACCATAGCGTTGTACTTCTGGGCCAGTTCATAAATCTTATCGAGCGGGCAGACATTGCCGTCCATCGAGAACACACCGTCGGTAACGATGAGACGGAAACGGCAGTTCTGAGCGTCTTGCAGTTGTTTCTCAAGGTCAGCCATATCGGCATTGGCATAGCGGAAACGCTGGGCCTTGCAGAGGCGCACGCCGTCAATGATGGAAGCATGGTTCAAAGCATCGGAGATGATGGCATCGTCAGGACCGAGCAGCGGCTCAAACACACCACCATTGGCATCGAAGCAGGCAGCGTAGAGGATAGTGTCTTCCGTACCGAAGAACTCGGCAATCTTGGCTTCCAGCTTCTTGTGGAGGTCTTGGCAACCGCAGATGAAGCGGACTGAAGCCATACCGTAGCCACGGGCATCCATGCCGTCCTTAGCGGCTTGGATCAGCTCGGGGTTGTCGGCAAGGCCGAGGTAGTTGTTGGCGCAGAAGTTGAGGCACACCTTGCCACCAACCATGATTTCAGCGCCTTGTGCGCTCTCGATGATGCGTTCACGTTTATAAAGGCCATCGGCTTCAATCTGAGCCAATTCCTTCTTCAGATACTCTTGAAAATTTGCGTACAT
>JAILDR010000178.1 GCA_024689285.1 Bacteroidales bacterium | reverse complement strand
CTTAAACCATGCATATCACTGTTTCACATAAAGGAGCAGAACTACAAAACATTACCGCCAACGGTCGCGAGTACCTATGGCAAGGCGATCCAAAGTTTTGGGGCCGTCGCGCACCGATATTGTTCCCGATTGTTGGAAAGCTTGCTGACGACAATTTGCGTGTTAATGGCCATGAATACACCATGAAGCAGCATGGTTTTGCTCGTGATACTGAGTTTGTGGAGCAGGATGGCAAGTATGTGTTGACGGAAAATAGCCGAGACGACTATCCTTACGCTTACGAGTTGGCTGTGAAGTATCTGGTTGACGGCAACACGCTGACCTGCAACTGGCAGGTAACGAACCGTGGCGATGATACCATGTACTTCCAAATAGGTGCACATCCCGCTTTCCTGTTGCCAGAATATGATGCTAAAGACGCAATTCATGGCTATATCATGTGCTATGATGCTAATGACAACGTTGTTTCACCAATGTTGTTTAGTACCCTTGTAAACGGTTTGAGAGCCCATTATAGTCAACCCAAGACGCTATTGAATAATAAAGGCATACTTGCTTTGACCGACACTACATTTGCCGACGATGCCATATTGCTTGAGGCACAGCAGGTGGCCAAAGTGGCATTATTCGACAAGCAAGGCAAGAGAGTGTTGACAGTCAGCTGTCAGCAAGCCGATGCCTTTGGATTGTGGGCGCCCAACAAGCCAGGCTGTCCGTTTGTCTGCATCGAACCTTGGTGTGGCATTGCCGATAATGCCGGATTCAAAGGCGATATTTCCGAGCGCGATTGCATCCACAGCCTTGAATCTGGCAAGAGCTTTGAGTTCCGTTATTCTATAACCTTGAACTTTTGAACTCTTAAACCCTTAAACTGCTTAAACTCTTAAACTCTTGAACCTTGAACCGTTAAACTTAAAACTTGAACCAAAGGTCATGAGCACCTTTGAAATATAATAAATGAAGCGAATAATCCTGAAACTTGAAACTTATATAATATGAACAATCATGTAGTTATCATGGCTGGTGGCGTAGGAAGCCGTTTCTGGCCCCTTAGCACCCCTGAATATCCGAAACAGTTTATTGACATCTTGGGTTGCGGTCGCACGCTGATTCAATTGACCGTAGATCGCTTCAAAGGCATTGCCCCGATGAGCAACTTCTGGGTGGTGACCAATGCCGCCTACGTTGACATCGTAAAGCAACAGATTCCCGATATGCCCGCTTCGCATATCTTGGCCGAGCCTGCCGCACGAAATACTGCCCCCTGCATCGCTTGGGCTTGCTGGAGCATTAAGAAAGAAGACCCGCAAGCCAACGTGGTAGTCACTCCTGCCGATGCCGTGGTGATGAACCCCGAAGAGTTCCGCAGAGTGATTAAGAACGCTTTGTCTTTTACCGAGGGTAATAACGCCATTGTGACCATCGGTATTAAGCCTTCCAGACCTGAGATGGGCTACGGCTACGTTGAGGCCATGCCTCATTCCGCACCTGATGCGGAATCCCCCGAAATCCAGGCCGTCGCATCTTTCAAGGAAAAACCCAACCTTGAAACCGCTGAGAAATACTTAAAAGCAGGCAACTACCTTTGGAATGCCGGTATCTTTGTATGGAACATCGACACCATCACTGAAAGCATTCTGAAATACAAGCCCAACATTGCAGCTGATATGGACAAGATTGCCGCAACTGGTGATGTGGCTGGCATATTCCCCAATTGCGAAAAAATCTCCATCGACTTTGCGGTGATGGAACCCGCAGCCGCAGATGGCAAGGTATATACCCATCCTGCTGACTTTGGTTGGAGCGACCTCGGCAACTGGGCCTCACTTCACGACAAGCTAACAAAAGATACCAACGGCAATGGTGCCGTGGGCAATATTAAGCTATACGAATGCTCGAATTGCGTAGTCCATGCCGAAGATGCCAAGAAGGTGGTGCTGCAAGGCCTGGACGGCTACATCGTGAGCGAAAAGAACGGACAAATACTCGTGTGCAAACGCAGCGAAGAACAAAGAATAAGAGAGTTTTCAGCAGAATAATAATTGATAGTTTAGAGTTGATAGTTGATAGTTTAGAGTCAGTTCACAAGTTGATAGTGCCGCCTGCGGCGGAGTTTCAAGTAACTTAAAACTAAAAACTATACACTCACCACTGACTTTAAACTCTAAACATTAAACTTTAAAAAAATGAATAAGGATTCGAAGATTTATGTGGCGGGCCACCGTGGTATGGTTGGCTCAGCTATCGTGAGAGAATTACAGCGTCAAGGCTATAACAATATTATTACTCGCACCCACAAGGAACTGGATTTGACCCGTCAGGAGGCGGTGGAGAAGTTCTTTGCCGAGGAGAAGCCTGAATATGTGTTTCTGGCGGCAGCCAAGGTGGGTGGCATCGTGGCCAACCAATCGGCCCTGGCCGACTTCATGTACGACAACATGATTCTGGAGATGAACGTCATCCATGCTGCTTGGAAAAATGGCTGCAAGAAGTTGGAATTCCTCGGCAGCAGCTGCATCTATCCCCGTATGGCTCCTCAGCCTATGCCCGAAAGCTGCCTGCTGACCAGCGAGCTGGAGAAGACCAATGAGGCCTACGCATTAGCCAAAATCAGTGGCCTGAAATACTGCGAGTACCTCAACCGCCAGTACGGCACCGACTATATCTCTGTAATGCCGACGAATCTCTATGGCCCCAACGACAACTATCATCCCGAGCACAGCCATGTGTTGCCCGCATTGATACGTCGTTTCCATGAGGCGAAAGAGGCCGGTTTGGAGAGCGTCACCTGCTGGGGCGACGGCAGCCCTTTGCGCGAGTTTCTTTATGTGGATGACCTGGCCAACCTCTGCGTATTCCTGATGAACAACTACAGTGGAAACGAAACCGTCAATGCCGGCACTGGCAAGGAACTGACCATTAAGTCCCTGACCGAGCTGGTGGCCAAAGTGGTAGGCTACAAAGGCCGCATCGAGTGGGACACCACCCGCCCGAACGGCACCCCAAGGAAGCTTTTGGATGTGAGCAAAGCCGCCAAACTGGGTTGGACGTACAAGACCGAGTTGGAAGACGGTATTGCGCTCGCCTATCAGGATTTTTTACAAAATCCTTTCAGGGCGGAGCGCTGATAGTTGAAAGTTGAATGTTTATAGTTGAAAGTCAGTTTTAAGTTTATAGTTGAAAAAGTATGGAAGTATTTGGGTATAGAAAGTTGATAGCCTATCAGAAAGCAAAGGAAGTAGTTAAAAGGACGTATAAACTACTGAAAAAATTCCCAGTTGAGGAGCGTTATGCCATGTGCGACCAACTGAGACGAGCTTCTGTTTCTATTACCTCGAATATAGCTGAGGGGGTAAATCGTTATTCAGTAAAAGACAAGTCACATTTCATAGAAGTAGCCTTTGGCTCTCTTATGGAGGTTTCCTCGCAGTTTGAAATTGCGGAGGAACTTGGCTACATTACTACTGAAGATCGAATGAGTATGGATGAACTTATTAAAGAGGATGCTCGTCTTCTTTCAGGACTCCAAAACTCTTATAAACCATCGACTGAATAAACTTTCAACTGATTAAACTGACTTTAAACTATAAACTATGAACTTTGAACTTTCAAAGAAACCAAAGGTTTTCGTTAGTGGTTGTTATGATTTGCTCCATTCGGGACATGTGGAGTTCTTCCGTCAGGCGGCTGAGTATGGCGACCTGTATGTGGGTATAGGCTCGGATGAGACTATCTTGCACTACAAAGGGCATAAGACGCTGTGGAACGAGCAAGACCGCCTCTTCATGGTGAAGGCCATTCGCTATGTGAAGGATGCTTACATCAACGCTGGCAGCGGCATCATGGACTTTGTGCCGACAGTCGATTTTCTGAAGCCTGATATTTTGGTGGTGAACGAAGACGGAGCCTCAGAAGAGAAGCGGAAGTTCTGTGAGGAGCGAGACATGGAATATGTGGTGCTGAAACGCGACCCGCACAAGGGTTTGGAAGCCCATTCAAGCACTGCCATCAAGGAGCAACTCTGCCGGATTCCCACACGATTGGACTTGGCAGGGACTTGGATTGACCAACCGTATGTTTCGTGTTATGCCCCAGGTTGGGCTATCACCATCAGTTTGGAGCCTACATTTGAGGTGCGAGAACGTTGCGGATTGAGTACTTCCACACGGAACATGATCAAGAAGATTTGGCCGTTGGAGTTGCCCGACATGGAACCCGAAACCTTGGCCCGCCTTGTATTCTGCTATGAGAACAACCCAGAGCGTTCAGACGGTATCATCAGTGGTGCCCAAGACTCGATAGGCATCTGCATCCCCGGCCTCTGCCGCCACTATTACAACAATCGCTTTTGGCCGGAGAAGATTGAGACCTGCAACGACGAGGCCGTGTTGAGCTGGTTAGAGTCGCACTTGGTGATGATTCCCATGGAACCCCGTAAGCCAGGCTGCTCCGTAGTGGAAGGAAAAGACATCACTTTACCAAAAGTTCAGGCATTGGCAAAAGCTGCCGACGACTGCTGGGAAGCGATAATAAACCTGAACTTGGAAGCATTTGCGAAAGCCTATAAAGCCTCATTTGAGGCGCAAGTGGCAATGTTTCCTGCTATGATACAAGGCACGGTTCCATCCTACATCGAAAAATACGAAAAACTCGTAATGGCATATAAGATGCCCGGAGCAGGAGGTGGTGGCTATCTCGCCTGTGTGGTAGAAGACACTGAAACATTTGCTAATGAACATAAAGAAGCTATTAGATTGACAATTCGCCGCAGGCGATAATCTGTGATATCTGTGCTATCTGTGTGACAAAAAACATTATTCAGTGTGAGATTATGAAAAGATATTGTCAGACGTTGACCTTGGTTGATGACGAGGAAATGATTGCGAAATATGTGGAAGCTCACGCCCATGTATGGCCAGAGATTATCGATGGCCAACGGCAAGTAGGCATCCTCGATATGCAAATCTACCGCAAGGGGAGAAGTCTCTTTATGATTTGCGACACCGTGGATGACTTCGACTGGCAACGCGACATGGCTCGTCTCGCCACTCTTCCTCGTCAAGCCGAATGGGAGGCTTACGTAAGCCAATTCCAAGGCTGCAAAGCCGATGCCAGGAGCGACGAGAAGTGGCAGATGATGGAAAAAATATTTTAGCCACGGTGTTTTAGAATGGAATTGACAGCGTTTTTGAAAGATGTGTGTCAGTTTTGCAGTTATTTGTTTTGGCCGAGATGGTGATTTGCTTAGGTGCTTAGATGCTTAGATGCTTACGGCTTATGGTTATCGACGATAAGGTTTTAGACGGTTTATCAGCCCAAGCTAAGGACTCGCCCCGATTGCGGATGAATTTGAACATTCACCAAAGCTTGGAGGACAAGTGCCACCGTTTCCTGAATGCTGTTGAACCTGGTGCAGATATTCCCATTCACAGGCATCCTAAGAAAGAGGAATCGTTTGTGGTATTACGTGGCAAAATCCGTATCACAACCTTCAACGACGATGGTTCTATCATTGAAGACCACGTCATTTCCCCAACAGAAGGCCGTTATGGCGTGAACGTGGAAAAGAACGTGT
Source organism: Bacteroidales bacterium (assembly GCA_024689285.1). The sequence continues at coordinate 305 of JAILDR010000178.1, read as the reverse complement.
GGCACACTGTAGAAGCCTTAGAGCCAGGCTCCGTTATTTTTGAATGCAAGGAAGGGCCATACGTGCCGCATGAAATTGAGGGCATACTTGAAATCCCGGTGAAAAAATGAAAGCGATTTTGAAAGGCGTTTGGCGGTTTTTGCAGTTATTTGTTTTGGCCGAGGTGGTGATGGCTTAGATGCTTACGGCTTATTTTTGCTTACAGCTTAGTTGCTTAGATGCTCATTTTATTACCAGGATGGTTATCACACAAGCTATATTGGATCAATTGACCGAGCAGGCTAAAGCTTCACCAAGATTGCGGA
>JAILDR010000094.1 GCA_024689285.1 Bacteroidales bacterium | reverse complement strand
AAACTGATTCTGCAACAGGTCTACGAATACATTCCCGAGACACTGCCGAAAGCCCTCATTGAACAAGAGCAACTGATTCCACGCCGTCACGCCTATTACGAAATCCACCTGCCTTCCAACAACATCGAAATCCAACAGGCCACACGACGGCTGAAATACGAGGAGCATTTCTTCTTCCAACTGAAACTGCTGCGCAACAAGATGCACCGTGAGCAGACGGTCAAAGGACATGCTTTCAATGTGGTTGGTAATTATTTCAACGGATTTTATCGCGACCATCTTCCTTTTCCACTGACCAATGCCCAAAAGCGCGTCATCAAGGAGATACGTAAAGACTTAGGCTCAGGCCACCAGATGAACCGCCTGCTGCAAGGCGATGTGGGCAGCGGCAAGACCATCGTTGCCCTCATGGTGATGCTTCTCGCTTTGGACAATGGCTTCCAAGCCTGCCTGATGGCACCTACAGAAATATTGGCCACACAGCATTTCGCCACACTTCAGGAGCAACTGAAGGACATGAACATCAACTTCGCTCTGCTGACCGGTTCCACCAAAATCGCGGAGCGAAGGAAGATTTATGCAAGTCTTGCCGACGGCACCATGCAAATTGTGGTGGGCACCCACGCATTAATTGAGAGTAAAGTGGTGTTCAAAAACTTAGGCTTGGCCATCATTGACGAGCAGCATCGCTTCGGAGTGGAACAAAGGGCCAAGTTCTACGAAAAGACTGAGATTCCGCCCCATACCCTCGTGATGACAGCAACACCTATCCCCCGCACTTTGGCGATGACGCAGTACGGCGACTTGGATGTCTCCAAGATTGATGAACTGCCTCCAGGCCGCAAGCCCGTGCAGACCTATCATGTCTACAGCGACGACCGCTACCGCATCATGATGTTCATGAAGCAGCAGATTGCCCTTGGGAGGCAAATTTATGTGGTGTACCCCTGCATCAAGGAGTCGGAAAACACCGATATGATTGCGCTTCAGGAGGGCTACGAGGCTTTACTGCACGACTTCCCTGAGCCGCAATACAAACTCTGCGTCTGCCATGGGCGACTGAGTGCCGAGGACAAAGACTTTGAGATGCAACGCTTTATCAACAGGAATGCACAAATCATGGTGGCTACGACAGTCATCGAGGTAGGGGTTAATATTCCCAACGCTACTGTGATGATTATTGAGAACGCCAACCGCTTCGGGTTGTCGCAATTGCACCAACTGAGGGGCCGCGTGGGCCGCGGGGCAGACCAGTCGTATTGTATCCTCGTCACCGACCACAAGTTGACCAACGACGGAAAGACCCGCATGAAGACCATGTGCAGCACCAACGACGGTTTTGAAATCGCTGAAGTCGATTTGGAGTTGCGCGGTCCGGGTGAGACGGGCGGCACACGGCAGTCCGGGCAAATCGAGATGCTCATCGGTGATTTGCAGAAAGATGGCCCACTCATCCCACAGGTACGCGAAGCGGCCATCAAGCTCTTAGCCGACGACCCAAAACTCGCCAAACCCGAAAACAGAATGCTTCGTGAACACTATAAAGAGTTGTTTGCGCAAACCTTTGATTGGAGCCAGATAGGGTAATCCATGATTGTGCCTAAGGACAAGAGCAACAACCCAGCCAACGAAATATTTGACATCAAACAAAAAATAAAGCCATTTTGAATTCAAAAATTCCGTACTTTTGCAAAGAATTTTATTCTGCTTTATTAGGCAGAATTGTAATTTATTGTTTTTTAGTTCCTTTAATAAATTTATTGGGACTTAGGAGGCGGAGCTGTATAGATACGGGAACGAAGTACGCCTCGTTATGAAATACTGAAACGATTATATAAATAGACATGTTGTATACCGAATTACAATTTCCAGCCAACAGTTTTTTCCTTGTGACCGGTGGTGCCGGTTTTATCGGTTCCAACCTGTGTGAGGCTATCCTGAAGCTGGGCTATCGGGTGCGTTGCCTAGATGACCTCAGCACCGGCAAACAGGCCAATGTGGACTTGCTGAGCGACAATCCTAATTATGAGTTCGTCAAGGGTGACATCAAGGATCTGGACACCTGCATGAAAGCCTGTGAGGGTGTTGACTATGTGATGAACGAAGCCGCCTGGGGCAGCGTGCCCCGCAGCATCGAGATGCCGCTGTTCTATAGCCTCAACAACATCCAAGGCACACTCAACATGTTGGAAGCCGCCAGGCAGAACAAGGTGGAGACCTTTGTTTATGCCTCCAGCTCCTCCGTCTATGGCGACGAGGCGCACCTGCCCAAACAGGAGGGCGTAGAGGGCAATCTGCTCTCGCCCTACGCCGTCAGTAAGCGGTGCGACGAGGAATGGGCCAAACAATACGCAAGACATTATGGCTTGAAAACCATCGGCCTGCGCTACTTCAATGTGTTTGGTCGCCGTCAAGACCCTCATGGTGCCTACGCGGCTGTGATTCCAAAGTTCATCAAGATGCTGTTGAATGATGAGCAGCCCACCATCAATGGCGACGGCAAACAAAGCCGTGATTTCACTTATATTGAGAACGTGATAGAAGCCAATCTGAAAGCCTGTCTTGCACCCGAGGAGGCAAACGGACAGGTGTTTAACGTGGCTTATGGCGGACGGGAATACCTTATCGACATCTATTATTCGCTCACCAAAGCTTTGGGCAAGGACATCAAGCCTCATTTCGGTCCCGACCGTCCAGGCGACATCAAGCACTCAAATGCGGATATCTCAAAAGCGAAGAGACTGCTGGGGTATGACCCACAATACGACTTTGCCCGTGGTTTGAACGAGGCTATTGAGTGGTATAAAGCTAATTTGTAATCAATGTATTCAACAATATGAAAGACACTAAGATTTGTGTTATTGGTCTCGGTTACGTAGGCCTTCCTTTGGCCCGCCTGTTCTCAACTAAATATCCCACCGTGGGTTTCGACATGAACCAGAAGCGTTGTGATGCCTTGATGGCCGGGCATGATGCCACCCTCGAAGTGGCTGACGACCTGCTGCAAGATGCCATCAACAATCATGGCTTCATCTGCACCAGCGACATTGAAAAGATTCGCAACTGCAACTTCTATATCGTGGCTGTCCCCACACCTGTGGATGATGACAACAATCCCGACCTCACCCCTTTGGTAGGTGCCAGTACCACCGTTGGCAAGGTCATCGGCAAGGGCGACGTGGTGGTTTACGAAAGCACCGTCTATCCTGGCGTTACCGAGGACGAATGCATTCCCGTGGTGGAAAAGGTTTCAGGCATGAAGATGAATGTCGACTTCTATGGAGGCTACAGTCCTGAGCGCATCAACCCAGGCGACAAGCAACACACCGTGGAACACATCAAAAAAGTCACTTCAGGTTCCACTCCTGAGATTGGCAAATATATTAATGAGGTGTACAGTAGCGTCATCACTGCCGGCACCCACCTCGCCCCCACCATCAAAGTGGCAGAGGCTGCCAAAGTGATTGAAAACAGCCAGCGCGACATCAATATTGCCTTCGTAAACGAGTTGAGCAAGATTTTCAACAAGATGGGCATCGATACCCTCGATGTGTTGGAGGCCGCAGGTACCAAGTGGAACTTCCTGCCTTTCCGACCAGGCTTGGTGGGTGGCCATTGCATTGGCGTTGACCCGTATTATCTGGCACAATGCGCACAGCGTCACGGATACAATCCCGAAATCATTCTGGCCGGTCGCCGCATGAACGACGGCATGGGTGAATATGTAGCCACCCAAACCATTAAACTGATGCTGAAGAAAGGCATTCAGGTGATCGACAGCGACATCCTCATCCTCGGCTTCACCTTCAAGGAGAACTGCCCTGATGTAAGAAACACTAAGGTCATCGACATCTACAAGGCACTCAAAGAATACAACCTCAATATCACGGTTTACGACCCCTGGGCCAATCCCGACATCGTGGAACACGAGTATGGTATCAAGGTGGTGAACGAGTTGCCTAACCAAAAGTTTGATTCTTGTATCGCTGCCGTAGCTCACAAGAAATTTGAAGGCCTCGACATCCTCACCCTGCTGAAGGAGAAACACGTGGTGTTCGACGTGAAATGTACGTTGGACAGAAATCTGGTGGACGGAAGGCTGTAAATCAACTTCAAAGAATGGAAACGGAAGAAATAAAGCAGCGCCAGCGGGCTTGGGAATGCGGTTTGCCAGTCTATCTGCAGCACGACTTGGATGCGTACAAGGAGGGACTCCGCACAGATAGCACGTTAATCGACTGTCTGTGGTGTGAGTTATATGGCAGCATCAATGGTGCGGAAATCGACGATCAGGCCATTACCCATGAGCATGCACAATATCTGCGTGACAAATACTTATGGCACAAAGACGTATGAAAACAATTGATTTTACATCATGTCCACGCATCCCTGTTAGGGCTTACAATGGGGCGAATGGCAAGAAAGTTGCTGTCCTATTTCAGGGCGAGCCATGGATTCTCAAGTTCCCGCCCAACGTCTTGTCGCGTCCCAATGAGCAATCCTATTCTAACAGTTGTTTCTCCGAACATCTTGGAAGTAGTATATACCGGTTGTTGGGTGTGCCTTGCCAGGAGACGGTTTTGGGTACATACGTCAACGGCAAGACCAAAATAGTCTGTGCCTGCAAGGATTTTACACATCCTGGAGTCCGGCTCTATGATTTTTGTTCCATCAAAAACACGGTCATTGATAGCGAGACAGGCGGTACAGGAACAGAACTTTCTGATATTCTAGAGACTATTGAACGTCAGTCCTTTGTTGACCCTGTGATTGTGTATGAACGTTTTTGGCAGATGTTCGTGGTTGATGCTCTTCTTGGCAATTTTGACCGTCACAATGGCAACTGGGGATTTCTTGTAGAAGAGGACACACAAATCTCATCTCTTGCTCCAGTTTTCGATAATGGAAGCTGTCTACTGCCGCAGGCTGATGAAAACATCATGCAAAGATGCATTGAAGATGAAGACGAAATGAATGCCCGCGTTTACACATTCCCTACGTCGATGATTAAGCAAGACAACAAGAAAATCAATTATTTTGACTTCCTGCATGCGCCTGACATGCCTCAGGGCCTTTGTTCGGCTTTAAATCAACTTGTTCCACTTATACAGGCGCTTGACATTAATGCTTTGGTTGACTCTACGCCTTACCTCACACCCTTGCAACGTCAGTTCTACATGCAATATCTTTTACGTCGACGTCAAATAATGTTTCAGTAACATTTGCCAAGCACATGCCAAGTATTTGACATAAGTAAGTGTTCAGAACAGCGTGAGTGCCAGATTGAGCGATGGAAGATAAACTAACTATTCTGAATCAACGGCATCTGAAACCCTTCACGACATATCCGATAGCTCGAGCCTCAGCCGATTCATCTCGTCCGACACCTTGATGAAATAGCCACCAATCTCCCTGATGCCGAAAATCATCGCCTCAGGGAAATGGTTGCGAAGCTCGACAAGCAAGCCCTTAAGCGCATCGCGCTCTTCACCTTGAACTTGTAACTTTGAACTTGTAACCAAGCGGACGACAACGGAGTTTGCATTGTACCCATCAGGGTCAACTTTGCGGTCTATGACTTTCACCGCCTTGCGGATGTCGGTACTATCAGCCACGCAGCCTTTGCTGTCGATGTTGTAATGATGCTCGCGGTTCTTCTGTCCGCTGTCATCGATTAAGATATATTTGATTTGACGCATTGTTATAAAGGTTAACGGTTAGAGGATAAAGGTTAAAGAAGTCACACAGAATACACAGATCTGTGCAATCCGTGCAATCTGTGTGACTAACAGCGATTACACCATGTGATGCACACAGGATGAAGCACTCAGGGCGGTCAGGATAGCTGTTAAGATGCTGATGATGGTTTGAATAATGAACTTCCAGAGTTCCTTCTTGGGATTACTTTCAGGTTCAGTGTCCGGTACAGGCTCATCGGCCTTCACGGACAGCGACTTTTTGACGATTCTTTGAAGAATCTTTTGAAACAGCTTTTTCATTTTGAACTGATTTTAAAACGTTAATAAAAGATTGATAGAAGAGCGTCGAGCGAGAGCTTAGAGCAGTCATCTGGCCTAATGGCCAAGCCTTAATCTTTAAACTTTGAACTTTGAACTTTGAACTTTGAACTCTTGAACTGACTCTAAACTCTACACTCTCAACTCTAAACTAAGCGAAGATTACTCCGTTTCCGTCTCGCCACCACCAGAGCCCTTCGTGAACACCTTGGTGGACACCGAGCTCGAAACGCCGTCCTTCACGGCCACAGCCTTTACGGTAGTGGTGTCGCTCAGAGTGATGGCACCAGAGTAGGCGGTGCTTGCAGAGGTAGGAGTGGAGCCGTCAACGGTGTAGTAGATCGAGGCTCCTGCAGTGGCGCAGCTGATGGTGGCCGAAGTGCTTTCAGCGAACGGAGTGGTGCCGCTGATCACTGGGGCAGCCACAGTCGGGGTCTCGGAACCCGAACCTGAGCCAGACCCGCTGCCGGTTCCGCCAGACTCAGAGCCCGATGAAGAGCCACCGCCAGTCACAACAGTCGTGCTGCCACCCTCAGAAGGTGTGATGGTAGTGGTCTGACCGTTCTCAGCCACGATGATGATCACGGTGCTGTCGCCACCATTGGCGTTGAGGGTGATAGTCGAAGGCCATTCGCCGGTGAGGTAAACCTCGGCATAGCCGTTCAGTTTGCCGATGGTGATGGCTTGTGGGTTGGCTGCAGCGAAGGTGCTGATAGCCGCCTCCACATCGCTGAGGGTGATGAACTCACCCGCCACGTAGCGGTCGGCCAAAGCGTCAAGAGCCTGGGTGAAGGCCTTGCCGTTCACCGCATAGTAGCGGTTGATGGCGCTTCCGTTACCCTTCCCTGAGAAGGTCTGGCGGATGGTGCGCAGATGATACTTCAGGTGCATCTGCACCAGCTTGAAGATAGCCTGACGCTTCAGCGCGGCAGGAGTGGAGTAAACCTTTGCAGGCATGATTGGAGCGGAACGGGCGTAGGTTTTGCCGTTGCGCGTTACATAGGTGATACCGTCGATGGTACCGTTGGTTTTGCGGCCAGGGCCGACTTGTTTAATTGTAGCCATAATTAATACGATTTAAATTGTTAATAGAAAAATTTGATTTTGTTTTTTGAAGCCTGTAAACGGTAAACCGTAAACAGTAATCTAATGAGTAAGGAGTCCTCCACGAGGGAGGTAGGGAAGAAAAGAGTCACCTTGTTTCAGCCGATTTTTCCAGTATGTCAAAGATCGCTCGCCACTCTGTTTTGCCACCCGTTCGTGGCTGAATGACGATGCAATTATACAACCTGGGCATTTTTGCAGGATTGAAAGAAACTTGGCGAAACTTACTTGCAACTTGTAGGCTGAAATACAATGATTTATATGCTGAAAAAAGAAAGAAGAAACATTTAGTTTTGCAAACTTGCAAACCCCGAAAAACCCGCTGAAACACCCCATTTGACCCTCTAAACAAGCCCTCAAAAAGGCATAACAAACATAAGTTACTGATAATTAGAAATATAAGTTATAACGGTTTGAAAACTTGAACTCTTAAACCCTTGAACTATCGAACTTTAAACTATCAACTCTCCACTGACTATAAACTCTGAACTCTAAACTCTAAACTTTATAAGCATGGACGTTAAAATCGATGGCAACCCTGGCACGGGAAACCACTTCACAGAGATAAAGCAGGAGATCCACATCGGGTCGGTTGGGGTGTACAACAACGCCACCACCATCAACAACACCTATCAGGATGGCCGCCTTGTGGCCACGCAGAAGGATGCTCCCGCCCTCGAATCCGAGGCCGTCCGCAAGGAGATTCTCACCTATGTGGGCAAGACCCTCTGCTTGGTGGAGGAGAAGTGGAAGCCCATCTACAATGACTTGTGGAACGACATCCTCAACCTTAGCGAGGTGAAAGCCGAAGTCTATGACCCGGGTCGCCAGCAAGGCACCACCTTCAACCGCAACCTTGTGGCCAACATCATCCACTTCCTCGGCAACTTCCGTGGCAACAAGTCGGGGATGTTTGGGGCCTACAGTGCCACGCCCGTTGTAAACGAACTCGAAGGCACCACCGCCTGTTCCACCCGCACCGAGTTGGGCTCAAACCCCTCAAAAGAAATCCGTGATGCCATCAGCCCCTTGCTGAAAAAATACAACATCGCCTGAAACATCAAAGGACTAACCTACAATCTGAAAACTCCTACCCAAGCTCTACCCAAGGTCAAACAGCCACTTTCACCTTGGCTACACCTTGATTAGACCTTGGCTACACCTTGGGAACACCTTGGGTAAAGCCCCGCTCCGAACCCTCATTCCGCACTTGATGTGGAATCTCAATTAAGCAACTAAGCAATTAAGCCAAATGAACGCTTCTGAGTTAAACAGACTTCTTCTCTTTTGTGGACATAGTGATATGACAGACTTCCTCAACGATAGTCCGCTCAATCGCTATCTCTACAAACAATTCCTCAGTTTGATGCCCCAGCATCAGATTGAGGAATCGATGGTGAGTTTGTTCAACGAAATCTATTATCAGGCTGTTCGTGTTTCCTTTGATGCAACCCCAGGTGTTGACATAGAAAACCGCTATCTCCGTGATACTGAGACGCAACTGAAGTCACTGCCCGCCACTCAGATAGTTTATTGTGTGGTATGGGTTCTCCTAAGCCTCAAACCTGTGCTCACCTTCAATGAAGAGTGTTTTCTGGCTCAGATTGTTCCCTATATTAAAAACAGTGACTTCAAAGGTTTTGCATACAAGTCGATTGAAGATATAAAAGCTCAGGGAATTGCCGTTCCTGAAAGGTTTCCTGTATTCACCTGTCCGGTCGAAGCGCTTCCTACCGTGTTTAGAAAAGAGGAGCGCGACCACGACGTGCCTAATTTGGTTAAGGTGTTTTTAAACAGTGATGACATTGAAGCAGAACACCGCAATTGGAAATCCTATAGTGAAGCGTGGATAACTGTTACTGGCAATTTTTCCCATACCGCTATCGAACGGATCGTAAACCTTTATGATACGGCTGCCGACCAACTCAAACTGGTTCAAATGATTCAGGATGCCTGCCCTCGCGAGGAAGTCATTAATCAATGCCGTTACTTCGAAGAACTTGTCACCCAAATCCGTTCTGGCTTATTCAAGTCAAAAAAAACTGAAAATAAAGTCTCGGTGCTAAAACAAAATAATGAACTGAAAGTGGATGTACCCAATACAGCCACGCCACTTTCTATCAATATCAACATCCCGACGGCTCAGCAGGTGAATATCAACCCCCAGCATGTGATTAATAAATGAAACGCCAACCCACATACCAAGTACGACAACAGTTTTTGAATGGCAAATTGTCGCCAAAGGCTATTGCCATGACAATGAATGCCTTCAAGTATGGGTTGGACTATGACCAATTGGCAGAAAACCTGCCGAATATTTTCAGCATCCATCCAAAGCTGAAATGGTTGATATGGGGCGATTTGTTTCCCCAAGAGCTCGCTGACCTTGGCACTTCGAACCATTACTATTTCCGTGCAACGAGCGAAAATGCGGAAATGGAGTGGGTGCTTGTGCAGCTGACCAAGAACAGAAAGAAAATAGAACAATTCATCGCCCTTCGCGATAGGGTGTATGACAATATCTTATTGGGCGACTACATCCGCGCTGAGGCAGGTCTGGAAGATGTGAAGCAGGAGCTGGGCGTATCGGTATGGTATTACGAAATGCGCATTCTGATCCTTAGCCTGTCGGAACGCGAAACCGAAATTTATCCGCTGTTGGAAAACGTGAACCGCACGGCAGAGCAGTCAACGGTGAAAGGGAAGACGGGTTTCGTGCCGTTCTTGACTCATTTTTTGTTTCTTCGGTCGTCGGAGAGTACAGCGGCAAATTTCGACTATGAACTGGAGCGCCAGTCAAAAAGAAACAGAAACACATTCCAGTCCGACAGGTTCAACTACTATAAGCACCGGCTGAATTATTTTGCCTCTATGGAAGAGGTGGAAGTGGTTAGTCCGCTCATTTATGAAGCCCCCAATGCGCTGGTGGACCGATATATGACCCTCGTATCCGTGCTGCGGGCGTTGTTTATCAAAGACGGGAAAAAGCGCGATTCAGCATCTGATTTTGCTCTGCGTGTCTACCGTGTAAGCAAGGATGCATGGCTGTTGCCATTAGTGGCCTACAATAATGGAGACAGGTTGCCTGATAGTTACTATAGGCGCGATTATATAGAGATGCTGAATGCCTACTATGGACAGCAATACGACAAGACCTTGGAATTGTGCCGAAAGTATGTCGGAACCAATCCGAATTGTTTGGATGCGATGCGGGTTTATGTGCAGTCACTGATTCAGACGGATAAAGGATACCAGCCCATACTGGGCGGTAATTCGTTGGTGAACGAGGTCACAAAAAGCCTCTACAGAGTGCTGACAGAGCAGGCTAATAATACACCCCTGTTGGCTTTGGCCAACTTGAACAAACGACTTTACGGATTGCCTATAGCGGGAGCGATACACGCATTTTTGTGCGAACAGGGAACAAATAGCCATTTGCCCCTGTTGGGATTCACTTATAGCCAGACTTTCGACCCTCTCTATGCTAAAGTTTGGAGCATCGCCGGTGAAAAAAAGGGTACAGAAAAAGCCCTTGATTACTTGAGACGAGGAGAGGAGAAGCAACAAACTGGTATTGTGACGGACTACTACAAAGCCTACTTCGATGGCTCGGAACCGCCTGAGGACATGGCTTCTTACAGAACTGAGCGCGATAAGGCCGAAAGCGACTTCAAGCAGGGTGATTACAAGGCTTGTATTGATGCCTGTTTGCGACTGCTTGAGAATTACGGCAAGTCGCTCACGATATGCCAGATGGCTACTGAATATATCTTCAAATGCTACGAAAAGCAAGGGTTGAAGAAAGAGGCTATTGGATTCTATGTCAAGGAGTATATCAAAAAACAATCCCACACCAACCGTGTGAAACTTGACGACTTCGTGCAGATGTTGCGTAATGAGCGTTACAAAGGTTTGAAAGCCAATTTGGACTCGCAGATATTCATTCTTCTGAATGCCGAGGAGGACGAGCAGAAGGCCATGGCTTTGGAGAAATACATGAGTTATCTGGAGGTGGAAGACGCAGATGGGCTGATTGAGGAAATGAAGCTGCAAGGAGATCAGGAACGAGTTGAAATGTTCCTTACATTGCTGATTGATAGCGACGTGATGAGGCATTTGACTTATATTGAAAGCACTTCCCAGATGCTTGATGAACAGCAGACGATAGCCCAATACCTAACCTCGTTGGATAGCGAATACCACGATTATTATGTGGAGTTCAACAAACAGCTGATTGAGCAGACTCTGATCTACAGCAATATTGAGAAACTTGACGAGAGCCGCATCTACGTGAATGAGGATGCCATCGTAAAGTACGACTTAGCTGACTATGAAAATTTGTATGTACAACTGAAGGAGATAGCCAAGACAACTATGCAGGTAGGAAGCATCTATGTGATAACCCTTGCTGACAATGCAGTGTTTGAGGTTTCAAATCCTGATATTATAGGTGGAAACATACAGACAACGAAAAATTCATCTATTGACATAGCGGCACAGTTGTTCGATTCAATATGCCAGCAATATCTGTTCAGCAAGTTCGGTTTGAAAACCTATCTGAGCACCCGTATCCGTCACGGGGTTTTGGAAGGTGAATTGCGGTCGGTATTCGATTCACGGAATCTGGTGCTGTTGACGGAGGGCTCAAAATACAGGCCAACTGACTACTGGCGGCGGTTGTTTGCCTTGAACAAAGAGGAACAAGACCTGCTGATGAACATTCTGGCAGAATTCTCGCGTTCGCTGCTCCACACAATAGAGTCGTTCAAGGAAGAGGTGCTTCAAATCAAGACGGCTGACGAGGGGAAGGGTATGTTTGATTATCGACTGCAAGATGAACGCAAGAGTATGTATGTACAGGCGGCTATGAGTGTAACCGAGAATTACCAGGATTTCTGCCATGGGATAATCCAGAGCCTGAACCTTGAGACGGAACGCTCGTTGGAGAAGATACGCGCAGAGGTGAGAAACCGTTTGGGAGAGCAGTTTGACCGAATGATAGGTGAGTTGGAGAAACGTCTTGCAATTTTTTCATCCAAACACTTCTATGCCGACTTGAGCAAGGCTGTTTCCGACTCACGGGCCGACTTGCAGGGGAAACTGGTGAAGATTGAAAAATGGTTTACTTTGCAGTCGGGGAAGTTTGATGATTTTGAACTGCAACGGCAGCTTGAACTGGTTTGGGAGGTGATAGCCCGTCAGTACCCCAACTTGCGTTTTGATGCCCGTTTTGACATTGAGGATGCCAAAGTGATTCTCCAAGCAAAATATTATAGATCGGTAGCCGATGTATTGACTATCATATACAACAATATGTTCAACCACGGCAGCACACAACCGTTCGACAATGTTGCGGTTTCGGCCAAAAGGACGGGCAATGAACTGCGGCTTCATTTTGAAAACCGTACCACCAAGCCTGACGAAGTGGTGAACGATGACATTCAGAAGCGGCTGGCTTCGAACCGCTTTCAGTTCGAACATGGCAGTGGCCTGTCGAAAGTGAAGAACATCGTAGTGAGTGAGTTTGGAGGCAGCAATGATGACTTCTCTGCTGTTGCCAAGGAAGGAAAATGCCACGTTGACCTAATGTTGCAACTTGACAAACTTATAAAAAACAATGAAGATACTATTGGTTGAAGACGTAGAGGGCAAGGCGAACAGCATCATCGCTTGCATCAAGGAGGAGTTTCCCGAGTGCGAGGTGGTGACAAGGAGTTCGTATCACTCGGCAGCAAAAGAGATATTCCTACACCATCAGGACTACCAAATGATATTGCTCGATATGTCGATGTCAACCTACGACAAGAACATTGAGGAACTGGGTGGTGTGCCAGAGGCCATGGCGGGGAAGCGGATTCTGGAAGGTATGTTCCTACGTGAGATAGAGACCAAGGTGGTGGTGGTAACAATGTACGACCGCTTTGGCGGTGAAAAGTTGAACGAGTTGGACAAGGAGTTCCAAAAGGAATACGCCGACTTCTATAGGGGTTATGTGTTTTTCTCGTTCAACAAGGCAGACTGGCAAAGAGTATTAATTGGTAAAATCAGACAGCTGGTATGATTAAGATATTGATTGTTGACGACAGGGCAGAGAAGATAGCTGCCATTCGTAAGGTACTTGTGGAGCGTTGCTCGGTTGCAGACGACAACATTGATGAGGCAAAGAGCGTTTCATCGGGACTTAAGGCGTTGAAGACGAAATTCTACGATTTGGTGTTGCTTGACCTGTTGTTGCCGCAGTTTGATGATGATGAGACGGCGAACGAGGATGGTGGGCTGAGTTTTCTTAAATCGCTTAATTCAGCCGGCGACCTGACACTGCCCTTGCAGATTATCTGCTTGACCGAATTTGCCGACATCTTGAATGGAAAAAGGAGCGAGTACGACCGGTTGATGGTAAGTTCAATAGTGAAAAAAGATGGTGACTCGCAGTGGATTGACCAAATAGCAGCCTTGGTAAACTATTCTCAGCGGCTACGAAAGCATGTGGAAGGAGTGCTGGTTGAGAAGAACAAGTTTGATGTGGGCATTGTTTGTGCCTTGCAGGAGGAATTCGAAATGCTGCAGGAAGCCTTCGGACGTAGAAAGTGGACAGACTTCGAACTTGCGGGTTGCGCCTATAGAATGAAGGAAATACATCTGACAACCGAAGATATGGGTCAGGTAAGAGTGGTGGCGGCTTGCGCTTGTCAGGCAGGTGGGGTTGCCACAGCTGCATTGTCATCGCTGATGTATGGCACGTTGCATGTTGATTTCTTGTTTATGACAGGTTTCACTGGAGGCATTGCACGCGATGGAGAGATTCATTTGGGTGATGTGATGGTGGCAAAGTCTATTCAGGATTATGCAGCCGGCAAGGTGGCAGAGCAAGAAAGTGGCAAAGTGAAATTGCTTAAAGAGAATATCGTGATTCAGGCAAATGCCGATTTTTTGAACAAGATAATTGAGTTTGTGGCTGACCAGGAGGTGATTGATGGCATAAACGCCCGCGTGAAAGCTGCCAGATTGAATGTCGAGGACAGAGAACAATACAAAGTACACATTGCACCTACAGCCAGCGGGCCATTTGTGATGACATCGCCTACCATGGTAGAGGAGTTGAAGAAAGCTGATAGGAATATGAGTGCCATCGACATGGAGGGATATGCGTTGTACTATACCGCCCACGCATTCAACAAGCCTGCTCTTTGGGTTAAGGGGGTATCTGACATGATGGATGCCGATAAGGATGACCGCTATCACCAAACAGCAGCCTTTGTTAGTGCCTCATTGCTGCTACAGTTCATCAAGGACAAATTGTTTTGCTGATTAAAGAAGTAATTATACTAAAGATATGTGCCCTCTGATGTGAGACTAATAAACAGCGGTCACTGATCTTACGCGCAGTCAGTACCGCTCGGGGCATGAGGGTCTTCCGCACAGCCTGGATGCCCCATATTATAGAGGAGGTGAACCCGTAGGTCTCTCAAATATGGTTCAATTCCCTGCGGGTTCAGCCGACTCCTCATAGATAAATGTTGACAAATACTGATTTATACATAAACATTAATGGCATTTAATAGTTTCAACTTCTGGCTTGTTTTCCCGTTTATCTTCGGGCTCTACTGGCTAATTCCGGCCAAATGGAACCAGTGGCGCAAAGTGTTTCTCGTTGTGGCGAGCTATTTGCTCTATATGAACTGGAAACCTGCCTTTGCCCTTGTGTTGCTGGGAGTTACGCTGATTACGTACTGGGGGGGGGTACTTATTTGATAATGAGAGAGTTAATAATGAAGAGTTAAAAGTTGGTAAGCGGAAACGGCTTATTTGGTTATTTGCTTTTCTTGGGCTTTTGCCGCTGCTGGTATTCAAGTATTATAACTTTATCAATAATAGCTTAACGGATGGACTTGCCGCTATAGGGTTGAAGTTCTCAATGCCGGGGTTGAATTGGGCAGTGCCGGTGGGTATCTCGTTCTTCACCTTTCAAGCTGTGGGTTATATGCTCGATGTTTATCACCAAAGGGTGAAGGCTGAGAAGAACCTGTTAGATTATGTGCTGTTTGTTTCGTTTTTCCCGCAAGTCACCTCAGGCCCAATCAGCACGGCTGAGGATTTGATGCCCCAAATCAAGGCCACGCACAAGTTCGACTACGAGCAAGGCAAGCAAGGTTTGGAGCAACTCCTTTGGGGTATGTTTATCAAGCTGGTGATTGCCGACCGTTTGGGATTGTTTGTGGATACGGTTTATGCTAACTATATTCATTACAACGGTACAACCTGCTTCTTGGCCAGTGTGTTCTACACTTTGCAAATCTATTGTGACTTTGCAGGCTATTCGCTGATGGCTATAGACATTGCACGGACGCTGGGCTTCA
>JAILDR010000045.1 GCA_024689285.1 Bacteroidales bacterium | reverse complement strand
GCACTTGGACAAACTGAACCATATAAGTAGATGAGCAAATTTAGTTTGCATATTGGACTCGGGGCTACGAGACACGAGACGCGAGACAATTGGTTTTGTCACGTGTCCCCAAGTCCCGCGTCAAAAATCATGTAGCTTAATTTTGAACAGTTACTTATTTGAATTAAATCTAACACTAAGAAAAAGAATTGTATTTGTTTGAGTTGTAAAAATCTTATAGAAGACCTCATACCAGAAGGCAAGTTAAAATGTTTGTTCCAGATTGATACTGACGAAACGATAGAAGGTGAATTGTTGAATGGAGAAACCGACAATTGTCCGTATGACTTCTATGAGAAGAAAGATGATGATTACACATGGATGTTTAAGAACGAAGCGCCTATTCCGTTCTATGCCGTACCCGTTCCAAAGTCTGTTCCATCTTATGAATGTCGCACTTGTTCCAATTATACAGATGGTTCATGCCCTGCGTTCCCCGAAGGTATTCCATGTGGAATTGTAATTGTTTATGGGCACAAAGAGAAATTGCTTGGCCAGAACACTGATGTCGTGTTTGAATGGAACTATGATAATGCTTAAAGCGGTTTGATAAGTTTTTATGAGTCCTGAAAGGACGGCCCTAACACATCGGTGGTTTCAACCTCCGCAAACCAAAGCAGGACTCAAGTATGCTGAAAAGGACGGCCCTATATCATCGGACGGTTTCAACCTCCGCGAACCAGAGCAGGGCCCAGGTATGCTGAAAGGACGACCCTAACACATCGGTGGTTTCAACCTCCTCTTAAGAAGTCGGTAGATCCAAGTCCTGAAAGGACGACCCTATATCATCGGACGGTTTCAACCTCCGCGAGCCAGAGCAGGGCCCAGGTATGCTGAAAGGACGCCCCTATATCATCGGACGGTTTCAACTTCCACAAAAACCAATGTCGAAACACCGAACAATTACCGCCGGAACACTGAATAAGGTGTTTTATATAATAAATAGACAATCAGTGATATATCCGACAGCAAACGACAACAAACGACTACAGTCGACTACAAACGTTTAATCAACGGCTATTTCTTGACAAACTCCGTTACTTTGCAGCATCACATTTGTAACACGATGGAATACTGCATTTCAACTATTTTAGATCAAAACGAAGGGGAAAAGAAAACATCTGGTCTGCTTCCGAATTGCAGAATGAGGAACCGGCTTCCAGTAATACTTCGCAACCTGCAACAAATGCCGATAAAGAGGCAGGCTCAAACGGTACTGTATCCGATGTCTCCCAATGCAAAAATACAACTTTTTCATAATACGCCAGTCTCATTGAGAAAAATAACCAAAAATAACGCCAGCATGTCAAAAATTACTATCTTTGTCCCTTTATTAATGAATCGCGCGATAAGCGTTCCACAACAGAATAATCTTGAAATCAACAATTAAACAAATCGAAGATTCAACGAAGTTAATTCAACAATAAACAATCAACAATCTAAATCCCCCACAATCATGACAACAGAAAAAACACAAGAAGAAGCTGCAAAACTGAGGCAGGAGAAACTGAAGGCTTTGGAAGCCACATTGGGAAACATAGAAAAGAGCTTCGGCAAGGGCAGTATCATGCGCCTTGGTGCCGAGGCCGAGAAGATGGAGAGCATCTCCACTGGCTCCATTGGGCTTGACTACGCCTTGGGCGTGGGCGGTCTGCCTAAAGGAAGAATCACGGAAATATTTGGCCCCGAGAGCTCCGGTAAGACGACTTTGGCCTTGCATGTCATTGCCGAGTCGCAAAAGAATGGTGGCATCGCCGCCTTCATCGATGCTGAACATGCCTTCGACCGCTTCTATGCCGCCAAACTGGGTGTGGATATAGAAAACCTTCTCATCTCGCAGCCTGACTACGGCGAGCAAGCCCTCGAAATAGCCGAGAACCTCATCCGCTCAGGTGCCATCGATGTCATCGTTGTCGACTCTGTTGCGGCCCTTACGCCCAAGAGCGAAATAGAAGGCGAGATGGGTGACAGCAAGATGGGTCTCCAGGCCCGCCTGATGAGCCAGGCCATGCGTAAGCTCACCGCCACCATCAACAAGACGGGTTGCGTGTGTATCTTCATCAACCAGCTGCGCGAGAAGATTGGCGTGATGTTTGGCAACCCCGAGACTACCACGGGCGGCAATGCCTTGAAGTTCTACAGCTCCGTGCGTATCGACATCCGCAAGGTCAGCCAGATCAAGGACGGCGAAAACGTGCTGGGTAGCCGGGTCAAGGTGAAGGTGGTCAAGAACAAGGTGGCCCCGCCGTTCCGCAAGGCTGAGTTTGATATTCTTTACGGTGAAGGTATCTCGCGCAGCGGCGAAATCGTCGACCTGGGCGTGGAGATGGGCATCATCAAGAAGAGTGGCTCGTGGTTCAGCTATGGCGAGTCCAAGCTGGCCCAGGGACGCGACTCGGTCAAGAAACTCATTGAAGACAACCCCGAACTGGCCGACGAAATGACGGCAAAGATTTTCGAGGCATTGGAGAAATCGGAGGAATGATATTGATTATGAGGAAGAATGTTTTGATTCTTGGCTTGTTGCTTTTGCTCTTCGGATGCGATGGCAACAAGCCTGCTCCTTCGGAGACCCCTAAGGAGAGCAACGAACAACCCGTCACCGTGACGGAGGCCATCCGGAAATACAACGATTCCATCGCCCTTGACAGCACCAACGCTCAGCTTTACAAGAATCGCGCGAAGGCTTATTTTGCCAGCGAGCAGGTGGGAGCGGCCATGATGGACATCAACGAGTCGCTGCGTCTCGACCCCAACGATGTGGAGACTTATCTCCTGTTGGCCGATGTGTACTATGCTTTGGGCGACGACGGCAATATCAACGTAACCCTCAACAAGGCCGCTGAAATCGACCAACGTGATGCGCGCCCTTTGGTGAAACTGGCAGAGTTGAACCTGCTTCAGCAGAACTACAAACTTGCCTGGGCCTATCTCGACAAGGCGCTGGCGATTTCTAACTACAACCCACGGGCTTATTTTGTGCGTGGCATGTATTATATTATTGCCCAGCAAGATACAGTAAGTGCACTGAAGAACTTCCAGATTTCCTCAGAGCAGGATAATCTTTTCTACGACCCTGTGGAACAGATCTGCCGCATCTATGCCGTGCAGCAGCCGCCCTACGCTTTGGACTATATCCGTAAGGCGCAGCAGCAGTTTGCCGACAATGCCAATGCCCGCTATGAACTGGCCCTTTATCTGCAAAGCCACGGTGAGCCGGAAGAGGCCGTGAAGCATTACGACACCTTGCTCATGCTGCAACCCGACAACTACATGGTGCTCTTCAACGTGGGCTATGTCAACTTCGTGTATCTGGAAAACAACGAGGTGGCGCTCGACTATTTCAACCGTTCGCTGCAGGCCAATCCCAACTATCTTGATGCTTATTACAACAAGGGCCGTGTGTTGGAACAGATGGGCAAGTACGCCCAGGCTGAGGATATCTACAAAGACATCCTGAAGAGCTATCCCAACTATCAGCTCGCCGTTGATGCCGTCAACCGTATCCAGAACCAAGCCGTCGAATAAACATCAGCCGTTCCATGATCCAGATTTATTGCCTTAACACTAAGACGACCAAGGAGTTTCAAGAGGGCTCGACGCTGCTTGATGTCCTTGCTGAGTTTGATTTCGACCAGCCTTATCCCATTGTGTCGGCCAAGGTCAACAATGTGTCGCAGGGCCTGAAGTTCCGTGTCTACAACAGCCGTGATGTGGAGTTTCTTGACATCCGTCACGACACGGCGCGCCATGTCTATTTCCGTTCACTGTGTTTCTTGCTTTACAAGGCGGCGCAAGACCTGTTTCCGGGCAGCAGGCTGAACATGGAACACCCGATTTCGAAAGGGTTCTATTGCCGCATCCGAAAAACAGACGGGCAGTCGCTCGACAGCAACGACATTGCAGCTCTTCGCGTGAGGATGCGGGCCATCGTTGCCGACGACATCCAATTCCATCGTCACGAAGCCCGTATCGACGATGCCATCCGCATGTTCAGCGGGTTGGGGCAAGAAGATAAGGTCAAACTGTTGGAAACCAGCGGAGAAGCCTATACCGATTATTACACTTTGGACGATACGACCGACTATTATTACGGTCGTCTCGTGCCTTCGACGGGTTATCTGAGCATTTGGGATATTGAGGCCTACCGCGATGGCATTCTCATGCGCATCCCCGACCGCAACCATCCTGGCCGCCTGGCCGAGACCCACGACCAGCCCAAGACGTTCGAGGTGTTTTCGGAGAGCCTGAAATGGAACGAAATCATGGGCTTGAGCACGGTGGGCGATGTCAACCATGCCTGTCAAAACGGTATGGCGCGCGAGCTGGTTCAGGTGGCCGAAGCCCTGCAGGAGAAGAAAATCGTGCAAATCGCCGAGGAAATCGACCGGCGTTACCATAGCGAAACCCCCGTGCGCCTGGTGCTGATCACAGGCCCGAGCAGTAGCGGCAAGACCACTTTCTGTAGCCGTGTCAGCATACAGCTGAAAGCCTGCGGATTGAAACCCGTCTCGTTCTCCACCGATGACTATTTCGTCAACCGTGTTGACACCCCCAAGCTTCCCGACGGCACCTACGACTTCGACAATTTCGAGACCGTCGACCATGTTGCTTTGGAGCGCGACCTTATCGCCTTGCTGAAAGGGGAGGAGATAGAAGTGCCTGAATATAATTTCGTTACGGGGATGCGTGAGTACAACGGCAAGAAACTGCAACTCAAGCATGGCTCGGTGCTGTTGCTTGAAGGCATCCACGCCCTTAACCCCATGCTGACAGACCAGATTCCCGAATCGACCAAGTTCCGCATCTTCATCTCCACGCTGACCAGTACGGCTTTGGACGACCACAATATGATTCCCACGGACGACAACCGTCTGTTGCGCCGCATCGTCCGCGACTTTAACAAAGGCGCTTTCACGGCGCGGCAAACCATCAGCCAGTGGCCCAGCGTGTGTGAGGCGGAGGAGAAATGGATTAATCCTTATCAGGAAAACGCTGACGTGATGTTCAATTCGGCTTACCTGCTTGAGTTTGCCGTTATGCGCAACCATGCCGAGCGCATCCTGGCCACCGTGCCGCACAACTGCCCTGAGTATACCGAGGCACACCGCCTGTTGCGCTTCCTGCATTACTTCACGCCGGTGCCTGACAGTGAGATTCCGGCCACTTCCATGCTGCGCCAGTTTATCGGAGGCAGCAGTTTTATGTAAACCGTTATGAAAAAGCAAAATACACTCCCCTGGGGCTATCTCGCGGGTATCATCTCAGGCATCACCTATGGCATGAATCCCCTGTTTGGCGTGCCTGTCATTAACAAGGGGTTGGATGTCAATTCTTTGTTGTTCTACCGGTATGGTGTGGCCACCCTGTTGATGCTGGCTTTCATGCTGGTGGCGAAGAAACAAATTCGCATCACCTGGAAACAGTTCGGGCTGATGGTCATTCTTGGTGTCTTGTTCACGGGGTGCAGCATCACCTTGTTTGAAGCCTACAGATACATCCCTTCGGGCATCGCCACGAGCATTCTGTATGTCTATCCCATCATGGTGGCACTCATCATGATGTTTTTCGGTCAGTTCCCCACGTGGCAGACCTGGGTGTCTATCTTTGCTGGTGTGGCGGGTGCGGTGCTGTTGTCCGTTAAGGGTGGGGGAGGCTTCATCGACTGGCGGGGCATTGCTCTCGTGGTGGCCTCCGGTTTGTGCTACACCTTATTTATAGTCATTGTGAACCAGAGCCGGCAGATTAAGGCACTGCCCAACCTGACGTTGACGTTCTATTGTTTCTTTATCGGTTCGGTGATGCTGTTGGCCCTCTCGGGTTTTGGGGTGCATCTTAACCCGGTGCCTGACGCTGTCAGCTGGTTGAATGTGTTGGGTTTGGCAGTGCTGCCCACGGCCATTGCCACCATCACGCTTGCGGCGTCCTCCAAAGCTGTTGGTGCCACTAAGACTTCCGTGCTGGGCATTCTCGAGCCTTTGACGGCCATCTTTATCGGCACACTGGTTTTCAGCGAACCGTTCACACTGAATGTAGCCATCGGAGTCGCCTTGATATTGTTTGCGATATTGTTCATGATATTGACCGACAGAAAGGTGTAATGCGTTAGCGGAATTTTTACTTGTTGAACTGCCGCTTAGCGCAGTGGGCGCGGAGCAGATTTTTGGATTTTTTTTCCCTGTTTTCGCAACCTGTGGGTAGTTTTTCTTATCTTTGCAGTTTTCAAAATGCCCAGATGATAATGCAAAGCGATATGCAAATTATTGGTTTACAATTGGTTATAACCCTAATGGGGGGGGTAAACCTTTTGATTATCAAGCAGTTAGCTCGCATTATCCTATTGTTTCAACATCGTGTCTCGTCCGCTTTGAGGCCGCAATGCCCTGGAGACGAATGAGTTTTTTTTTCTTTACAACCCAATTAAATCCACACATCATGTCCTTTATTTCTTTCCTCAATAAGTTGAGATATGGCTCCTACAAGAAATCCCGTAATCCGTCGGTTTATGAAAAAATCGCAAGTTACTACAGACTGTCGCCGCAGCATGTCTATGAAATCGCCCACGGGAAGAAACCCCAGACCATGGATGACCATTATGTCTTTGAGGAACTTCTGTCGAAGGGCATCATTGTAAACAAGTCAATATGAACCTATTCCTTACATTTATTTCAATAAACGTTTAATTACAAATCAAATGACAAAAACAAACAGCAATCGCTATTAAGCTCCTAAGGCGGAGGCCATAGCCATCGAAAGCCAGGACGTGCTGTGCCTGCCACTGACGGGCGACAACGTCGACATCACCGCCATCGAGATTGTGGGCGGCCCGGACGACAAGCTGAACGGCACGTTCACGGTGGACCACACATCGGCCACTCCCGCCCTCGCCAAGTCGGGTGACGACGGCACGAGCACGGTGACGCTGAATCGTCTCGTAAAGAATTACGTACCTTAAGTAAAGTAAACCAGATAAAAGTACTAAGCATGGGCGGCCTTCGGTTTCGGGGGTCGCCTTTGTTTTGTTTGCAAGCCCGCTGTCGCTCCGCGCTTCCCCCTCTGAGAGGGGGTGCCCGAAGGGCGGAGGAGTCCTACAGCCGCTTTGCGCCTGACTGCCGCTTTGCGCCTGACTGCCGCTTCGCGTAGCGTCGCTTCGCGTCATCGCGAGGCACGAAGCGATCCAGGGAATCCGTTTCTTTAGGAGTTAGCCCCTGAATTGACTACGTCGAATCTTCGATTTGCTTCGTCGTTTTTTCCGCACAATCACTTGTCGGTTCAAAAAAAAGACGTACTTTTGACCCCTCAATTTCATCATGAAATGTGGAAGTATGGAAAAAGAATTATCGACAATCTCATTAAGAAACGGACAAAACGCCCTCCAATATGTGCAGAGCTTGAATCAAGAAGTGAGGCTGATAGCGATAGAAGCGATATTGGAATGTTTGAGGTTGGGCTATCCGCTGAACAATATGGAAATTACGAGCAAGGCTCGGGAAATGCAGCGCAAGAAGAGGAGGGCAACCGCCTGATTGCCATTGCAAAGGCTAATGGGTGCTTTGTGCCGTCAAACCGATGGGAGCAATACGGTGACCGAAAGCGTTTACCATCTGGCGAAAGCATTGTTTATCTGGATGAGCAGCGACAACTTGTCGTTAAAGTCCGTAATCCTTTTGCCAAATCTGCCATCAAGCGGATGCACGCACAAGATGTCATTTATGAGCATTTGGTTCACAATATTCTATTCCCTAATACAAAGTATCATTTTGAAGGCATTGGCGAAGATGTTGACGGTGTTCGTATTATCTTAACCCAGCCGTATATTTCCAACCAGTTCATTGCCTCTTCACAGGAGACCATTGACAGATACCTAACGGAAGGTCTCGGCCTATTACCTGAAAATCGTTACTATTATGGAAATGACTATCTTGCCGTTACCGACGTGTCGGCCGAAGGTGACAATGTCCTTACCGATAGAAACAGTCTTTATTTCATCGACCCCATCATTATGATGAAAAAGCCAGCTGTTAAGGTTCTTGAATATTATTATGGACTATTGAGGTAAGCCTGGCTGCCGCTTCGCGCTTCCCCCTCTGAGAGGGAGTGCCCGAAGGGCGGGGGAGTCCTACAGCCGCTTTGCGCCTGACTGCCGCCTTGCGCCTGACTGCCGCTTCGCGTAGCGTCGCTTCGCGTCATTGCGAGGCACGAAGCAATCCAGGGATGAAGCTTCAAGACAGGGTTCAAGTTGGAAGCCTTTCCATTGACTTCGTGTGTGGATTGACTTCGTCGTTCCTCCTCGCAAATCGTCAGATTCGACGATACGAAGTGAGTCAATGACGCGAGGCGCGTGCGGGAGCAAAGTCATTGAATCAATAAACAAACCCAAACATCCAAAGAGGAATGCTGTGGGCAACAGGATACTCCACGTTGTCTTTCACTACAAAAGCCTTGCCTGGGTCAAGGTCAGCAAGCTGTTTTTTGCTTTTGTTTCGTCCGCCGACTTCGAAAGTGTATCTCCCTACCTCAAAATCAGAAACTTTGGATGCCGTCACATTGTGTTTGACACTTAACCATGCAAAAAAGATGGTTTCTCTGATTGATCCAATGTCGGGGGTGTTCGCTGACAAAACGTAAGCAATATTGGGGTTTTGTAGATACACCTTGTCGATTTTTTCAAACATCTTGATTCCTTCCGCCTTTTCTGGCAAAAGACTGATAAGTCCCGCTTTTTCGAGCAAATGCATGTAGGTGGGCAAAGTGCTACGCCGTATTTCAAGAGCGCGCTCCAGTTTTGAATAATTCGGTTTGAACGGAACGCTTTGGGCAAGCATAAAGAGCAGTTTCTTGAGCTTTTGAACGGAAGCCACATTGAAATCTGCGAACTGGGGAATGTCATTCTCTACCACCTGTTTTAACACCCCGTTCAATCGCAATTCATAATTGTCTTCCATAAAATAGGGATAATACCCAGCTTTGAGATATTGGGAAAACTGCTGTAATGGGCGTATTTCCTTCATCGGGAATTCAACTTCGCCATTCAAGATTTGTTGTAGTTCATAAGAAGGCAAGTTCAAGCCGTGGTTAAGGTTGATATATTCACGGAATGACAGCCCATGTAAGATGTATTCCACTTTCCGTCGACTCAAATCGGCTCCTCCCTGTTCCAATTCCAAGACAGAAGAACCGGTATAGACCACCTGAAGGTCGGGAATCTGGTCATAAATGTTTTTGATTTCGACGGACCAATTCCTGTATTTGTGGATTTCGTCAATATAGAGTTTCTTGCCGCCTTGTTGGTAGAAATATAAAGCCAAGTCATAAAGCCGGTGTTGGGTGAAATAAAAATCATCAGCCATCACATAAAGTGATTCTTTTTGCTCATGGCTCAGTTTGATGTGCTGTAGTACCAAAGTGGTCTTTCCTACGCCTCTTGCGCCAAGAATGGCTATGATACGGGAGTCCCAGTTGATTTGGTCGTGCAAGTATCGGACAAAAGAAGTGTCCACCCTGTCCAAAAGCGTTTTGTGTGCTTGTATGAGCGTTTCCATTCTTCATGATTTTTCTGCAAAAATACAACAAAACGGCAATTCTGCGCAACTGATTGCGCAATTTTTATGAAATTCTGCGCGATTGATTGCGCAATCTTTATGGAATTCTGCGCGATTGATTGCGCAATTCTATGGTTAAGTAGATGAGCATAATTAGTTTACATAATAGACGCGAGACGCAAGACGTTTGGCTTGCCCTTTTCATTAATTCATTGGTTTACAACCTGCTGCCGCTTCGCGCTTCCCCCTCTGAGAGGGGGTGCCCGCAGGGCGGGGGAGTCCTACAGCCGCTTCGCACCTGACTTCCGCTTCGCACCTGACTTCCGCTTTGCGCCTGACAGCCGCTTTGCGTCATCGAGAGGCACGAAGCAATCCAGAAGGCCACGTTCTTCGGAATTTGCAATTCGGAAGCCGTGAATATGAGCATTTGCAATGCGGTGACGATATACAACCTTAACGCAAAAGGCGGCCCTCGGTTCTGAGGGTCGCCTTTTTTTCTGCTGCCAGCCTTACTGCCGCTTCGCGCTTCCCCCTCTGAGAGGGGGTGCCCGAAGGGCGGGGGAGTCCTACTGCCGCTTCGCGCCTGGCTGCCTCTTTGCGTCATTGCGAGGCACGAAGCAATCCGGGGATGAAGCTTCAAGACAGGGTTCAAGTTGGAAGCCTTTCCATTGACTTCGTGTGTGGATTGACTACGTCGAATCTTCGATTTGCTTCGTCGTTCCTCCTCGCAATGACGCGAGGCGCGTCAAAGTTTCAGCGAATTCAGCGAGTTCTGCGTGAGCCCTTACTCGGTAGTGCCGCCGTTGTCGCCGCTGCTCTTGGTGAAGGTCTTGGAGGCCACGCTGCTGGCGACGCCGTCCTTGATGGCGACGGCCTTCACGGTGGTGGTGGCGCTGAGGGTGAAAGGCGCGGTGTAGAGCGTGCTTTCAGCCGTGGGCGTGCTGCCGTCGGTGGTGTAGTAGGCGCGAGCGCCTTCAGGCTCGG
>JAILDR010000020.1 GCA_024689285.1 Bacteroidales bacterium | reverse complement strand
GGAAATGGTGCCCACCAATTGATAATACACAGTATCATCGTTGATATAGGCTACTTTCTGAATCTGGCTGCGGTCGATGTATCGGAACGGGAACTGGTTGAGCATATCCTGATAGGTGGATACGCCCAATTCCTTTTGAAGGATTTCGGCCTTCTTTGGCCCGACACCCTTCAGGTACGCGATTTTCGTTTGCAGCAGGTTCAGTTCCATGCAGCAAAAATAGGAAATTTTTCTAATTTTGCAGCCATGAATATCTCTTTTGTAGACATACATACGCATGCGGTTACAACCAATGATGAATTCATTCAAATTGTCAACTTAGACTTGAATCAACCATGTCCTGAACAAGGCTATTATAGTTACGGCATTCACCCTTGGGCTTTGGATAATTCTGATTATCTGATTGATGAAGCGTTGAAAAACTTGGAAAAAATGTTGCAACTGCCACAAGTTATTGCCCTCGGTGAATCAGGATTGGATAAAATGCACAAAGAGAGTTTCGAACAACAAATCATCCTTTTTGAGCGACAAATCGAACTCTCGGAAGCTTTGCAAAAGCCGATGATTCTGCATGATGTGAAAAGCCATAATGAGATTCTTGCTTTACGCAAAAAACACAAAGCCAAACAACCTTGGATACTTCATGGCTTCAACGGGACAGAACAGGATATTCAACAGTTGACGGGACAAGGACTGTATCTTTCCGTTGGGGAAAGTTTGCTGCATTCAGAGAGAAAGATTGCTAAGTCACTGAAAAGTATTCCGATGGAGTTGCTGTTTTTAGAGACGGATATGGCAGAAATAGACATAGAAACGGTCTATGAAACAGCGGCAGAACTATTTGAAATGGATATTAATGTGTTGAGAGCGCAAATCTTTAGTAATTTTGCAGCCCTATGGAACATTGGCAAGACAGAACTCGCCTTTTGATTGGCGACGAAGGAATAGAGACATTGAAATCCAAGCACGTGCTTGTGGTTGGCTTAGGTGGCGTAGGGGCATACGCTGCCGAGCAGTTGGCTCGTGCGGGAATCGGCAAGATGACGATTGTGGATGGTGACGTGGTGAACATCACCAACCGCAACCGACAATTGTTGGCTTTGGAAAGTACCGTTGGCAGACCGAAAGCCGAGGTGATGGCAGAACGCCTGCGCGACATCAATCCTGAAATAGAATTGACCGTTCTCCACCAATACCTGAAGGACCAGCCCATCATCGACCTGATGGCGCAACCTTTCGACTATGTGGTGGATGCCATCGATACGGTGGCACCCAAGGTGTTTTTGCTCTACTACGCCAAGATGAACAATCAACGCATCGTAAGCAGCATGGGCGCGGGCGGCAAGTTCCACCCCGAGCGTGTGGAGATCTGCGACATCTCCAAATCCAACCACTGTAGATTGGCGTTCTATATCCGCAAACGTCTGCACCGCCTTGGTGTCTTCGATGGCATCACGGCAGTCTATTCGCCAGAGCCTGTCGATGCTTCGGCCATCATCACCGAAGGTGTTGAGGAGCAGAACAAAGTCTCCAACGTGGGCACCATCAGTTACTTGCCTGCCACCTTCGGCCTCTTCTGTGCCTCGGTAGTGATTAATGAATTCCTTGGAAAATGAACAAAACAAAGATACTTTTCGTCTGTCACGGCAACATCTGCCGCAGTCCCATGGCAGAGTTTGTAATGAAACGTCTCGTTGAAGAAGCGGGCTTGAGCGAACAGTTTGAAATCGCCTCAGCGGCGACTTCTACCGAGGAAATCGGTAACCCCGTATATCCGCCAGCGCGACGCAAACTAGCTGAACATGGTATCGGCTGTGAAGGCAAGACCGCCCGACAAATGACTCGTTCGGATTACCAATACTACGATTATGTTATTGCGATGGATCGCAACAACCTGCGTAACCTAAAGCGTATGTTCGGTGAGGACACCGACCAAAAAATCAGCCTGCTAATGGACTATACCCATCGCCCTGGTGATGTGGCTGACCCATGGTACACGGGTGACTTCGAGGCCACTTGGAGGGATGTTTCGGAAGGATGCAAAGGGTTGCTAAAGTATCTTGAGAAGCAGAAGTAACCTTTATTCCGGCACTTCGTAAAACAGTGGCCCTCCGGAATGGATGGGATGGCCTGCCTCGTAGTATGCGGCGGGTTTCAGCACCTTGTCGAATACGTAGTACTGTACCAAAACGAGGTCTTTCCCGTCGTTAATCCAGCCATATATACGGTCGTGGTCAATAGGGTCGAGAGGCTTGCCTTCATCGTCGACGAGACCT
>JAILDR010000004.1 GCA_024689285.1 Bacteroidales bacterium | reverse complement strand
GCCGCCGAAGATGGCGAGACGATGACTTTCGTTCCCGAGAGCAGTACTGACCAAGATGCCAAAATAGTCCTCAGTGTGTCAAAGGACCGCGCCGGTGTCTTTGACCGTGTCGTCGTCCGATTGGGAGGCAACAGTACACTGCCCAAGTTCATGCTTAACCCCGACAACACCAATATCTATATCCCGATAGAGGGCACTGACTATGCAGTGGTGACAAGCGACATTGATAACGCCATGCCTGTCTGCTTCAAGGCCAGAGAAAACGGCTGCTACACCCTCAGCGCCGACATCGTCAACCTCGATTTGGAGTACCTCCACCTCGTCGACAACAAGACGGGCGCGGATGTTGACTTGCACCAAACCCCGAGTTATACGTTCGAGGCTCATACGACTGACTATGCGGAGCGTTTCAGGCTGGAGTTCCAGTCAAACTCCGTCTGCGAGGACACAGACGGCGACAATGCGCCTTTCGCCTTCGTCAAAGGCGGGAACATCGTTATTGTCGGTGTGGAGACCGATGCCACCTTGCAGATGATGGATGCGACGGGACGCGTCATTGTTTCTCGTAGCGGACGCATTCAAAGTGTCGCTACAGACGGAATGGCCCCGGGCGTGTATATGCTGCGCCTCATCAACGGCGATGACGTGAGGGTGCAGAAGATTGTTATCAGATAAGTACTTCGGTCATTGGCTGTTGGCTATTGGCAACCGCGAGGCAGCCAATAGCCAAACAAAATGACGAATCAACAAACAAAAATAGTTAGAAAGATGAAAAAGCTAATCATAACAACCGCAATCGTCCTTGGACTCAGTATGACCACCTTTGCCGATTCCAACGTGGGAGGCGTGTTTGGTCGTGGCGAGACACCCGAACAAGGCAACCCTGAAGGGAACCTGTTTGCTCCCAAACTGCCTTCCCACGGACAGAACACAAACCAGAATGCTCCCATCGGCAGCGGCATCCTTGTGCTGACTGCATTGGGTGCAGCCTACCTCATTGGCAAACGCCATGAGGATTAACATAGAATTGAAAGTTTACTTTTCACTCCATTTTGAGAAAGAGCTGGCGGCAAGCTGCCGGCTCTTTTTTCAAAACCTTTCGTAACAAGTTGGATAGTCATATCTATTTACGGATCATCAATGATCATTATCGTCCCCTTCGTTGCATTCATTTTGATATAATCTCCATTTTTCAGCACTTTCGTGGCTCCTTTCACATTAACGATGGAGGGCAAACCGTATTCTCTTGCCACAACAGCTCCGTGGGATAGGGATGAACCGATTTCGGTAATCAGGCCGTTGACGATGGAATAATAGGGTGTCCATCCAATATCCGTGAACCTCGCCACCATGATTTCCCCTTTTTGCAATTGGTTCGCGTCTTCAGCAGAATTAACAATATGCACAAAGCCTTCGCATTCTCCGTTGGAAACGGGAACCCCTTTCAATACGCCGTCAGTTGGCTCGAGGGCAAAAGCATCCGCTATGGGTTTGCCGATATAAATATCGTCAAACGACAGCTCTTCTTGGATGGCATGGGCTTTACGTCTTTTTATGGCAAGTGGAAGAAGCTGCGTGTCGCCATCGATGAGTTGGCCGATTTCTTCGTGTGTCAAGAAATAGATGGAGTCTGTATCAGTAAGCAAATGGTTGTTTACCAACAGATGGGCCAATCGGGCATATTGTGTTTTGAATAAATCGATGATTTCTATCAGCCTTGATTTTGTATATTCACGATCCACAACGGCTTGGCGGGCTTTTTTGGCAAACGATATGGAAGCTGACTTCAGCAGCGGGTTTTTGATGAAGGCGAACTCTTTTCGATAATCGATTTTCTCTTCTTTTTGGACAAGGCTCATCGGCGATTTGATGATGCTTATCAGATAGTTCATCAACGGGATTTCGTCTTCTCTCCAGGGCTTGTTCCTCAGTTCGGCTTCTTTGATGCAACGGTGTCCATGATGAGCCAGAAACTCTTGGTATTTCCCTTTGGTTTCCGGATTGTTTTTGATGAATTCCAACAGCTTGTCGGCGCCGAAACCAACAGCATTAGGCTCCTGTTTCTTGATCAACATTGCCAAATCCTGTAAGCGCGATAATATGTCAGCACTCTCGATATTCGGGATGTTGGTCAGCAGATGCGACAGGAAGGATTGGTATTCCTTTTTGTCAGGAAACTCTTTGTCAAGCATCATATAAAGGGTGCTGGTCGTTCTACCGGAATAGGCGGACGAGGCATAATGGTAAATCAGGCTCTCATCTAAATAGGCAAGATTGGCATCGATGCTTTGATACAATTCCTTATAGGAAGAAGTTGCTGCAAAATGAACTTTGGTCAACAGGTCGTCAAACTTGTTCATCGCACCATGACCCGAGTACACAAACTTAAAGAACTTGAAGGAATTGATGAAACGGACCAACGGATTGGCAAACGGAGCGGTTATGGGCGGATAATCGTGGTATTCGCCCATAATGGACAGATTCATCGACTGGGGATTGGCTATGGCGACTTTCGCATACATGTTGTAAAGCAGATTCATGTCAAAAAACAGATGTCCTGATATGGAGGAAATCAACCTCAATGGCTTTTCTTCATGCGGAGACTTGTACACCCCTGCTATGTAAAGCATATAGCGCATACCATAGTCGATGGCTTTGGCCGAGGTGGACAAGGTGAGTGGGGTGACGGCTCCCGGCATCATTTCGCCGACATTCCTTTTTGTAAACAGATGGCTGCTTACGTCATCATCGCGGTCAAATTCTTCAATATCGATGATTTCGGTGGTGATGGGACGCATTTGCAAAAGAAACAGATTCCCGTTTTGTATGGCCCACTCGATGTCTTTCTCTTCGCCAAAAGCCGTTCTTATCTTTTTCCCGGTCTCATAAAGCAGTTTTACCTCGCTTTCGTCGAGCAAATCATCTCCGCATGGGCGATAGTTTTTGCGTGAAATCTCGTATCGATGGGCGGAGGCTTTTCCGGAAACCAGGTTTTCTCCTTGCCCTTCCACCGCTTCTATCAACAGGGCCGAACCGTTAGTCGGACTGGCTGTGAAAAGCACTCCCGCTTTGTCGCTGTCCACCATCTCCTGAACAACGATGTTCATCGTCCCTTCGCTCAAGTCGAAATGTTGGGCATAATCTTTGACGCGATGTGAACTCAAGGAGTCAAGGCATTTTCGGATGCTTTCCAACAGATGAGGGCGGTCAACGAACAAAAAGGTTTCATATTGTCCGGCGTTGGAAGCCGCGGTCTGGTCTTCGTTGGAGGCGGATGACCTTACAGATACCTGCTGAACATTTAAGGCATCAAATGATTGATAAACTGCTGCTTCGTCAATTTGGTCTATATCGGTGATTACAAATCCTTTTGGGACGGTAAAATGATGTTTGATCAACAAATCCAATCCTTTAGCTTTCCCTCCAGCCTTTGGATATACATCCTCGGGCAAACCTCCTAATGGGTATATTTTCATCTTTTTATATTCTCTAACTTTCTTTGGTTAAAATAACGGTTTCTGTTGCTGTTGAAGCCTATCTCAAAAATACCGCGACAAGCTTTCCCGTCAATTAAGAACTCCGCGATATTCTCATGCAAAACATATTGGCCGTCTTGAAAATGATAGCTCACTCCCGCCAACACCTTGGCTGCGACGTGGATTCTTCGGGAATTGTCCAATTGCACCTGGAACGACAGCTCGTGAGGGACAGTCCCTTTGTTGATTTGCCGGAAATCCAAATCAGCCTGCGTTAAATAATGCATTCCTGCTTCGTCGCGATAATTTCCTACTTCCAAAGCGCTTATCACGGGATACGAGACTAATGAGTAATTGAATTGACGGCTGGGTGAAACCGCCATCAGCCATAAGTGGTTGTTCATATAATTCCAGTCTCTTTTTCCGAAGGAATGGTCACGCACGCAGGGCAATTTGAAATCTATGGTTTTGCCGTTTAATGTCATTTGTCCTTCCAGCACCCCTTCCTGTTCATAATGGCATTGGCCGCTGACGTTTTGCAGTTGCTTGAAAAACGCTTTGTTCCATTTTTCGTTGGCAATCCCGATGGCCATTCTTTCAGCAGGCATGTCGCTTGTAAAGTCTATAGGCTTTTGGCTGGCGATATAGGTGGCATGAAAGTCTATCTCGTCGTGTTCGTTTAATGTGCCTTGGTAGGAAATGCCCCAATTCCCGTCGGTTTTTTCAATAACGACAGGTGAGCTGCCGCTTGTGAACAACTCCTGTCTTAACGAATAGGTTTTGCCCTCCAAATAAACCGCAAACCATGTCTCGTCCATGTTGATTCTCTTGCCCAGACGTGCAAAGAAAGACATGTTTTCGTCATGGGCGGAAAAATAATAGGAGTTGTTGATTAATGGGTCTTTCTCACCCTCGAGCGAGAAGTTTTCGGCATGTTGATAATCAAAAGGATGCTGTTTGTTCCTTTTGTCTAATGCCTTGCACATGATTTTCTTTTTGAGACAGTAAAACATATTTCGTTTTGTCAATGGTTCATAAATAATTGATATTCCAATTCGTCAATAAAACCCTCTGGTGTTTTAATCCAGTCTTTTCTGCGGCCGCAAAGTGCAAATCCTTGTTTTTCAAATAGTTTTTGGCTTTCTATGTTTTTCTCGTCGACTACGCAATACACTTGATGAAGCATCAGGTTATGGAAAAGATATTCCAAACAAAGCGATAGTGCGCTGGTGGCGTAGCCTTGTTTCCTGTGGGCTTCGTCGATGAGGATGCCAACCTTGGCCCGTTCGCTGAGGGCGTCATAATCATAGATGTCGATGCAGCCAATTGACTCTGAAGTTTCGCATAGGTCAATCATGAGGCGAAGCTGCTTCTGCGATGTTAAGTCGTTGTTGTTCAGTAGGAACTGCTCTAAGTGAAATAGCGAGTAAGGCACGATGGTGCCGCTGACGCGCCACACCTTCCGGTCGTTTTCCCAGAGGTATATCAGATGCGCGTCTTCGGGTTCGGCGCAACGGAGTACTATTGTGTCATTCTTAATGAACATGGCTGAAAAATCGTCATTTTACACGTGGGTTGGCACGCAATTTGATTGCTCCATACTCGCGAAATTTTCGACAAAAATACGCTTTTCGGTGCAATAAAGATTGAAAAATCGCATTAATCAATTATAAAACTGGAAACGAAACAATATAAATCAAAGTTAAGATGAGAAAAGTGAGTATGATGTTGATGCTCGCCGGATTGATGATGGCGACATCGTGTGGTAATTTGACCCAAAAAAAGAACCAAGAAGAACCTGCTAATGAAGAGCAGCAACCTGTCTCGCAAATAGAACAGGTGCAGCAGCCTGTGGTGCAACGGACGGCTTTCCTGCCTACCGCCAACACCCCTGACTTTGTCAATGCCGCTGAACATAGTGTCGACGCGGTAGTGCATATCATGACCAAAATTGTGCGTCAAAGCAATACCTATGATGACTTCTTTGGTGCTCTGTTTGGACAGCTTTATGGCTATCCTGGACAGTCGCGGAGCAATACACAAGTGGCATACGGCTCGGGCGTGGTGCTGACCCCTGACGGCTACATCGTCACCAACAACCACGTCGTGGAAGGTGCCGACGAGGTGGAAGTCACCTTTAATAATAAGGTGAAGAAGACGGCCACCATCATTGGAACCGACCCGACCACCGACCTTGCACTTATCAAGGTGGAGGCCAATGACTTGGATTACCTCGTCTTTGGTGATTCCGACAACGTAAGGATTGGTGAATGGGTGTTGGCCGTGGGCAATCCTTTCAACCTGACGTCAACTGTCACAGCTGGCATCGTGAGCGCCAAAGCCCGTGATTTAAGCATTTTGGGTGAAGGCACATCGGTTGAGTCGTTCATCCAGACCGATGCCGCTGTCAACCCTGGTAATAGTGGTGGCGCTTTGGTCAACACGAAAGGAGAGTTGATTGGTGTCAATGCGGCTATTGCTTCGCATACAGGCTCTTATGAAGGCTATTCCTTCGCCATCCCGTCTAATATTGTGCGCAAAGTTGTTGACGACTTGCTGCTCTACGGACAAACGCAGCGTGGTTATCTTGGCGTGCAAATTGCCGAGTTGACGGCTGAATTGGCCGAGAAGAAGGGCCTGGAGGATGTGGAAGGCGTGTATGTGGCCGAAGTCACCCAAGGTGGCGCTGCCCAACAGGCGGGTATGAAGGATGGCGACATCATCACAGCCATTAATGGCAAAAAGGTGAACACCAAGACGCAACTGATGGAGGCTGTGCGCCAATATCGTCCGGGCGATAAGGTAGAAGTAGAGGTGAACCGTCATGGCTCGCATCACAACTACACGCTGACCCTGCTTAATGAGGCGGGCAACATGGAGGTGGTGAAGAAAGGTGATGCCTTCTATAACGCCGAGTTTGGCTTGATGCTGCAACCCATCGACAACGATGAGATGGCGCGTCTCAATACCAAGAGCGGACTGAAGATTGTGGACATCCGTCAAGGACGGTTCATGGGCTCTGGTGTGCCAGTCGACTTTGTCATTACTAAGGTGAATGGCTATGCTGTGGGTAGCCAGACTGACCTTGAGAACGCTTTGAAGAGCAACCGCAACCGCCGAACCACCATCGAAGGTGTCTATCCCAACGGCATGATGGGCTCGTTCTTTTACTAAAAGCAACTAAAAAGATTTTTCGGATAGTCAAAAACTTCGGTACGGTTTTTGATAGTATTTTACTTTGCGATTTGAGGGAGACCGCCAAGCGATTTCCCTCGAAAAGCAGGGGTTATGAAAAAAAACGGGAGGGAAAGTTATGTGGAGTAAGATATTGAATATAAAACAATTAAACAATTAAAGATTTGAAAAAATGAGACAACTGAAAATTTCAAAACAGATTACGGATCGTGGCTCAGGCCTCGACCGTTACTTGAGCGACATCGCCAAGGAAGAATTGCTGACCGCCGAAGAGGAAGTGGAATTGGCCCGGCGCATCAAGTCGGGCGACCGAGTCGCGCTCGACAAGTTGGTACGTGCCAATCTGCGCTTCGTGGTTTCGGTGGCCAAACAGTACCAGAATCAAGGATTGAGTCTGCAAGACCTTATCAACGAGGGCAATGTGGGCTTGGTGAAGGCTGCACAGCGTTTCGACGAGACGCGTGGCTTCAAGTTTATCTCCTATGCCGTTTGGTGGATCCGTCAGAGTATCCTTCAGGCCGTAGCCGAACAGGCACGTATCATCCGTTTGCCCATGAATCAGGTGGGCGCTTTGGCCAAGGTGAAGAAAGCCAGCGCGATGCTGGAACAGAAGTTGCAACGCCGCCCTACAGTCAAGGAGATTGCCGACAGCGTTGATTTGGCCGAGGATAAAGTAGAACAGCTGCTGAATCTCAACACACGTGCTATGTCGACCGACGCGCCCTTAGATGAACAAAACGACGATGCCAATTTCCTTGACATCTTTGTGCAGGAAGACCAGACCAAAACAGATTCTGCCGTTGAGCAAGAATCGGCCAGCAAGGCCATCAGCCGTTCGTTGGACATGCTGTCGGAAAAGGAACGCACCATATTGTGCATGTATTACGGTCTCGGCACTTCCCGCGAGTATTCGCTCGAAGAAATTGCCATGAAGCTCAACCTTTCGCGTGAACGCACACGACAAATCCGCGACCGCACTTTGAAGCGTCTGCGGAGCGAGCCTAATTCGCCTCTGCTTCAGCTTTATATGAACCAATGAAATTTTTGTGGGATTTCCGATAGGTTATCCCTCTTTTTTTTATTTTTGCAGCAGAATCATTAAACGATAACAATATGAAAAAATTTGAACTTATTCAACTGCCTTACGAGGCTAACGCACTCGAACCCGTCATCAGCAAGGAAACCCTTGGATTCCATCATGGCAAACATCTGCAAGCCTATGTCAATAACCTCAACGGCCTTATAGAAGGTACAAAATATGAAGATATGTCTCTTGAAGACATCGTGAAGGCATCGGAAGGAGGCGTGTTCAACAACGCTGGCCAGATTCTGAATCATAATCTTTACTTCACGCAGTTCCGTGCCCCCAAGGTTGACAACAAACCAACAGGCGTTATCGCCCAATGGATTGACCAGCAGTTTGGCTCGTTTGACGCTTTCAAGGAGGAGTTTGCGAAAAAGGGTGCCACCTTGTTCGGCTCGGGCTGGGTGTGGCTCTCGGTAGACCACGAAGGCAAACTTCAAATCACGCAGGAAACCAATGCCGGCAATCCCGTGCAGCATGGGTTGAGACCTCTGCTGACCTTTGATGTGTGGGAACATGCTTATTATCTTGACTATCAGAATCGCCGTCCTGACCATCTTGCCGCCTTATGGCAAATTATCGACTGGGATGTTGTAAACGGAAGACTATAATTAAAAAAGAGTCGGAAATGGAAGAGCATTTAGAACATAATGAAAAGAAAAAGGGAAGCCGCATCGGAAGGAAGATATTGGTCGTTTTGAGCAGCCTCATCGTTATAGCGGTGGGAGTGTGGTTTTTCGTCAAGTTCTATTTTGTCTTCGGCAGCGGCGTGAAAGCCGGAGAGCTTAACTTCTTCGTCTACAAAGGCTATGTGTTCAAGACATACGAAGGCAGGCTCATTCAGGCAGGCTATAACTCCAAGAACAGCAATGCCACGATTCAGAGCAACGAGTTCAATTTCTCTGTGAAGAAAAAGTCTGTTGCCGACCAACTTGAACGTTGTGCGGGAAAATGGGTAGAGCTGCACTATACGGAATATCTCGGCACTTTGCCGTGGCGCGGCATGAGCAACTATGTGGTCGACAGCGTTTATTCGGTCGGGAACGTCACGCAATCGTTAGACGATCCTTTACCGGTATCTTCCTTTTGAGCCGTCCTGAATCAGTTACTTCTCGACACTTCCAATTTGCCAATTTCAACGGGGTTGTTCTCGGAGATGATTTCAATCCAGGTGTTGTCCTCGCTGAACCATTTGTACTGTGCCCCGATGCGGAAGACGAAGGTCTTCTCTTCATCGGTGGCCACGATGGGCAATACGAAGCCGCCGTTCTTACCGCCTGAACCTCCGAAAGAGACAATCATCGGGAAGGTCTTTTCTGGCTGAGGGTTCCGCACTTTGATGATAATGTAGTTGGAACGGCGTACCGCCACCTCGATTTTATTGAACTCAAAGCGTCGGGCTTCGCCGGCGGCCAAGGAGATGTAATCGTTGTTCAGTTCATACAATTTGTTCTGCTCGATGATTTCGCTGATGCGGGCAATCATCTCGGAAGGGTAGGATTCCAAGCCTAATTCCTCAGCTTTGGTATAGGCCTCTATTGCTTTGTCGTAGGTGTTGCTCTTGAAGTTGGCATCGCCCTCCTTGATAAAGGTGTTGTATTGTGCCCTCAACGCTGTAATGCGGTCGTTCTCCGACTTTTCGGCAATGGCCAATTGTGCCGCGGCCGTTGGGTCTTCGGGTTTGTAAACCAAGGCCGATTGATAATGCGTGATGGCTTCGGCGAATTTTTCGGCATTCATGGCTTGGTTGCCGGCGTTCATGGCATCGTTGTAATGAGCTTCTAACTCAGCAGCCATCTGCGCGAGGATGCCGTCGATTTCTGAAATCTTTGCGGCGGCAACGGTGTTGCCTTCATCAAAAGAAATAACTTCTTGGTATTTCACTTTCGCGTTGGTGTACTCCTTTTGGTTAAAGAGAGCGTCGGCGGCGTCAAGCATGGTTTTGATGGTAGCTTGCCGTTCAGCTTCGGCGGCGGCCAGGGCAGCCTGGCGGGCTGCTTCTTCCTCGGCAGCAATACGGGCAGCCTCTTCGGCGGCCAATCGTGCCGCTTCTTGTTCTGCCGCAATTCTTGCCGCTTCTTGTTCTGCCGCGATGCGTGCCGCTTCTTGCTCTGCCGCTATGCGCGCGGCTTCTTCGGCATCCTGCTGGGCGATGAGCGGGTCGAGGCGGGCTATCATGTCGGTGGCATAAGCGTCACCGGCTACCACCAACAAAGCACTTTGGTATTTTGATTTGGCTTCTTTGTAGGCCTTGCTTTCGTATAGCTGATCGGCCTCTGCGATGATGCTGTTATAGCGTTCGCTTTGGTCTTTCGCTAAGAGGTATTCATCCTTCAAGGCATTGGCCTGCATGTCGTTGGGAAACAGCTCAAGGGCTTGATTGAGTTTGCTGAGGGCCGCCTCATAGTTCTTGCGCAGACCCAATTGACGGGCTTCTTCGACGGTCTTGTCAAACAGGGTGACCTTTTCGGTGTACAGCTGCTTTTTCTGCCTGGCTTCAGCGAGTTTCTCCTTCGGCAGCTTGTCTGTGGGGAAGATTTCTATGGCGGTCTCAAACTGGAAGATGGCCGCGTCATAGTTTTCCTCTGCAAGCAAGGCCTCGCCTTGGCTCATGGCGGTGTCAAAGGCATCCTGCTTGTCTTTGCGTTCTTTCAGTATCGCCCTTGCCGCTTCGGCCTGACCGCTGACATACTTGTCGTTGGGGAAGACCTTGAGCGCCAACTCGTATTCTGAAAGAGCCTCTTCATACCTCTCTTGGCTGAAGAACTGGTCGCCTGAGTCGAGGTGGGCGTAGAACACTTCCTGCCGTGCACCGTCCTCTTGGATTTTCTTCACGGTTTCGTCAAGCTTCTTTCTGGCCGTGGGGTCGTTTGACTTTTGCTTTAGAGCCATTTCGAAGTATGTCTTTGCGCTGATATAGTCCTTGGCGTTGTATTTCTCGTTGCCTTTTTTCATCAACGACTCATAGGATTCGGTGCTCTGGGCTTGAAGTGTGTTGACGCTCGTGACAAGGGCAGCGCCAAAAAGCATGGAAAACAGTATGTGTTTGTTCATTTTCTCGTTGGGGTATTTGTGAATTAACGGAGAACTGTCCTTTTTATTATAGGTGTGCTAAATCTTTCCGTCTTTGATGGTGATGGTGCGGTCCGACATGGCAGCCAAATCGGGGTTGTGGGTGACAATCACGAAAGTCTGCTTCATCTCGTCGCGGAGGCGGAAAAACAGTTTGTGCAACTCTTGTGCCGACTTGGAATCCAGGTTGCCCGAAGGCTCGTCGGCCAAGACCACGGCAGGACGGTTGATGAGGGCGCGGGCTACGGCTACACGTTGCTGCTCGCCGCCCGATAGTTCGGAAGGCTTGTGGTTTTTTCTTTCTGTAAGATTCAGGTAGTCAAGTAATTGTTCAGCTCTTTCGGTGGCCTCTTTCTTGCTCATTCCACCAATGAAGGCGGGTATGCAGATGTTCTCAATGGCGGTAAACTCAGGAAGGAGGTGGTGGAATTGGAACACAAAGCCGATTTTCTGGTTGCGGAAAGCAGCCAAGTCGGTGTCGTTCAGTTTGCTGACTTCGGTGCCGTCGATGAGGAGTTGGCCTCGATCGGCCTTGTCCAAGGTGCCAATGATGTGGAGTAGGGTAGACTTGCCGGCACCAGAGGCTCCCACGATGCTTACGATTTCTTGCTTGGCCACGTGGAGGCTGATGCCCTTGAGGACTTCAAGCGCACCGTAGGATTTGTATATGCCTTTTGTGTAAATCATGGCTGGGTCTGTTCGTTTGTTTCGTCATCTTTGCAGGGCGCAAAAATAAACAATTTTACCGAATGCATAGGCCAAAAAATAGGCCGATGCCGAAACCTGGAATTGAAATACCGTCCAGCTTCGATACACCCTCGATACACCCTCGACTTGCCTATGACATGACACTAACCCCAAAAATCGACAGACGAATATACAGAAATTCCGACTCTCCAACTATGTTTGTTGCAGTTGTTGCGGTTATTTTCATAGAGAGAAATACACTTTTTCCTTGTTTCCGTAGAGACGCAATGCTTGCGTCTCCTACAAGGTTTGTCATCCTCAAAGAACGGACGGCAAAAGTACAGGGATGGAGCGAGATGTGTTTCATCAGGTGCCAGGCCATCATCGACTACGTAGTTGGCAATATCTTTTCACGCTTTTTCGTTTTTGGACACAGAATCATTTTTAATTCGAAAAGCAATGGAAAGAATAACCATTTGTGGCGGAACGGTTGCTGATAGTGGCTGTTCCGCTATTTGTTTGCGGCTGGAAGACGGCCCTCAAGTTTTCTATCATTCCACAGGCATTAGGGCTACCGGCCACAACGACGGCTTGCTACTCAGCCTCAATCCCGAAACACGCCGCGAGCTTGACCGCCATGGCCTGGCCATGTGCAAGGCCTATACCTTGATGCAACTGCGCGGCCTGACCATGGACAACCGAATCTTCGAGACCGAGGTGCTGCGGATGCTGACCTGTGAGGGCGTACCGCTTTGCACCAAAACAGAGGCCACAGAAACCCTCTACCCCCGCTTCGTGCGTTATCTGGAAGATGCCCACCGCGACGGAGTGATTGGTGATGCCCGATATGCTGTGGCCATAGGCAAGGCACGCAAACTAAACCGCTTTCTCACCATCATGGGCCTCTCTTCGATTACGGCTGACGACTTCACTCCTGACTTGGTGCTGCAATTCCGCCAATTTGTTTTCGACGAATACCAAAATGTGCCGCTCCACCCCGAACTTTATCCGCGAAATCCAGGACAACGGCCTCCCACCAAGCGTTGCTGCAACTCTACGGTGGTGCACGACCTCAAGCTGTTGCAGGCTTTTTTCGCCGAGCTCGAAAACACGGGCGAGATTCGTCACTCGCCCTTCCGAAAAATATCGTTGAAGAAACATCGCGCCATCATGCACGTGATGTACAACGACCCCGTTTTTCTTAGGGCGGAAGAGTTTAAGCAGGTGATGCAGAAGAAGGTGCCACCTGAATTGCAATGGGCCAAGGACTTGTTTGTACTCAACTGCGCCATCGGCTGCCGTATCGGCGACCTGCTGCGTCTCACCCCCGACAAGGTGGCCGTTTCGGACGACGGCATCCCTTACATCCATTACATCCCTTCCAAAACCGTAGGCCTGCAAACCACCAACAAGGAGGTGGTGACCCCACTCATAGAACCCGCCATGGAAATCATTCGCCGCACCAACCTGAAGCTGCTCAACTACAAGCCCAACTACGGAAAACAGTGCTACAACAAAACCCTGCGCAAGCTGCTGCAGTTTTGCGGCATCAACCGTAAGGTGAACCTTTTCAGTCCCGACACCTGCGACAACATCCGCAAGCCCCTATATGAGGTGGCCACCTCGAAGCTGGCCCGCAAAACCCATATTGACATGCTTAACAAAGTGCAAATCAACTATTACGCCGCCGGCCTTCATCACACTGGATCCAATGCCGTGTTCCGCTACACCTCGCTCGAGTTGGCAGACAGGAATGCGCTGATGAAAGCAGCGTTTGAGCGTTGATGGTTCAAGAGTTGTGCAAAACAAAAACCCCTAACTCTGATTTTCATAGAGTTAGGGGATAAACCGTGATCCGGTTGGGATTCGAACCCAAGACCCACAGCTTAGAAGGCTGTTGCTCTATCCAGCTGAGCTACCAGACCATCATTTTTTCGGCTGCAAAAATACGTCTTTTTTCTTTATGTCAAGGCTTTCAGTTGAAAAAAAACAATTCTTACCGATACTTATTCCGTTTTCTTCTGGTTATTCGGATGATAGGAGATACGGGGCCTTTGCGGCTTTACAGGTTTAGCGGCACTTAGTTGTGGGCGCGACTTCTTGACTTGCAGCTCGTTACCCATAAATACGGTCTCGTCAGTCTCCACGATGGCCTTGTATGCTTCGGCATCGTTAGGCATCTCCACAAAGCCGTAGCATTTCGAGCGGCCCGTCTCGTGATCCATAATGACTTTGCATGACTCCACTTCTCCAAATTGTTCGAACAATGTGCGCAGGTCTTCCGATGTGGTTTTGAATGCTAGTTTGGCGACAAAAATCTTCATATAAATAATGTTGGTTTCTGTGCAAAAATAAACAAAAATTTATCAGTTGGTGGAAAAAGTGTAAAAAAAAGTAAAAAAACGCAAAAAAAGACTGCCTCAGCAGTCTCCGATTTGCGTGGGGGAGGGTGGACTCGAACCACCGAACGGATTCCCGGACAGATTTACAGTCTGTTGCAATTGCCACTATGCGACTCCCCCAAACGTAAAAGAACGTCTTCTTGTTTTGTGGCTGCAAAAATACATTTTTTTTCGTTATCCAACCCACCCAGGATTGATTTTTTTTGCACTTTTGCAACATCAAAACTATCAAAAGATGCAATACGATTTCGATAAAATAATCAATCGCGCTGATACTAACTGCGTTAAGTATGATTTGCGGCAGCAAGTGTTCGGTAATCCCGACGTGCTGCCTATGTGGGTGGCCGACATGGATTTTGAGACCCCTGATTTCGTCCGTAAGGCCGTCATCGAGCGAGCCGAACATCCAGTTTATGGATATCACTTCAAGGACGATGCTTATTTTCAATCAATTGTGGGGTGGCTGAAACGCCGTCACCATTGGAATGTAAAACAGGAGTGGCTGTCGTTTGTGCCAGGTGTGGTCTGTGGCTTCAATATGGCGGTGATGGCGTTTACCAAGCCTGGTGACGAAATCATCATCCAGCCTCCTGTTTATCCGCCTTTCCATCATGCGGTAGCAAGTCATGGTCGTAAGCTGGTTTACAATACTTTGGTTGACAGAGGTGACGGCTATGAAATCAACTTTGACCAATTGGCTGAACAAGTAAAGACGGCTAAAATGCTGATTCTTTGTAATCCGCATAATCCGGTGGGGCGTTGCTGGCGTACCGATGAGTTACTGTTGTTGGGCGAAATGTGCCTCCTGAACAAGGTGATGGTCATTTCTGACGAAATACATAGCGACCTTGTGTTGCCGGGCTATAGACATACGCCTTTTGCTACACTGGGGCATCAGTATGCTCTTAACAGCATTACTTTCCACGCGGCTTCAAAGACCTTTAATCTTGCAGGCCTGGCTACGTCTACGGCTATCATTCCCAATCCCGAGATTAGAAAGACCTACACCGATTACGTTAATGATATGGAGGCGCATCTTGGCAATATCTTCGGCAAGGTCTCCACCCAAGCAGCCATGACTTATGGTGACGAATGGCATGAACAACTGCTTGAATACGTGCAGGGTAACATTGATTATGTCTCCAGTTTCTTGTCAGCCCATTTGCCCAAGGTGAAGTTTAACAAGCCACAGGCCACTTACATGATGTGGCTCGACTTCAATGGCTACGGCCTCTCTGAGGAAGAGTTATGGCGCAAGATGACGCAGGAGGCACAATTGGGCCTGAACCGAGGCAAAGAGTTCGGTGAAGAGGGCAGTGGCTTCTTCCGCATCAACTTGGCGTGTCCGCGTTCGACGGTAGTGGAGGCCATGCGGCGGATGCAGGCTGTGTTTGGTGAATAATATTCAAAAAGCCGGGAAAAGGTAATGCTTTTCCCGGCTTGGTTCATAATCTTTGTATTGTTTTAAGGATGGCTTTCGCCATACCGTGTTTTATTCATTGCCTTTTTCTTCAAAATAAGAGTTTTCTTTGTTTGCTCTGGAGCGGTAGGTTTTGCGCTCTTCGCTGGTCATGCCGCTGGTGGCGGCAAATACCGAACTCATGAAACCGTAT
Organism: Bacteroidales bacterium; assembly: GCA_024689285.1. Next base: position 5,731 of record JAILDR010000004.1, on the reverse strand, counting down.
TTCTTCATTCTGGCTTTATTGTCGCGTTCGAATGCCTCCCGTGTCCCTTCTTCGTTATAGTCGAAGGCAATGGCATCGTCGATGCTGAGAGATTGTGACACGGCCTTGACATCCTGATTGGCTCCGATGTAGGCAAAGCTCCAGCCTTCTTTGTCCTTCATGCGTTCCACAAGGGCTTTGATGGCCTTGCCGGAGTATTCCTTCGAGGCGTTCTCCAGCCCGTCGGTGATGACGGTGACCACGGCGGTGGCGTCTTCCTTGTCCTTAATGTCATTGAACAGGCCGATGATGCTGATGCCCATGGCATCGTATAATGGCGTGCCGCAGCATGGACGGTAGTCTTCTGAGGTCAGTTCCTTGACATCGGTGACGGGCACTTTGTCATAGATCAACCGTTTCTCACAGTTGCAAAAGACCATCAGTGAGACGAAGTGCTCTTGCGTGTCATTGAAGCGTTTTTGTGCGGAGCGGATGCCGCCCACGGTCTCGTTGAATCCTGAAATGGCAGCTTTGGCTATGCAGTTCATCGAGCCGCTCTTGTCTAAAATAATCAAATTGTAGATTTGGGTTTTCATAATGTTTAATTGTTTGTTGTTTAATTGTTAATTAGTTAGTGTGTTAAAATTCAAGTTTGAAGTTGCTGTCTTCTTTGAGTTCGTCGTAACGCTTTTTGTTGAAGCGGAATTTTGTACCCCATTTGCGGGTTGAACGGCTGTCATCGTCGTGGGTGGAGCAGGAGAGGGTTGACTCATGAGACCTGTCGCTAAAAAGTGCGTCGATACTCATGCTGCGCAATTCGTTGTTTTCTCCAAAGAAAGAAGGAGACGACTTGTCAATCTCTTCAAGGATGCCGGTTTGCAGCATCTTCTTGTGGAAGTTGCGCCGGTCGAAGCGCACGCCCAGAATGGCCTCGTAGAGACGTTGCAGCTCGGGAATGGAGAATTGCTCGTCCAAAAGGCCGAAGCCGATGGGCTCGAAGTGGAGGTCTTGCCTGAGCTTGTTCATGGTTTTGCGTAGGATATAGTCGTGGTCGAATGCCAGATGCGGTATGTCGTCAATGGGGAACCATTGTGCACGGGCTGCATCATCGCCGCCTCTTACACTCGATTTTTTGGCCAAAGCATAGAAAGCGATGGTGATAACACGTGTGCGTGGATCGCGGTTGACGTCGCTGAAGGCACCGACTTGTTTTAGATAGTTCAAGTCGAGACCGGTCTCCTCACGTAGCTCGCGTAGGGCACCTTGCTCTGCTGTCTCGTCCATGTTGAGGAAACCGCCTGGGAAAGCCCAGCAACCTTTGTAAGGCTCCAAACCACGCTCGATGAGCAGAATCTTCAAGTTGTGACCATCGAAGCCGAACACTACACAGTCTGTCGTCACGGCAGGACGCGGATAATCGTATGTGTATTTTCCTTTTTCCATCTTGTGTAAATTTGACGCAAAATTACTACTATTTTTCAAATCGGCAATGGTTATTTGTGTAAAAAATACACTTTTATATAAAGAAATAATATATTATATTGATTCTCAATATAATGATAAATGTAATTTTTACACAATATAAACAAACTAATCGGCTACGTCCATATTGTGAGACTCCACCTTATTATTAATGGCACCCGGTTTGTCTTGCTGCTCGATGATTTCGGTGATAACTTCGGAATGAAACACATCGTCCACGATTTCGTATGCCTTGGAATGGTGTCTGCGTCTGGCATCACTTTCTTCCTTGGTTTTGTAGACGATGTTTTTCATCTTTTGGTTGAAGCTGAGCATCCGCAGATAGAATCGGTATAATCCTTTTTCTTTATCAATCAATGGGATGAGGATGGAGTTGATGACGATACTGAAGAGGATGACGGAGAAAACAATGTTTCTTAAGAACAGGGCCATTTCTACATTGGGGATGTAGATGAGGGCTTGTGTGGCTAACACGGCGGCAGTTAGTCCCTTTGGGTTTAGTGCCGACATGAATGCCAATTCCTTATCGGGTATGCCTTCCTTTCTGGAAATGGCAAATCGAACGGCGGGGATTCTAAAAATGAATAGCAATATGCTGATTCCTAATCCAATAACGATAGGGTGCCAATGGGTGAGCTGGATTGAGATGCCTACATATATGAAGAAGAAAGTCTTTAGCAGCAATACCAGTTCGGAGAACAAGGAACGCTCGGTTTCGTTGAGGTTGACGGGCACTTTTTTGATGAATTTCTTGAGCCATGCGTTGTAGATAGCATCGATGTTGGCCAAGCCGATGCCGAAAGCAAGTGCTGCGATGGCACCGCTGAATCCCATCCATTCATTGAGGCCATATATAATGAACACAAAGGCCGGGGTGGTGAGAATGGAGTATTTGATGTTACGGATTTGGTCGAGAATCAAGGCCCAGAATATGGCGCCAAAGAGTCCCATAACGGTGGCGAGGATGAACGAGGAGAAGATGTTGCCGAGGATGGCGCCAAACTCAAGGTGCTTGCTCTTGACGGCCTGCATAAGGGCTAAAGCGAGAACAATGCTGAACACATTGCCGATGGCGGCCTCCAGAATGAGCATAATGGCGGGTTTCTCTGACATGTGAAGCTGCCTGACGATGGGAATCACAACAGCCGAAGCCGTGCCACCCAACATGCAGCCTAATATCATGCTGACAGCAGGGTCTAAATCCAACACCAGCCACCCTACAAGCCATACGACAACGGCTGAAAGAATGAAGTTCAACGCTGTGAGTTTCAAAGCACCGCTAAAAGAGTCTTTCAGCGCACTGAACCGTAACTGTGTGCCGCTCTCAAACAAAATGGTGACCAATGTGATGCCTGAAAAAAGACTGCCGGCATTGCCTAAGCTCTCTGGCGAAATCCAGTTGAACACAGGGCCGATGAGCAGGCCGATGATAATAAGGAACAACACGTCAGGGATACGCTTGCGACTGAAGATTTCGCTGAAGAGGTGGGCGGTGAAGATCAGTAGGCCGATGATGGCGATAGTTAAACCGATCTGACGCGACGAACCGCCTGCCGACGCTTGTTCCATGATGTTGCTGACAACCTCATTTTGCACCAAACTGTCTTGGACATGAGACAGGGTGTCGCTGATTCCTGATAGGGTATTGGTGGTTGGGATAAGGTCGGTTTGCAACATAGGCTTGTTTTGTGATAGAAATGGTTTTTCAGTTGAATAGTCTCCAGTTGACGCCGAAAAAGATTTTACTGCTGCGCATAGGGTAATGAGGTGCAATAAACGAGTCGTAGTTGCCTGTCAGCAGCATCATATTGCTGTATGAGACAAAGATGTTGGCTTTTTTCACTTTGATGGCCAAAGCGAGGTCAATGAAGGGGTAGTTGCCTATTTCAACGTCATTTTGGAGGTAGAATGTGCGTGTGGCAGGCATGTAGGCATCGGCGAAATACTTGGTGAAATAGCTCACGGACAGGATGGGTTGTAAGGTGGCCGCCTTGCGGAAAATGGGTATCGAATATGAGAATCTCAGCCGGGCCATGACTAAAGGCAGATGTATAACATCTTCGTTGTTCGCTTTTTGGAGGCGCGCAAAACCTTCAAATTCGAAACGTTTTATGCTTTGGTGAAAACTGAGGTATGCCTCCCATATATTAATTGAGCCGTCGAATTGTGTAGGATAAGCGTCGGCTCCGAAATAGATATACTGTGAGACACTGGTGTTTTTTACGCCGATGCAGTATTCTTTGTATGTATACTTAAGGTTAAAGGTGAGGTAAGTAGAAGCCCTGAAGTCGTTGTCCCAACGGAAATGGTTTGAATAGTATTCTTCCTCAAACCAATTGGCACTCTGTTGTTTGAATTGTGCGTCAAAGGTGGCAAAGCCAAAGTTTTTATTGCTTGTGCCTATGAATTGTTTCCATTGGCCGCGTATGTTGAAATCGCCGATTTGATAGCCTAATGCTACGAGGTCGGCTTGTCCCGTAATGCGTGTTGATTGGAACAGATTGACGATGATGCCGCCGTTGACGCTAAGTTGTTGATAATTGCGTGACAAAACGGTTTCGTCTTCCAAATAATCGTATTGTCTCACTTTGTAAAACCCATGAGTGATACCTGCATAGAGGTAAAAAGGAATGTCGTCATCATACCTTTTGTATCCTAAATTATTCCATTTCAATGTGTTGCGTATGGCTTGTACTATGGTGCTATCAGTGGTTTTTGAGGTGTTGAGCAATGTGTCGTAAGGCCTGTAAAAGGTGATGGAAGAGGATGACTCGTTGTAATACAGTTGATTGAGTTGGTAGTTGAATTCGTGGCAGATGCGTCCAAGGGTGAACTTCCTTTTCTTGATGTCGTATTGTACGGGTAAGGTGTCTGTGACAATGGTGTCTTGCTTTGTCATTAAGGAATCAACCGGCAAAGAATCAACCAATAAAGAATCAAAGGGTAAAGAATCAACCGGTAAGGAATCAACGGACGAATTGTTGATAATGGGATGAGGCTGCGGAGTCTCTGCTTTTACCTTGGTTTTCAGCGGTAACAGGTTGAAATAATGCTCTATCCCCACTCCGCTCGATTTTATGTTATTGACGGCGTTGTTGAGATGGGTGGAAATGACGGAATTGTCGGTTTCGGTATGTGAGGTATAGGATGCGTCGTTGGTGATACCGCCGTTTTCTTGCGTTTCCAGCCTGTTGCGATATGCATATACCATCGCTGCATAACGTTGACTCTCGGTAAAGTAATGCAAATTAATCCAAAAGCTTGTGTTGAAAGATTTGTTGTTTTTGAACACTCCCGGCGATATTTCTGGTCTGAAGTCGAAAGAAAGGAACAGGCGTTTCGTAATTTGCCTGCCAAATCGGAAGTCGAAATGTAGCTCCTTGTCGCCTGAAGTCATTACGTAACGCAGTTCTGAATAAGGGAGCACACTTTGGTAGCTGACCATGTTGCGTTCGTTTTGTATGTATGCGAAGAAAGAGGGTAGGCTCATATCAAATCCTGTCTCACGTTTAGCGTTGAATTGCATCGATTTGTGCGCCAATCCAATATTGCTTAAGGTGCTGTAGATGGTATGTTGTTTCTCCAAAGGGTCAAAGACGGGTGCGTAAAAAGTGTTGGTGTCAATGACTCTTCTTTTATTCAGAAAAATGCTGTCGAAATGGATGTTGGAGAAGGTGACGAAAGAGGAATCGACGGGAAGGCTGGGGGTCTCTTTCGGCTTTTTCAGCACAACGGAGTCTTGAGCGGGCTCTTGGGAAAAACATAGCAGGCTCAATGTCAGCAAAATAAATATGTAAAACAATCTGTTCCTCATGATGGGAAATTCGGGCTGTAAAAATAGTAAATTATTATGAATGAAAACAAATAATGTACTAAGTGCGGTTGCAATAGAGAAAAAATCATGAAAAGGGCAGGGCGGTTACAAAGCATTTTTTGAGCCTGTGAAAAGGTTTTGGCTACAAGATGAACAGTTAGGTCAAAGTGGGTTGGGAAACGCAAAATTCAGCATTTTTCGGATTACAAAACTATCCAACATGTAATAATTACATTTGTAAAATAGTAAAATGTAAATAATTAAATATCAACAATATATTAATGATATTTACAAATAAACAACAAAAGATACAATGATACATCGAATTTAGTTGCTTAAAACCGTATACCAATTAAAAGAAAACTATGGTAAAATGCTTTATAACAAATATTTATATAGTATTATCTAAAGTTGTTTTATAAGAAATAATCAAATAATCATAGAAATATAGTTTAC
>JAILDR010000241.1 GCA_024689285.1 Bacteroidales bacterium | reverse complement strand
GTGATCTCGATGTCCTCGCGGCGGAACTTCATGAGCTTGTACCGGTCGAAGGGGTCGCCCGGATACTCCCCTCCGCTCCATTCCCTAATCTGGACGAGGCACCCTCCGTCGTTGAACACGGCCGGCACTCTCGGTATGTAGCGCACGTTGTCCGCCTTGATGACCTTGCGCCCGAGCAGGTTCAGGTCCTTGTCGAAAAGGGCAATGTTGGCCTGGCGGTACAGCGGGCTTGTCGCAAACGCCCGCGTGATGGAGCTGAACGCGAATATCGTCGAGTCGTTGACATAGGCCGTGTTCCTGCACGTCGGCACCCACGAGCACGAGTCGGAGGGCTCAAGCACGTGCCGCCCGTAGACGTGAAGGGCCGAGTCCACCTTGTACAGGGTGTGGTAGGTGAACGAGCTGCCGATGTAACGCTCCGCGTCCACGATGAGGTACTGGCCGTCGATCCAATGCCCGTCGCAGCCGCTGTCGGAAACATCCGACTGGCCGCCCAGGCGGTCCAGCGACTGCTTCGCCACAATGGTGTAAGACGTGTCGACCACCATGATGCCCGACACACCGGTATAGTTGCCGAATATGCCGCTGGCGACAAACACCATCAAATTGTTGGAATTAGGAGCATAGGTGACAGTGTTGATGCCCGATGCCCATGCCGTGGCTGTAGGATTGTCTACAATTCTCAGCAGCACCCCTTTCTCGTCGAACTCGAAGAAGCGCACAATAGCATTGTAAATAGGAAAGTCATAGTTAGGGTCGCGGTAGGCGGGGGTCGCCGCCAGCAGCACCGTTCCTTTCCTGGTCACGATGGGCTTCATCGGGCGGCACATCAGAAGAGGGTTGTTGAACAGGTCGGTCACCTCGTCGTCCATGTCGTAGGTCTCCGACGACACGCTCTCAAGCTGGGTGTTGAAAACGTCAACGTGCATGTACCTCTGGTAACGGTAGTCGACAAGGCTGTCGTCGCAGATGCCGAACGCCATGTAGTTGCCGTCGGGGAGCTGGAGCGCGGAATAGTACTGCAGCGACATCCCGGGCAGGTGTACCCGACGGGTGATGTAGTCACCTTCCTTGTCCACCTTGACGACGAAGCCGTCCCCTCCCGACGCTGAACCGACGTAGAGGATATGCTCGCCGCCGTCGACGGCAACCATCTCCATCGCCGACCCTCCATCTACGGGGACAACCCATTCCTGCGCGGAAAGCGAAACCGCGACGAAGGCTAAAACTATGGTAATGATGTGTTTTCTCATTTCAATGTGTGTTTATGGTGAATGAAGCTATTCCTCCAACGGGTCTTTTCCCGGCATGTCGCCTTGGGCGAGGGTCTCTCTGTGGCCATATCGCGCCTTTGTGTGGTGAAGGATGGCATGGGGGCTGCCCTGTCGCTCCATGTCTTCTATGGTTACACGGAAAAGGGAGTGTGTGGCAGGAACGGTGTTGGTCGAATAATTCGGAAGAACATTCTGCACCAGATGGCATTCCCCGTTATAATACAGGTTCATTTGGTCGGAGCTCAGCCAGTAGTCGTCGTCCCAGACGGGATTCACCTTGTAGAACTCACAGTATATGACCTGGTTCTGGTTTGGACTATAGATATATGGCCACTGCACACCATCAGCCAGCTCTTTCTTCTTGATGTCAGTGTAGTAATACTGGTAACCCTCTGGGGCTACAGGCACAAGGTTGGCGTTCAGCGTTCTGGCAAGGGTGTCGGCAGCGTCCAAGGTACCCGCCCCTAAGGGATTGATGGTGTCGTTGTTGCCGCCGTCTTGTCCATAGAACCACAAGACACCATCTGGAAAAGGATTCTCTCGTGGGTTTTGGGAGAGGTCTGGTGCTCCCGACACACTCCCTTGCATGGCGTTCAGCCTAATGGCCTGCTGGCTTCCGTGACGTTCGCCCGCCTCCACGTCGAGGATGAGGAACTGCTTGTCGTCAAGGTCGACGCTCTGGTAGATGGCCTGCACCGCGTTGAACATCTGGCCGTAGAACACCGTTAGGTCGTTGATTGAAACCGAGTCGTTGGAGCTGACGGGAAGGTAAAGCGTTGTGTCGCAATCCACTGTTTTACTGTAGGCGAGTTCGGGGTAGGCGTAGGTCAGGTTGAACAGGGCCTCGACGTTCCACACGGCATCAGTCATGCTCATGTAGGACGTCGACTTCATGCCGGGGTTGGCCTTGGCCTCCTCCATCTGTCGCTTGAAGTCCATGATGCGCCCTATGGTGGCCTCGCCTTGCCGCACCGCCTCGTTGGCGGTATCCTCGGTCTTGGTGCAGGCGGTCATGACGGCCGCACAGACCAACAATGTGATGATGGTTTGTAATGTCTTTCTCATTTTGTTGATGTTTAAAGGTTAATGATTTGAGTTTTGATTTTTGTTTACTCTGTCACCGTAAACTCCCCGTAGTACTCGTCCCCGTTGGGCAAGGTGAAATTGACAATGTAGTCGCCCGCATTAGGGATGTACAAGATGACGCCATTTGGAGTGATTGTCGATAAGCATTCAACCACGGATCCTGTGGATGTGGTGACAGAAATGGCAACTTGTCCGAGGTTCTCGGTGAAGGCCACCGTGAGGGCATGGCCGTTGATGGAGGCTTGAATGGAGGAACCTTTTGGAACTCCTTCCACATGGGCTTCTTTTATATTAATGTGACTATATCCGTCACTTAAAATGAAGCCATAAGCTTGTTGCCATGTCGCCAACGACAATAATCCTAGCAACAATACATAAATGTTTAGTTTGTGTTTTTGCATATCGATTTGTATTTGAAATTCGATTGCAAAATTAGTGCAGCAGCCGCATCGCTGTCAAGAGAAAAAGGGTATGGAATAGTATGGAATTTTCCGTATTATCTTGATAATAAACCTTATATCCTAATCTGGGAGATTACGGAGTATAACGCCAAGGTTATTATCTTCTCCGACAATACGCTTTATTTTCCTCTTTCGCTCACATACCGTTGGATATGCTTTTTGCATTAAAGCAGCAATGTCAGCATCGGTAATGTCGAGCAGATAAAGACAACAATATGTTATGTCCTCTTCGGTCAAACCTGGATAGCGTTTTTTTAATCGAATGGTGAAATGACCCATTTTTTCATCGGCAGCGATTTGCAATGCCAATAATTGTCTATTATGAAGAGCATATTCTTTATAAGCCAAATACTCTATCTTTGACTTGAATCTTTGTTGGCGTACGGTTTCAAGAATATGTGTGCAAATCGGTGTCTCAACAAAAGAACTATAGTTTTTAGTAATTATTGGGTTACTTTGGAATTCATTGTAACTGAAATTGTCATCTAACTGCTTCAATGCATCTTGCAAAGCTTCATTGCTTTTCCTAAGCCTTCCTGAAAGTGCTTTCTGTTGCACTTGATGGGCTTGACGTTCGGTTTCTATCTGCATTTCAAGATGTTGCTTCTTTTTCCTGTTCTTAAAATATAGTATAGCAATGGATGACAACAGAACAAGTAGGCATCCGATTATTGTCAATGTCCACATTATGTTTTTCTTCCTCTCTTGCTTATGCACGTGCTCTTGTCTTCGCTGTACATAGTTTTTGTATTGTTCTGTCAGCTGTGATTTCACAAAACCTTGGTTCTCTTCCCAGTTGGCAAATGGCACCAAGAATTCAGCAAATTCGTGCGCTTCGCTGTCTTTGCCTTGTGCCTTGCAAATCTTCACCAACCATTCGGCAGCCTGTTTCTTGGAATTGATGCTTGGGCTTTCATGAAAGGCCCTGCTCAAATAAACCCATGCCGAATCAATTTGATTTTCGCGATAGAAAACCTCACCAATATTCATACATCTTGAAAAGAACTCCTTGTCGCTTTCAGCCTTAGTAGCTATCCCTTTCAGTGTTTTTAACGAGGTTGAAAGCTGTCCTCCCTTTTTATAAGACAGGCAAGCAAGATGTGTTACAATATCCCGATAGGTAATATTATTTGTATCAGGCAGGATTTTTATAGCTTTACAATAATAAAAGGAAGCAGTGTCATAACTATCCATCATGTCATATTGAGCACCGAGTTCATCTAACATCCAAGCAATATGGCGAGGGGGAGCTTCGTATTGACTGAAATACTCCAACGATCTCTTGCCAAAATAAACAGCTTGGTTATGCATGTAAAGGTCGGAAAACAGCGCTGTAATATGTGTGCTTACTAATGCCATAAGGCGGGCTTTGTCTCCTGACAAGTTCATTTCCTTGTAAAGACCTTCCATCGTTTCCAATGCCTTGAGATATTCTTTGCACGCTTCCACCACGCTGTCGCGCTCGTAACAGCCCACACCATTAATATAATGGGCACGGGCGGCGAGGAACGCCGTCGTTTGGGCGGACGCATGCGATGCGTCCCTACGGCGGAATGACCCTACCGACATACCGCGTGCTTCAGCTCCAGGCGAACCCGCAATAGAATCATAATACGCCACTGCCCGCAACAGGTCCTTGCGGTTGGTCTGCTCGTAGTCGTTCTTATAGAGCAATTCGGAAAGCAACAGCTGGAAATAATGCAGGTCGGATTCATCGAGGCTGTCGGCATCGGGGCTGCCAGCAAAGTCAATCAACAGCGCAAAGGCACTGTCGGGCTGCTGCCAAATCAGGCTGTCGACAGCAACCAATTCGGGCGAGATGGCGGACGGACACGACGCACCGTAATGCGTCGCATCAGAAGTAGAGATGCCATCATTGCTCGGGCTGCAAGCAACCAAAGCCAACACAAAAAGCAGGCCGATGGAGCAGAAACATTTCATACCTGCAAAAATAGTAAAATTTTGTATTGAGAAAAAATGTACCTTTGCCCCATCAACTATTGCATTATGAACAAACGTACCAAAGGATTTCTTGCCTTATTGCTTTTGCTGGCACAGGCCTCTCTTTTTGCCCAGCAGGACACGCTTCCTGCTCCTTCATCTTACCGCGTCAACGGCGTGAATTTCAAAATGGTACGCGTCGAAAAAGGCGGCTACTGGATGGGTGCGCAGCATAAGGACACTGCCGAATTCAACTACGACCGTTATTCGCAGACCGATGAACTGCCCGTACATTACGTCAACATCAACGAGGACTTCTACATCGGCCAGACCGAGGTGACACAACAGCTTTGGAAAGCGGTGATGGGCAACAATCCCAGCAAGAAGAAATGCCCCAAAAGACCTGTGGAGAGCGTCTCTTACTACGACATCCAAGAGTTTCTTCACATCCTCGACAGTCTCACGGGGATGCACTTCCGACTGCCCACCGAAGAGGAATGGGAATACGCGGCAAGAGGCGGACAACACTCGCGGGGCTACGTCTACAGCGGCGGCAACGAGGCGGAACGCGTGGCTTGGTTCAACGGCAACACAGGCAGCCTCAAAAAGGTCAAGAAACGCTCGCCCAACGAGCTGGGTATCTATGACATGAGCGGCAACGTCTGGGAATGGACGGATTCAAAATACCATTATTATGACAAAGAGCGCAACGCCCGCCTCGGCAAAGAGGGGCAAATGTATGTCCTTCGTGGCGGGGCTTGGCAGCTGCCCAAAACCTCCTGCCGCATCGCCTGGCGCGGCAAGCGCCTCCCCGAACTGAAAAACTCGTTCGGCGGATTCAGACTCTGCCTCGATGCTTCCTATGTGAAAGAGGAAAAGCCCGAAAGCGAAATGCTACTCAAGGAAAACGAAAACGAAGACGAAAACGAAAACAAGACGGAATAAACGATTCAGGGCGTGAGCCGCATCTTTTGGGCCCTATAATTAATGGTGGCCTTGTGCTTTTTCAGCAAATCTCCGCCTACAATTCCATCAATATGAGGCAAGCCAAGCTTCCCGTACATCTCATGGATATTGCTCAAATCCAAGGCAACAGCTTCATAATCATGGATTTCCAAGGCTCCTATCGATAGCGTTTCGATAAGGAAAGTGGAACTCTCCAAGTCTGAACTGCCCACACCCGCCGTCATCCCTTCCTTGCGCTCAAATTGAAGGTTTTCGATGAATCTGGAAACAATGACGGGGTCGAACACGGAACGCGAGGCACCCGTATCAATAAGGAAATGGGCTTCCTTACCATGAATCATTCCCTTGACCATGATATGGAAGCCTTCTCCTTCGATGTCGAGCAATTGTATGGGGACTTCGATATAACGACGCATCAGAAATTCGGCTTGACAGCGTATTTCTTATAGAATTCCTTGATGATTTTCACGGCATCGTCGGCTGTGTCAACGATGTTGAAGATGTCAAAGTCTTCTTCCTTGATCATCTTGTTGGGCAGCAAGGTGTTTTCAAACCAGTCAATCAGGCCTTTCCAATACTCCGAGCCGACGAGGACGACGGGGAATTCCACCATTTTGTTGGTCTGGATAAGGGTGATGGCCTCTGAAAGTTCGTCCAAAGTGCCGAAGCCGCCAGGCATAACGATGTAGCCCTGCGCATAGCGCATGAAGATGGTCTTTCTGACAAAGAAATAGTCGAAATCAATGTTCTTGTCGGAATCGATGTAGGGGTTGAAATGCTGCTCAAAGGGCAGGTTGATGTTCAGTCCGACACTAATGGCGCCACCTTTTTGGGCACCTTTGTTGCCGGCTTCCATAATGCCGGGACCACCTCCGGTGATAATGCCAAAGCCATAATCAGCCAGCTTCTCCGCAATCTCAACGGCCATCTCGTAATACTTATCGCCAGGTTGGGTGCGTGCCGAGCCGAAGATGGCCACACAGGGACCTATCCTCGACATCTTTTCCATTCCGTCCACAAACTCGGCCATAATCTTGAAAACCGACCAGGCATTGTGGGTCTTTATTTCGTTCCACGACTTGGGATGAAAGCTCTCGTGGATAATTTGTTCATCTTTTTTTGATATTTGCATCGTATTCGGTTTGTAGTAATAATAATTATCGTATCTTTGCAGCGCAAAACGCGAATGTAGCTCAGTTGGTAGAGCATCAGCTTCCCAAGCTGAGGGTCGCGGGTTCGAACCCCGTTATTCGCTCAGGACGTAGAGACGCGCTGCCGCCTCTACGTTTTTTTATGGGATGATTACATGGGGGTACCGCATTCGGGGCAGAACTTGCCTGTGACTTCGTTACCGCACTTAGGGCATCTCTTGGGACCGACGGCAACCAAAGGGGTGCCGCACTCAGGGCAGAACTTACCCGTGCTCTCCGCACCACACTTCGGACATTTCATAGCCGCTTTGGGAGCGGGAGCCGGTGTGCCACACTCGGGGCAGAACTTGCCCGTAATCATCGTGCCACAATTCGGGCAGGGAACGCCTTTAGGCTGTGCGCCTCCGCCTTGCGGGGCATACGGGTCGTAGTTGCCCTGTTGCCCTTGGTTGTTCCATGCATTCTGCATCGCGCCGCCCGTCATGCCTCCCGTGCCGGCATTCATCATACCAAGTCCGATGAAAGCGTTTCCGGCGCCAGCCTCGTTTCCTGCCGCCGTTTCCATTACGTCGATAATCTTGCCTTGCTGCATCATGGCGTTGGAACTGTATTCGTAGCGGTCTATCTTAGCCTGGCTGGCCTCGTCGAGGGAGACCGACTCTACAGCGAAGCTGACCAAACGCACGCCACGGGCGCGGATAGGCTGGTCAAACACTCTTTCATCCATCACCTGCTTCATCTCATCGGTGTAGCTGGGAAGTTCGAGCACAGGAACACGGTGTTTGCTGTTGCCCATCTCATTAAGCACGTTCTGGAAAGCGGCAAGCACCTCGCTACGCATCTGCTCGGTGATATCTTTCTTTTTCACGACATTTGCCGTACCCGCATGGTTACGCATGAAGACAGCCACATCGTCGAGCTTGAAAGTGTATTTCCCGTAGCAGCGCACATTGACCCCCATTGGACTCAGCGAATTGGTCATCTGGTTAGGAATGGCATGCGACCAGTCCTGGAAGGGGATTGGCGTAGCTGTACCGAACTTATTGTCAAGGATTTCCTTAAGATTGAAGAAAAACACGGCCTGTTCCTTGGCAGGTGTGCCACCGTATGTGAAACGTTCCCACATCTCCCTGAAGACCGGGCCGAACTCACCTGCAAAGAACGACGGCGACGATGATTTGTCGAAGGTGTAGACTCCCTCTTCTGCTGTGGCATCAAGCACCGAACCGCTATCATAGATGACCGCCACTTGGCCAGGAGCCACGAGGATGCGGCTATTCTTTGAAATCTGTCCCGACTTGGTGGTTTGTTTCACCATCAAGGTTTCCATGTCCATGTTGTCACATTTGATAAGATCCAACCATTGATCTCTCAGCGTGCCTCCGATGGAGCCTGCTATTGCTTTGATAAGTCCCATAGTATTGTTGTATTATTGATTGTTTTATTGTTGAAAGGAAGATTTTGCTTTTAACTTACTGAAACACAGTTTTTCAAATCACAAACAGCTTAACAGCGTCAGTTCTTTGTTGCTACAAAAGTAACAAAAAAACAGAAATTTGCGCCTTTGATGTCGAAAAAAGCAAAAAAAGTGCTATTTTTGCAGCCGCAAACCCAAGGGAGCTTAGCTCAGTTGGTTCAGAGCATCGCCCTTACAAGGCGGGGGTCGTTGGTTCGAGTCCAACAGTTCCCACAAAAAAAGCCGCTAATCAGCGGCTTTTTTGTTGTTTTACGGTGAAACGTTATCTCTTGCTCACCACCACTTTACGGCTCACCAAGCGTCCGTCTTCCGTTACACCTTGTATAATATATACGCCCGAATTGAGTTCGTCCATATCCAAGGTGCCAAGTTTTTGGCCTCTCATATTGTAGAGGTTCACGATGGTGACGATTTCATCATTGGCATTCTCAGGGATACCCGTCACTTCAACAACGAGGTTATCCTCGCCGGCAGGTGTGAGGGCAAATTCCGACTCGCATTCCTCATAAACAGCAGTCAGTTGGTACTTGTAGTCCCCCATGGCGGCATCATCATAATAAGAGGTGGCATCGCCCGGCACTTCGATGACGATGTTTTCCTTAACGTTCATGTCGAAACGGTAGAGATTATAATGGAGCGGCATCACCTCGGGGGCTTCCCACGTCAGCATCACGCCATAGGTTTGCGTTTCGGCATCGTAGGAATAAGCACCATCGAAGTTCGCAGGCGGGAAGCAGTCTGGCTGAGGAATGACAGGATCGATGGGGCCCATCGTACCGTCAGGGCCGATGTTTTGACCATAGAGGCCTCCATTGGAGCCATCCACCCAAGCCACAACATTCTGTCCCATGTGGAATCCGGTGCTGTTTTCACACATGGCCCTGGGGAAATCCCGCGAGCTCAGCGTCTTGGTCCAAAGCAAGTTGCCGTCCTTGTCGAAGCCTTTGGCCTCAACGGAGGAGTTGTAACCGTCACCTTTATTATAGATAATGGTAAAACCATTGCCATCTTCGAAAGCGTCAACCATAATGTTAGAGTAAGTAACGCCAATGTAATCGGCCACGAGGATGCCCTCGCCCCATACCCTTTCACCTGTCGTAGTAATGCGATTCATGTAAATTCTGCTCTGCGTCTGGGTTGAAGCGTCGGTTTGCTCATAGGCAATGATGAGGTCGTGGGTGATGGGGTCGACGGTACCATAGGCTGAGCCATAGAAATTGGCCGGGTCGGCTGAATGCACGGGGATGCCGTTGGTGTCGCTGATGGTCGAGGCCCCGCCCTCATCATAGTGGAACACATATACATTGAAAGCCTGGTCAAAGGCCGGATGCCAGATATAAGCATAACCGCCACCCAAACCGTCAGGAACAACATAATGGATATAAGTCGATTGGAAGGTCTGTTCCGACATCAGCAGCACATCGGGGGTGACTTGCACGCCATTGGTGTCATAGCCCACGAGGCAAATGTCCTTGTTGGTGTAAAAGCCATTGCCTAATCTTTCGTAAGTCACGAAGACAAAGTTGCTCAAGCCCAAAGTGAGCTGGCCGAACATGCACTTGTAACCACTGGCAGAAATGGTGACGTAGGGGTTCAAGGTGCCGTCTGCATTGACATATTGCAAATAGCTGTTTTCATAGTCGGCGCCCAAAGCCCAGAAACCACCATCGGTTCCAGCCACCAGCTCGGTGCGTGAGAAACCGTGTCCGTCAAAAAGTCTCAGGCCTTGTTCGCCCCATGCGAAAGTGCCATCGGCATTGATTTTTACGGCGTAGGTGTATCCTTCATAATCGGCGAAACAACTCACCACGCCTCCGTCGGCGGTAGTGGTCATAGAGATACCTTCCGAGTAGGAAGCAAACTCAAATCCACCGATATGGATGCCTTCGCTGCCCCATTGCGGCACACCTTCATAATTGAGGCGTTGCAGGGTGGGTGACCATCCATTGGAACTGAACCCTTCCCATTGGAGGTAAGTATCACCAGTGATGGGGTTGGTGGCGGTGTAGAGTTCACCGTTGTCGCTGCCGCAGTTGGCGAGGAAGTTGTTGTTGACCGGGTCGTCAACCCATTGTGCTTGCAGTGCTGTAAAAGCGAATAAGCTTGCTAAGAAAAGTACAAGTTTTTTCATGATGATATAATTTAAGTTCCTTTTATTCCTTATTTACAACAACCTTCTTTGTGACAAGTTTGCCCGAGGCGGTTAGTCCCTGAACGATGTAAGCGCCAGCACTCAGCTCATCCAATTTGGCATTGCGAATGAGTTGGCCGTTAGTGGTAAAGATGTTCAGGAGGGTAACGATTTCTTTGTCGTTTACGTCTTCAGCAACCGATGTCACCTCTATGATAATGAAGTTCTCTCCTTCAGGAGTCAGGGCGAAATCCGACTCTAAGTTATCGTACATGGCTGTGAGTTGGTATTTATACGTGCCGGGGGCTGTCTCGTCGAAATAAGAGGTGGCATTGGCATCCACTTCAACGATGTCTGTTGTCCCCTCTTCAAGATGGTGTCGGTAGAGGTTGTAGTGCAGAACGCTGTATTCAGGAGTCTCCCAGGAGAGCAAGGCACCGTATGCAGCTGCCTCCGCATCGTAAACATAATCGCCTTGGAAATTGGTGGGCTCGTAGCAGCAAGGCAATGGCGGAGGTGGCAGTGGGCTGACCTCACCCAAATTGCCGTCCCATCCGATGTTCTGGCCATAGACGCCACCATTGTCGGTATTGACCCATGCCACAACGCATTGTCCGTTATAAAAGCCCGAAGTGTTTTCGCTGATGGATTTATTGTAGTTCGTCGAGCTCATCGTGGTGTTCCACAGCAGATTGCCTTCCATGTCGTAGCCCACCGCCTCAACGCGGCCTTGACCCGTACCGTAGGTCACGACAAATCCATCAATGGCATCGATGGCATCCACGTGGATGTCGCCATAAGAGACGTTTGCGTAGTCCGCCACAAGAATGCCGTCACCCCATGGCTTCTCGCCCGTGGCCGTGATACGGTTGACATAGACTCGGTGCTGGGATTGAGAGGCCGCATCCTTTTGAAGATAGGCGATAATGAGGTCGTTGCTCACGGGGTCGACGGTGGCGTAGGCATTGGTGTAAAAATTGGAGTAGTCGGGACTATGCACAGCAATGCCGTTGAGGTCGGAGATCGTGGGCGTACCGCTCTGGTCGAAATGCGTGACATAAGTATTATACACGCCGCCTATACCGTTGTGGAATTGATAGACATAGCCGCCTCCCTTGGTGTCGGGAATCGCATAATGGACATAGCTGGCACCCACGGACTGAAGTCCGAACAGCAGCGTCTCGGGGAAAATCTGTTCGCCGTTCTGGTTGTATCCTGCGATGTGGATTTCCTTGTTGTAAGTGGTGTAGCCTTGGAGGGTGTGTTTGGAATACACTACAAAGACACCGTTTTCAGCAGGCACCAACAGGCCATTGGAACATTTCTTTGCAGGGTCTTTGATGGTGACCTTGGGATACAATGTGCCGTCGGCAGCGATATATTGGAGGAAGGTGCTGTCCATATCAGTACCAATGGCCCAGATACCTTCGTCGTGATTATAACTATAGGTGGACAACACTCCAGAGCGGCCACCGCCTTCACCATCGAAAAGCACGATGCCATGTTCACCCCACGGGAAGGTGCCGTCGGCATTGACCTTAACAGCCCAATGTTGAGGCCCAAGGGTGCGGAACACCGATACCATGCCTCCGTTGACAGCGGTCATAGCATAGCCTGGCGACCAGGTGGCAAAATCGGGAGTGGTGACATGAATTCCGTCGGCTGGCCATTGCGGCACACCTTCAAAATTGACACGCTGCAACCACGGCGACCAGCCGTTTTCGCCTTGGTAAAGCCATTGCACGTAGGAGTCACCCGTCGTAATGTCGGTTGAAACAAGCACCTCTCCAGCACCGTTGGCGCAATTGGCGATGGAAGTGTTGCGCGTCGGATCATCGACCCATTGGGCTTGCAGCACGAATGAAGCCACAAGAGCCATAATAAGGAATAGCTGTTTTTTCATGTTGATAGATTTAGTCGACGCAAAAATAGCATTTTTGGATAAAACAGAAACAAATTTCCACTTTTTATCCAATTATTCAGCATCGACCAAAAACACCGCCACCTGTCGTATGCCGTTGGCTCCGATGACCAAAGTCTGTTCAATGTCGGTAGTGCGGCTGGGGCCGGTGACGAAAGTCAGCTGCGATGGCATTTTGTTGCCATGATGATTCCTGACATAGCGGAAAGCCTCTTTCACACCACCCACAATCTGGTCGGTAGTGGCAAAGACCAGCAGCACATCGGGCAAAGCATAAGACAGGCGCGAGCCCGACAAATCATCCGACAGGAGCACACTTCCCGTCTGAGCCACAAGGCATTCGCAGTCGGTCAGGCTCACCAGTTTCTGCTTCGGCTCACGTTCTGAGGCCTCTGTGTAGTCAATACCGTAACGCTTAAGTAAAGCTTGCATAGCAGGGCTGGTGCACCATACGGGTTCCCATCCGTTTTCAGGAGCCAGCTGACGGAGGCATTCGGCAAATTCATTTTTGCTTTCAAGATAGATGAAGATGCCTCCTAAGTCCTTGAAGTTCTGCGCAAAGGTGATGGCTGTGCCGTCATCCTCGCTGATGGGCACCCATGTTTCTGAACGTTGGTCGACGTCCATGAACATGGCCTCCGGCTTCTCAATGAGGGCATTGCGCACCTTAGCCAGTATCTGCTCCTTGAAGGAGACATCCTCGTTGTCGGTTTTTGTCCCCCAAGCCATGATATTAAGCGTTTTCAGTTTCGTTTTCAGGTTGTGTGTCAGATTCATTCTCAGCAGCTTTCAGAGCGGCGTTCTTCAGTTTCTCGTCTTCCGAGTTACCCCACGGACGCTTACCGAAGATGTGTTCCAGGTCTTCCCCAAAGATGACCTCTTCCTCAATAAGCTTGGTGGCGAGTTTTGTCAATCCGTCGCGATGGTCAGTAAGGATGCCCACGGCTTCTTGATAGGCTTTTTCTATGATTTTGCTCACTTGCTTGTCAATCGTCTCGGCAGTCTTCTCGCTGTAGGGCTTCGTCAGGCTGTAGTCCTGCTGGCCTGTTGAGTCGTAATAGCTCAGGTTGCCGATTTCGTCATCCAATCCGTAGTATGTCACCATCGCGAAAGCCTGTTTGGTCACCTTCTCAAGGTCAGAGAGGGCGCCGGTCGAGATTTGTCCAAAGACGACCTGCTCGGCAGCACGGCCGCCCAAAGTGGCAATCATCTCGTGATACATCTGCTCCTTCGTCGTAATCTGACGCTCTTCAGGCAGATACCAGGCAGCTCCCAATGAGTTGCCACGCGGCACAATGGTCACCTTCACCAACGGATGGGCATATTGCAGCAACCAGCTCGTGGTGGCGTGTCCCGCCTCGTGGAAAGCGATGACTTTCTTCTCCTCGGGCGTAATAATCTTGTTCTTCTTCTCCAAGCCTCCGATGATACGGTCGACGGCATCGAGGAAGTCCTGCTTGTCGATTTCTTCCTTGCCTTTGCGGGCAGCCATCAGCGCAGCCTCGTTACACACGTTGGCGATATCGGCGCCTGAGAATCCCGGGGTCTGCTTGGCCAAAAAGTCCTTATCGACATCCTTGCCCAGCTTCAGGCCACGCATGTGCACCTCAAAGATTTCCTTACGGCCCACAATGTCGGGCAGCTCAACATAAATCTGACGGTCGAAACGGCCTGCGCGGAGTAGGGCCTTATCCAAAATATCAGCGCGGTTGGTGGCGGCCAGCACGATAACACCCGAGTTGGTGCCGAAGCCGTCCATCTCGGTAAGCAGCTGGTTCAACGTGCTCTCACGCTCATCATTACCACCCGTCAGTGCACTCTTTCCACGGGCACGTCCGATGGCGTCGATCTCATCAATAAAAATAATACAAGGTGCTTTCGACTTGGCATTGTTAAAGAGGTCGCGCACACGCGAGGCACCCACGCCCACAAACATCTCGACGAAATCGGAGCCCGACAGGCTGAAGAAAGGCACATTGGCTTCGCCTGCCACCGACTTGGCCAGCAAGGTCTTACCCGTTCCGGGAGGGCCAACCAGCAGCACGCCCTTCGGAATCTTGCCTCCGAGTTTGGTGTATTTCTCAGGATTCTTCAGGAAATCCACAACTTCCATGATTTCCACCTTGGCTTCTTCCAAACCAGCCACATCCTTGAAGGTCACATTGACATTTCCGGCGTTCTTGTCATAAAGCTGCGCCCTCGACTTCCCGATGTTGAAAATCTGACCTGCGCCTCCCATACCATTGCCCATACCGCGCATGATGAAAACCCAAAACACGACAAGCAACAGCAACGGGAGCATCCAAGTCAGCAGAAACTCCGACATCCATCTGGAGCGGCTCACATTCTTGATATACACAGGATTGGCAATATCCTGCTGCGCTGTCTCCACCATCTCCTCAAAACGCTCCAGCGAGCCTATTTTGTAGGTATAGTTTGGCTTGACGGTGGTGCCGCCCAGCGTTTGGCTCTCCGGGAAGTTATTCGACAAACCCTTCTCGTTGAGGTAAATTTCAGCATCTTCCTTGTTGACCAATTCAATCTTCGCAATCTCTTGCTTTTGAAGTAATTCTATCAGTCGACCTTGGTCGATTTCCTCTTGAGTAGTAGTATCTCTGCCAAAAAACTGCATACCAATCAGCACAACGAACAAAATGGCATAAATCCAGTACAGACTGACACGTCTCTTGCCATTGGGTTTGCGATTGGGCTGCTTGGGCTGTTGGGGACCGTTCGGTTGTTGTCCGCCCGCATTGGGATTGTTGTCGCTCATTCTAAATAATTGGTTTTAACATTGTTAATCTTCGTTTTGCTTCACGATACGTTCAGCATCGGCCCAAAGTTCCTCCAATTTGTAGTAGCTGCGAGCCGCCTCGAGGAACACGTGGACGACGACATCCACGAAGTCTATCAAAATCCATTCCGTATTGTCGCGACCTTCCACATGATAGGGTTTAGCCTTCGTTTTTTCAAAGACCAGGTCCTCCACTTTGTCGGCAATGGCGTCGACCTGCGTCTTGGAGGCAGCGTGGCAGATGACGAAATAGTCCGTCACCGCCGTGTTAATCTCACGAAGATCCAATGTTACGATTTCCTTGCCTTTCACGGCTTCCATGGCCTCAATGGTCGCGGCCACGATTTCTTCTACGTTATCATTCTGATGTCTTACTCTCATATCCATAAAAAATAAGGTTGCAAAAGTAAGCATTTTTGCATTATCAACCTTGGTTTGACAAAAAAACCTTACTTTTGGAGCGCAAAACTGAAGAAAAAATGAACGACCTCCAAGGAATCCTCTCACAAATCACCACTTTCATCTTCGACTTTGACGGCGTGATGACCGACGGCACCGTCTTCTGCGACTTCGAGGGCCATCCCCTTCGTGCCACCAACGTGAAAGACGGCTACGCCCTGCAGTTGGCCTCCAAGCTCGGCTATCACGTGGCTCTTATCTCAGGGGCGGTCTGCCCTTCCACCATCGTCCGCATGAACAGCCTCGGTGTCACCGACGTGTTCACCGGCATCCCCAACAAGGTGGTGAAGCTGGACGAGTACATGAAAGAGAACGGGCTGAAGCCTGATGAAATCATCTTCATGGGTGATGACATCCCCGATTTGCGCGTGATGCAGCGCGTAGGGTTACCCGCCTGTCCTGCCGATGCCGTTCCCGAAGTGAAAGCCATTAGCAAATTCGTCAGCGAATGCCCCGGCGGTAAAGGTGCCGTGCGTGATGTAATTGAACGGGTGCTGAAGGTGCAGGGGAAGTGGATGACGGCTGAAGCTTATGCTTGGTAAAAGGCGGCCAATTCCCTCTTGACCGCCTCACAAATAGCTTCCGACATCAATCAATGACTATCTTCTGCGTCCTCACAGTGTCGCCGTTGATGAGGCGTAACACATACACGCCTGCTGGCATCCCACTGATGGATATGGCGGACGCATGCGCCACGTCCCTACGGGCAACGACACGCCCCAGCACGTCAATGATTTGCAATGTGCCTTCGCCGTTGACAATGATGTTGCCGTTGCTGATGAAGGCGAAAGGCGCATCGTTTCCAACACCGCCGCTGGAAAACACCAATTTGAAGCGGCTGGCGTAGTCGGTGGTTTTAGCCTCAAAGGTGTAACTCGGCCCAACGAGCAAGTTGACATCATCGCCAGTAAGGTTATCAATAAGGTGCAGATAGCTGAACATACTGGTTAAGCTGGATTGCTTCGCTTCGCTCGCAATGACACCTTCGGCGTTAAAATTCAGTGTGTAGGTGCCGTTCTTCTTGGCCTTGAAATTGACAGGGATTTCGCCCGATTGTCCGGCGTTGACCACGGCGTAGTCTTTGCCGTCCTGCGGGATATAGAGCTTGGTGCTGCCCTCGCGGAAGCTCATCTTGCCAAGCATGTTGCCTTCGCCGAAGCGGATGATGGCGTTATCGACCGTGGCGCGGCCTTGGGTGACCGTCATGTTGAGCATGCCGCTGCGGGTGGGAGGCGTTCTGGTGAAATAGACGTAACCGGTTGACGGAGCCTCATAGAGCACACCCTCCATAGGGGCGATGGCACCTTCAACGGCCTCAAAGCCGGTGCCTTCGGCGTTCATCCTGTAGCAGGCCAATGCCGTGCCGTTATAGTTGGCGCTGACCAAGTAGGCATCACACACGAAGGGGTTGCCAAGGAGCGCCCAGCCGCCGAATTCGTACGAATCCGCATGGTTCTCAACATATTTGAGTTGGAAGCTCTTACTGTTGCGAACTGCACCGTAGAAGCTCAATTCGGTGCCGTTCTGGTTGGCGTAGAGGTAGCCGTTCATGGAGTAGTTCAGCGCGGTGAACGGACTGTTTTCCGTCTTGAAGTTGATCCATTCCAAGCCGTCGGCGGCAGTGGCATCCCAGCTGTAGAGGTCGTAGGGACCGTTCAGCAGACCGTTTTCCTGGCTCGGGGTGATTTGGTTAATGACCGGGTTGGCGATGAGGTACCAGTTGCCGTCGCCCTCGCCATAGCCGGTGATGTTCTTCTTTACGGTGGCGGTGAGGGCGTTGTTGATGCCGTATTCGCTGTGCTTCAGCTGGCCGCCGTCCTCGATGGTGATGGTATGGTTGCCTTGGGTGATGTAGTTGGCTTCGGCAATGCCGGTGATGGTGACGTCGGCGCAGAGTTCAACATCCTGATCGATGGTGGGGATGCCGACGGGCTCCCAGTTGTTGGGGTTGCTCCAGTCGCCTTCGGTGACAAAAAACTTGAAGTCG
Organism: Bacteroidales bacterium; assembly: GCA_024689285.1. The sequence continues at coordinate 307 of JAILDR010000241.1, read as the reverse complement.
TCTGACCGGGTGGTGAAGGTCACCACATCGCTTTCGCTGGATGCGCCGCAGCTGGGCACCACCTTCACGTCATACGTGGTTCCCTGGGCAAGGTTGGTGAGGTTGGCGGGGCTGGTGCTTGCAGTGACTTGGCTCCAAGTGCTGGCGGGCACGTCAACCCTGATGCTGATGTCGTCCAGATAGACATAAGAGGGGGTTTCATTATGACAGAAGATAGCGATATATTTCACGTTGGCGGGTAAGGTGATCTCGGGAGACGATTGCCAATTGACAGAAGTGGAAATGTCAAAGTCTTCCCAGGTGAAGG
>JAILDR010000240.1 GCA_024689285.1 Bacteroidales bacterium | reverse complement strand
GTGTAGGTCTGAGCTGTGAAGTTAGCCACCAGGTTGCGGTTGCCGGTGACGGTGAAGCTGTAGTTGGCGTTGGTGGAAACTACATTGGTGCCTTCAGTCCAGTTGGTGAAGGTATAGCCGTTGTTGGCTGTAGCCGTAACGATGCAGTTGTCGCCATAATGGAAGGCACCACCGCCTGTCACTGTGCCACCAAGGGTTGGGTTAGCCGACACGTTGATGGTGTAGTTCTGTTGCGTGAAGTGGGCCACCAAGGTGCGGTTGCCGTTGACGGTAAAGGTGTAGTTGCTGTTGGTTGAAACCACGTTGCCGTTCTCCGTCCAGTTGGTGAAGGTGTAGCCGTTGTTGGGTGTGGCCGAAACCATGCAGGACTGGCCTTGCTGATAAGTGCCGCCGCCTGTCACCGTACCACCATTGGTCGGGTTGGCTGAAACGGTGATGTTGTATTCTTGTGGCATAGCCGTGAAATTGGCCACCAGGGTGCGGTTACCCGTAACGGTGAAGCTGTAGCTGGCATTAGTGGAGACCACGTTACCGCCTTCAGTCCAGTTGGTGAAGGTGTAGCCAGCGTTGGCCGTAGCTGTTACGGTGCATTGCTGCCCTTGGTCATAGGAACCGCCGCCGGCGACTTGACCGCCATGGGATGGGTTAGCTGACACATTAATATTATAGGTCTGCGTGCCGCCTCCGGTAATCTGGATGGTGGCAATGTAGGTAATCTTGTTGTAGCCAAACACAGTTAGCGTGGCGGTGCCAGTCTGTCCAGGAGCAGCGAAGGTGATGTTGCACGTACCATTATTAATGGTGGCTGAACCCATGATTTCATTATTACGGGTGAGGGTGGCAAGGGCACCGTTGCCGTTGGTGGCATTGATGGTAAAGCTCGTTGCGCTGGTGCTCATTGAGGAAGCATGGGTCACGTTCATGTTGGTAGGGATGGCCGTGCGCACGGTCAATGAAGGGTCGCCGAAAAGAATCCAAGTCATATAGGTGCCCATACCTTGACTGTTGTTAGGACCATATTGGTCGATGATTTTCATGTTGCCGTCGAACGAACAGCCGCCCAAAGTGCGCTTAATGTTGTTGCTGTTGCTCTCCACAAGCACGTCAACCATCTCGTCTTGGCCGTATTGCGGCGGCTGCCAAGGCTGCGAAATGTAGGAGAACATACCACCAATGGCGCCAGTGGGTTCACCCGTGGTGTTGTTGGTGGCGCGTAGCCAAGCCTCGGCGAAACAGGTTCCGTTGTAGTCGTATTTGCCATTGTCGCAGGCCACCGACCAGATGAAAGGCAGCTTGTGGTCGTTGGTCAAGGCGTTGACGTGCGAGTTGCTGTAGCTGAAAACGCCCCAACTGGTGGTGTTGCCGTGGTTGCAATAGTTGATGATGCTCACGCCTTCGTTGATGTGCTGGCTGATGATGGCCGCGCTGGAAGTGACTCCAGAAACACCTTGATAGTCACGATGTACGGTCGCATAACCGTAATTCAAAAGGTCGTCGCGAATGTTGTCAATGTGTTGATAGTCTGACTCGCCGTAGTGTCCGCTGCCCGCACCTTCGTTTTTCGATATTCCTTGGCCAATATTAAGCCAAGTGTCAGAAGCATTGATGTCTCTTTCGTAATGGATCACCTTGTCGACTTGGGTGGTAACTTGTGCCTCGGTTTCGGCGGAAAAACGTCCTACGATGACCTCATTGTAAAAGTCATTGCCTGCCAATTGGCCATACCAGTTGTCGGAACGGCCGCTATAGCCTCCATTGTAGGCATAATAACCTTGGATGTGTTGCGAATCACCCACCAGCAGGATGTGGCTGATGTTTGGATTGCTGTTGTATTGTGCCTGGATGTAAGCCTTTAGCGCATCGCTGGTAGAGCCTGCCGTGCTCGTGCCAACCATCGTGGTAGGACGACCAATCTGTTTCTTCCAGTTGACAAAAGGCTGCATCGCGCTCATGAAAGCATCGTGGCAGATGATGAGCAGTTCGCCCGTCTCGTCGACGGGTGTGTATTTGCTCAAACCCTCGTGGAAATTGATGAAGTGGTTGTCGTAGAGGGCACCAAATTCAGCGTCCATCTTCACCTCATTCGAGCGGCGGCTGAAGGTGTTTTCGCCCTGCTGACCGTCGGCATACATCTCAACGGTCATGTTGTAATACACACGCAAGGTGTGTGTTACGGGGTTGTAGGCAAAGGGGTAGACCACCATGTTCTGTCCACGGAAGTCGCGAAGGATATAAGGCTCATAGAGCCCCACATTCTGAGCAGGGAAGAAAGCATCCGTCGAATAGACTTCGCCGTAGGTGTAAGGCACATCTTCAGGGTTGATGCTACGCGGAAAATCGCCTTTCGATGGCGCGACTTCCATCTGGAAATCAGTGTATTGTGCGTCAACGAGGCGGATGCTGTAATGTTGCATGTCGCCTATGATGGCCGGAACGGCAATCAAGGGCAGATTGGGCTCGCCGGCGGCAGCGGTGCTGACCGTGCGCGGAACCGAGATGATGTTGGCCTCGCCGCGTGGAGTGGTCACCTCAAAGGTATAGAAGCCAGGGACTTGCAGGTTGACGGTGATTTGACTTTCGGAAGAAGAGACCAAAGTCGTCTGGATGGTGCTTGGGGTGCCGCTCTTGATGGCAACCCATTGCTGGCCAAACGTCAAGGTGGCCAACAGCATGAGCACGAAGGTGGTGAGGACTTTTCTCATGAGTTGGGTTAGCTTTTGCTGTTTATTTCTTCACGATGAACTTTTGCGTAGCGAGAGCACGTCCGTTGACCATCATGGTGCAGAAGTAAATGCCGTCGTTCAGGTCGGCAACGGAGAAATTCATCTGGCCGAAGTTGGAGTTCAAATCTTGGCGAAGCACTTCTTGGCCCACGATGTTGTATACCACAGCGGTGAGGTTGCCATTGCAGTTATAATCGAAGTTCACCACCGAAGAGGCGGGGTTGGGGTAGGCTTGGCTCATCTCCATTGAGCTAAGGTTGTCGTCGACGCCTTCGCCTGATTTGTGGAACTTCACGATGATGCTGATGCGCTCCTCGGGATGACGCTCAACATAAGCGGAATACTTCACCACCACGTAGCCGAAAACATCGTCGTTAAACATGGCGTGGAAGGAGAGTGCGCTTTCGTCAGTAACGCTGTTGGCAGCCACTGTCACAGGGCTGGGGCTAACCAAAACATCGGGGCTGAAGCAAAGACCCCAGCAGAACCAGTTCATTGTGCCTTCAAGGTTTTCGAGCACCTCTTTTTCGACCATGATGTCAAGGTCGTCCGAAGTGAGGTTGCGGAGTTGCATGTCCTGGAAGTATTCGCCCCATTCGTTGACGGTTGTGCATTCAATGGCATCGCCCTCGTTGATGACGTTGCCGTTCAGCTCAAATTGAATTGATTGTGCTGAAACAAAGCCGATTACGGCCAAAAACATTAAGGTAAAGATAGATTTTTTAATCATAGTGTAAAGTTTTAATTGATTGATTAATCGTTTTCTTTTGAACCTGCAAAATTGGGAAAATTTTCACAATTTTGCAACAAAAATCACAAAAAAATCATTGTTTTTGAAAAATTGGCTATTTTTGTGCATCAATAATCATCAAAACTCATTATTCCATGAACAGATTTACCTTGATTCTTGCATCTTTGATGATGCTTTTCTGCTTGAAAATCAATGCACAAAATGAACGTGTGTTGCTGTTCGAGTGTTTCACCAACACGAGTTGTGGCCCCTGTGCTTCACAGAACCCTGGCTTGGATGCCCTTATCAGCAACAATGGTGACCGTGTGGCCGCTATCAAGTACCACATGAGTTGGCCCGGATCGAACGACCCGATGTATCTCCACAACACCGCTGACAACGATGCGCGTCGCGGAGTTTACAGTATTAATGCTGTGCCTCATACCGTTGTGGATGGCATCCGTTTCTCTAACCAACCCGGGTATCTGAACCAGAGCTCAGTCAACAACTGGCTGGCTGTTGAATCGCCGCTGGAGATGCGTCTGGGTTATGAATTGGACCAGGATGCCCAAATCATCACGGTGCATGTGATGGGTCGCGCTTCTTCCGCCATCAATGGCAGCTGCAAACTGTATGTCGGTGTCATCGAAAAAGAAATCCACTACAACTCCGCTCCCGGTACCAACGGTGAAAGAGATTTCTACAGCGTAATGAAGAAACTGTTGCCTACAGCTGCTGGAACCGTTATTGGCGAGTTGAACGAGGGCGATTATTTTGCTTACAGCTTCTCATGGGAATGGGCCAATGTCTACAATGTCGACCAACTTGATGCCATCGCTTGGGTGCAGAACCCGAATACAAAAGAGGTTTATCAAGCCTGTCGCTCGAGCCAAAGCATTGAGCCTTTCTATCAGAACGAAGCCGGCTTGAGCCATATCGACCATGTGAAGTCGGTGAGCTGCAGCGGCTTGGTTGAACCAGTGGTTGAATTGGGCAATTTCGGCAGCAATCCCTTGACCTCTGCTGAGCTTGAGGTGAAAGTCAACGGTGAGGTGGTGGATATTGTGGAATGGACGGGAAACCTTCCAGTTTTTGCTTCCGAGAGAGTAGCACTGGGCGAGGTCAGTTTCCCCGTTGAGGACGAGAACACTTTGGAAGTGTGCATCAAGAGTGCCAATGGAGGACCCGACGAAGCTGCGAAAAACAATGTGGTTGCCTGCGATATCAAAGGTGCTCCCGAAACGGTGGGCAAGGTGCTGAAACTCAGCATCCGTACCGACAACAACCCGCAGGAGACCACTTGGCAGGTGAAGAATATGGCCACGGGCGAAATCATTCAAGAAGGAGGGCCTTACGACCAAGCCAATCACAATTACACCGAAACGCTTGAAGTCACAGGAGACGGCTGCTACGACCTTACCGTCTATGACGCTGGCGGCAACGGCCTAACCGGTGGTTTTTATGGCCTGAAGGCTGGTGGCACCACGCTCTTCTCAGGCAGCGAGTTTGCCGATTTAGAGAGCAACGAATTCAGCTATGAAGTGACCGCCGGTGTCGAGGAATCCTTTGACCGCACAGCCACGGTCTATCCCAACCCGACATCGGGGGTCTTGAATATCGTTTGTGAAGGCAAGCAAAGCGTCACTGTATATAATATGGCAGGCCAGCGTGTCTTTGAAGGCGTGGCTGACGGCTGGCTCCAAATCGACATGAAGGCATACGGTGCTGGCATCTACGCCATTCAAGTCGGCAGCGAGACGCAAAGAATTGTTGTAAAATAATGCTCAAATACGTTCATTTAGAGCAAACTGACTCCACCAACGCCTACCTGCAACGCCAGCAGTCGGGATGCGACATCCGCAACTGGGTGGTAAGTGCCGACGGGCAGACGGCAGGGAAGGGGATGGGGAGCAACACTTGGGAAAGTGAGGTCGGGAAAAACCTCACTTTCTCTTTGGCCTTGGGCGTGGACTTCCTTCCAGCCGGGCGGCAGTTCCTTTTGTCTGAGGCGGTGGCTTTGGGCTTGGTTCAAGCATTGGATGCTTTGCTGCCTTCAGAAAAGCTCCTTATCAAATGGCCCAACGACATTTATTATGAAAACCGTAAACTTGCAGGCATCCTCATCAACAGCACGATTAAGGCCAATATGATGGATGTTTCTATTATTGGCATTGGATTGAATGTCAATCAAATGCAATTCCAAAATTGGCCGACGCACCCGATTTCACTGAAACAAATCACGGGCAAAACCTACGACTTGCAACCGCTGTTGGAGCAAATCGCGGTGCATATATCAAACAAGGTGGAGCAACTGAAATCCAATCCCGCCCTCATCGAGCAAGAATACCTGAAACGGTTGTTCCGCTACCGCACTTGGGCAGAATATGAAATCGGCGGTAAAGTCTTGCAACTTTATATGAAAGGGATAGACGAATTTGGACGTTTGTTGCTCATAAACAAGGAAAACCAAATGCTCTGCTTTGATATAAAAGAAATCAAATTCTTGCTGTAGAGACGCATTCAATGCGTCTCTACAAGAACAGTTTATTCTACCATCATCTTAGACGGAATGATTCTGTCAACAATCACATAAATGCCTTCTATGTGAAACACTACTGTCCAGCGATGATTCATAATGGATAAAGTCTTGGCTTGTGGATGAATCCTCTTTGCTGTCATCAAGCGGTTAAACTGATAAATGTCAGCAGTATATGCCAAAGCCGCCAACTGGCCTAAAATCCGATTTACATAATTGTGTCCGCTTTTTGGACGATAGAGTTGAGCGATATACAATGCCATTTCGTCCAAATCAGAGTAGGCCTCATCACTTACTATCACTTCGTAACTGCGCATAGCAGGCATCAAGTTTTTGGTGAAACAATTCCCCAAAACGCTTCAGTGACATGTATCCTTCAGGGATTCTATCCGAAGATGGATATGGCAGGGTCATTGACGCTTGGACACTTCCATACGCTACTTGCGGTTCTGAAGCCATCGAGGGCTTTGTCTCTTCAATGTCATCGTAAGAATTCATCGTTCATCTGATTTAGAATGCAAAAATATGAAAAATAGTTCATCTCGGCCATTTTTCTGAAAGATTTGTGTCAGATTTGTTTCCGACCAAAATTTTTTTCTATATTATTTGCACCCGACAAACACAAAGTTACGAGACGCATTCAATGCGTCTCTACAAGAACAGTTATCAATTCCACCTGTCGCTCCAGGCCTGCTGGTCCTTGCGCCATTCCTTCAACGACTGCACGTCCTCTTCGGTAATGTAGGACTCTTCCATGGCTTTGTGAATCAGCGTCTCGTAGTTCGACAAAGTGACCAACTGACAGTTCTTCTCCTCGAAATTCTTCTTGGCGACTTCCATCTGATAGGTGAAGATGGCCACCATGCCTTTCACCTCGGCACCTGCCTCGCGCAAGGCGTCCACAGCCAACAGGCTTGATTTGCCCGTCGAGACCAAGTCCTCAACGACTACCACCGACTGGCCTGCGTTGATGACGCCCTCAATCTGGTTTTGCATTCCGTGTGACTTCTTCTCGCTGCGCACATACACAAACGGCAGTCCCAGCTCCTGCGCCACCAACGCGCCTTGGGCGATACCGCCTGTGGCAACACCCGCAATCACGTCGGGCTTGCCGAAGTTCTGCATCAGCTTCTCCACAAACTGCTGGCGGATATAGGTTCTCACGGCAGGGTAGGAGAGTGTGACGCGATTGTCACAATAGATGGGGCTTTTCAATCCTGATGCCCAGGTGAACGGGGCTTTCGGGCTGAGTTTCACGGCTTTAATCTGTAATAGATGCAAGGCCAAAATCAATGCTGAGTCTTCGTAATTCATGGTATATGTAAATGTTGTATCTTTGTCGCGTTCAAATCACGCTACAAATGTACAAGATTTTTCTAGACAATAAAACACTTGTTTTCCCGAAAATCGACGGCAATTCGTTGAAATTCGATGCAACGCTCCATGAATCTGACAGATACGAAACGGATATTATTTTCGATTTTTTGCAGGAATGGCTTGACGACCCCGACCAGACCGAAACTTTTGTCCACGAAGTGGGCGAAAACGCTGTGGCTGCTGCCCTCAATGAGGCCTTCCGCATGGCTCCCGCCGCTGGCGGCATCGTCGTCAAGGACGGCAAAATCGTCACCATCACTCGCAACGGCATCCCCGACCTGCCCAAGGGACATATAGAAATAGGTGAACAGCCTGAACAAGCAGCCCTGCGCGAGGTGGAAGAGGAAACGGGCATCAAAAAGCTACGCATCATCAAGGAGTTGCCTTCCACTTGGCATTGCTATCAGATGGGGGAGGAGTGGCGATTGAAACGCACTTGGTGGTATCTGATGGAGACGGAAGAGGCTTTGCAGTTGAAGCCTCAGGCTGAAGAAGGCATCAGCGAGGTGAAACTGATTGGGAACGAAGAGATTGAGGCTTTTTTGAAATACACCTTCCGCTCTTTAAGCAATATTTTAGGTGAAGATTTGCGTCAACTCACAACAAAGTGATACTTTTGCAGCCCGAAAAATAGACAAACTCATGAAAAGAATAGCCGTTTTCCCCGGTTCTTTCGACCCCATCACCCTGGGTCACCGTTCCATTGTACTTCGCGCCCTCCCTCTGTTCGACGAGATTTATGTCGCCGTCGGCATCAATATGGAAAAGCGTTCCACCTTTGAATTGCAGGACCGCATCAAGTGGTGTGAAGCTGTCTTCGCCGACTACCCGAATGTGAAGGTGGAGAGCTATGAGGGCCTTACTGCCGACTTCTGCAAGAAAGTGGGGGCCAACACAATCATCAGAGGCTTGCGTTGCGGCAGCGACTTCGAGTATGAGAACATGATAGGTCACGCCAACAAGCGCCTGCATCCCGAGCTGGAAACCATATTCCTCCTCACCGAGAGCGAACTGGTAGGCGTGTCGTCGAGCGTCGTGCGCGACATCTACAAGAACGGTGGCGACGTGTCGAAATTCATGCCTGTCGAGGTGAAACTGCCCGAAAGGCAATAATTTGGCCTTTATCGCGTTTTCAAGGCATGAAACGCAACATCATCACCCTCGTCTTTGCCCTGTTTGCCTTTGTGGCAAACGCGCAGAATGTTACCATCACCGGTAGGACCAATCAGGCCGACGCTTTGATGCGTCTTTTCGTTTATGAAGACCTTGTCAACGAGACTGGCCTGCTCCTTGACCAAAACCGAAGCGACAAGCAAGGCAGCTTCATCCTGGAAGGCACCCTGAAGCAGATTCTTCCCGCACGCATCTATGTCGGCTTGGAGTACGTCGACCTGGTGCTTTCTCCCAACGCCACCTACGACGTTGACATCATCATCCCCAAGCAGCAAGAGAACGTCTCTTACTTCGAGAAGGATTTGCCCACCTTGCGCGTGAAACGCGCCTCCGACCAGGGACTCTACCGGCAGCTCGTCTATTCCGAGGAAATCATCAACAGCTACCTCGTCGAGCATTTCAATCAAATCTATCGCGGAAGGCAGCTGCGCTACATCGACTCCATCCAAAACACCATTAATAAAGTGGTGCCGGATATCAAGTCAGACTACGTGAAAGCCTATAACCGATACAAGATTGCTTCGGTCAGGCTGGGTATCAGTACCGATGGGGGCAAGAAAATCATCAAGGACTATTATGACGGGCAACCGGTGCTGTATACCCAAACCGCCTACATGGATCTCTTCAAGGAGCTGTTTGACGGCTATTTCAACAGCGCGGCATACGACAGCCATCTGCTTAACCAAGCTTTTGCAGAAGGGCATACGGCCTTCAAAACCTACCTGGGCACCGACCCGTTGATGTCTCGCAATCCCCGGCTTGCTGAGCTGATTGCCATTTATAACCTAAGGAAACTCTGCTATGGTGACCGCACCACGAGCCGTCTCGCCAAGGAACATCTGAACCATATCAAATCGCAGACCCACTATGCCGAACACAAGGCCATTATCGACGATTTCTTCGTGAAATACAACCGTTTGGCGGTTGGTGGCAACGCCCCCAAGTTCACTTTAAGAGACAGCAAGGGAAATCCTGTAAGCCTTTCCGATTTCAAAGATGATTTGGTGTTGTTGCAGTTCGTTGACGGCATTTCGCCTTTCAGCGAAAGGCAGTTTGCCGAATTGAGAAGCCTGCACCACCAATGGCAGGATTCTGTGCAAATCCTCACTATAGCCACCCGCGAAAAAATGCCCCTTGTCAAGCAGTACTTCGAAGAGAAACGGCAGGATTGGCCTCTTCTGGATTTAGGCGACAACATTCTTCTTTTGGAGACTTACAACGTGCGCACCTTCCCTGAATACATCCTTATCACCAAGGGCAACAAGATAGGCGAGGCCCCTGCGCCTTCACCAGAACGGTATTTGGACGAGCGGGTGAGAAGGATGTATAGGCAATAGGCAATAGGTACTATGGTGTTAAGTCGAAGCTACCTTGGAGTTCGGTGTCCCTGTCCCACTGTGCCACCCCTTGAGACAGTGGGACAGGGGGACATTTACTGCACCCCTTCACCCTCCAATCTCGTCTGCCTTCGATTGTTTTTCAGACCAACATTGCTTTTTTGCTGTCTACCTTCGACTCACCCTCGACTCACCCTCGACTCACCCTCGACTTACCTATGACGTGATCCAGACGCACCACAGGTGTCCCACAACTGTCCCACCTGTCCCACCTGTCCCATGCCTGGGACAGTGGGACACCTTGGGACAGTTGGGACAACTCCAACCAGCGATTAACGACACTAAACAGTCAGCCTAAATCAGGAAACGACACCTTGGGACAGTCCCATCAAGGTGTCCCTAAAGTGTCCCATCTGTACCCTTGTCCCAACTATCCCTATAGGGATAGTGGGACAGCGGGACAGGGGACACTCGCCGCCAAGCGGGACACCCTCCCGGCGTGGGACAGGGACAACGCCTCTTGGTTTCCCGAAAAAATCATCCCCAGGATGAACGCGATTGGATAAAAATACTTATTTTTGCATTTGTTTCCAGCAGAGGAAGATGGCCAACTACTGGTTTGAGAGCGCCACGCCCACCTTCCTCATTCGCCAGATGCAGCATTTTCGCACCGACATCACCACGATGGACCGCATCGAGTGCGACGCTTCTTCTTTCGACTGCCCCACCGAGGCCATGGAAGACGCGCTTCCCTTGCTCTACCATAGCGGCTACCTGACCATTAAAGACTACTGCCTCGAAGGGGAGATATTCACCCTGTCCATTCCCAACAACGAGGTGAGGGTAGGCCTCGTCAGGGGTCTCATCCCTACCTATACCGGACTGGACGGCAGGGAGGTGCGCAACGGCTTCGCCTTAAGGCTGTGGCAAGCCTTGAAGAACGACGACATCGACACCGCCATGCAGGAGCTGAAATCCTTCCTCGCCGGCATCCCCTACGTGGAGGGCTTCAAGCGCAAGCTGGAGGACGCGGCAGCCTCGGAAGGCTTCTACGAATACACCTTCTGGCTGATATTCAACATGCTGAACGTCTATGCCCAGACCCAGGTGAAGTGCCGCGGCGGGCGCATCGACTTCGTGGTGCTGATGCCTGACACTACCTACGTCTTTGAACTGAAGGTGAACGGCACGGCCCAAGAAGCCCTCGACCAAATCAACGGCAAGGGCTACGCGCTGCCCTACGAGACCGAAGGCCGCAAGGTCGTCAAGGTGGGCATCCAGTTCAACCGCGACACGATGACGGTAGGGGAGTATCTGGTGGAACGTTGATACACCAAGTAATACAATCCCGTCTTCGACACAATCCTGTAAGATTATTTTGCTGTGAATGTGATACTTACATAGTTTTCTTTTATTTAATAAAATTATAATAATAATAATTATAAAAAATTAGTCCGAAAAGCATTTACTTTTGGACTAAAATTTGTACCTTTGCACACTATTTGTAGGGCTATGCCCCAAAGGGTGTGGTTCTGTGTAACTATCTAAAAACGAATGTATTAGTAAGTTTGTAATGAACAGGATGTTGATTAGGCATATTGGTTTTTCATTGGTAGCGGCGGTTTTGATGCTCGCCGGCAGCACGGTTTTCGGGCAGAACGACCCTCAGTTTGTCATCAAGA
>JAILDR010000236.1 GCA_024689285.1 Bacteroidales bacterium | reverse complement strand
GCGGATAACGAGCACCTGCAATGCCACCAGCACCGCCAGCGGTATCAACGCTATCGTCCAGTGAATACGGGGACTTGACACAGAATTATTGTTTTCCATCGCATTGCAAAAATACTCACTTTTTGCGACATAGAGAAAAATATTTTTTAGAATTCGCAAAAAATAAACGGGCTTGCTTTGAGGAGCAAGCCCGTTTTACTAAATGTATAATCGTGACGATGCACGTTGGGTGCAGACGAGGCCGTCTGCGTTCCCGGGATTATCCTTCGTAGAAGGGCATCTTGACGGTGACGGCCTTGAGGCGTTGCTCGCGGATCTTGATGTAGATCTCGGTGCCGGTCTTAGCGTATTCGGCGCAGATGAGGGCGGTGCCGATGTTCTTGCCGGTGCTGGGACTTGGAGAACCGCTGCGAACTTCGCCAATCTTGTTGCCTTGTGCGTCGCATACGTCATAGCCGTTGCGGGCGATACCGCGGTCGATCATCTCGAAGCCAGCCACTTTGCGCTTGAAGCCGGCGGCCTTCTGGGCGAGGAGGAGCTCCTTGTTGATGAAGTTGTTGTTCTCGGCTTTCAGCTTGACGATGAATGCCAAAGGTGCCTCGAGTGGGCTGACGGTGTCGTCCATCTCGTGGCCGTAGAGGGCGAAGCCTTTCTCAAGACGGAGGGTGTCGCGGCAACCAAGACCTGCGGGCATGATGCCAAACTCTTTACCTGCCTCGAAAACGGCGTTCCAAACCTCGATGGCTTTCTCCTTGGGGATGTATATCTCGCATCCGCCAGCGCCTGTGTAACCGGTGGTGGAGAGGATGATGTTGGGGATGCCGGCGAAGGTGAGGATCTTGAAGGTGTAATATTCCATATCAACGATGTTCTCGCTGGTCAGCTTCTGCATGGCCTTGAGGGCGTTGGGACCCTGTACGGCGAGCTGTGCCCACTGCTCGCTCTCGTTGACGAAATCCTTACCCAGTTCCATGCCCATCTTGTCGGCTATCTGGCTCATCCAGTTCCAGTCTTTGTCGATGTTGGCGGCGTTGGGAACCATGAAGTACTCGTCGTCGTGAACACGGTATACGAGCATGTCGTCAACTACACCACCCTGACCGTTGGGGAGGCAGGTGTACTGCACCTTGCCGTCGAAGAGGTCTTCGACGTTGTTGGTGGTGACATACTGCATGAAGTGCTTGGCGATAGGTCCTTTGGCGCGGAATTCGCCCATGTGGCTGACGTCGAATACACCTACATTGTTGCGGACATTGTTGTGCTCTTCAACAAGACCGGTGTATTGGATAGGCATATTGTAACCTGCAAATTCTGCCATCTTGGCACCCAAAGAAATGTGTAAATCTGTGTAGGGAGTTGTTTTCATTTGTATATATTTTTGATTTTATGTTAATTATTCGATTATTATTTAATAAATGCAGTTTACAAAAATAGGTATTTTATCTGGATTGACAAAATATATTTTTCTTGAAAGATTTAAAGTGGCTCTTTTTCTGCTTGTCGTGTATTGCTTTAACGATGGATTGCTTTTTTTTGTCGTTAAATAAATATATCGGTGTGTAAGATGTTGATTCTTAATTAAGAGAAATCTTTATCCTTTAACCTTTAACCTATAACCTTTACAAATAAACTTTTTTCTTGTAAATTTGCATGTCGAACATGTTTTTTGCGTTCGTTCGTAAACGAAAGATTACTAGTTTTATAATATAAAATACCCCCTCAACAATGAACTATAAAGAGGTAATTAATCATTATCCCGATTTCCCGAAGCCTGGTATCGATTTTATTGACATAATCCCTTTTATGTCCAACAAGGAGGCTTTCAATCAGTTGATTGCCGATATCGACGCCAACACGCATTGTCCCAATGTCGTAACAGTTGAGGCTCGTGGCTTCCTCTTTGCCGCTCCGCTGCTGACACAATCGAAGTTGGTTCAAAATATTGTCCCTATCCGCAAAAAGGGTAAGTTGCCTTATGCTGAGGGCGATTTGCGGGGAGTGCAGATTATGAAAGAGTATGGTCCTGATCAGGTTTATTACCGCCTCTCTGACATTGCCGCGGGAAAGCCTGAGGGTGACACTTTCTACCTCACTTTTTTGGATGATATTCTGGCGACGGGTGGTACCGCTATCGGCATCTCCGAGGCGCTCAACAAGGAGAGGGTGATTGTGGACGGCAAAGAATACAAAGTTAAGGTCAAGGAGTTTATTTTCCTCGTCGAATTTCCCGACCTCTACGACCACGCTCTCTTGGAAAGTATTGCTCCGGTGAAATCGTTTGTTCAAATCAAAGGCGAGTGAACCATTTGGGTGAGAAATTGTTGCGCCTCGAGGCGTTGCTGCTCAACAATAATCCGCGGCTTGTAACTCCCGATGCTATGCGCGAGATGACGGCTTTGGGGGTGAGTGACGAGATGGCTTACGCTTTGATTCTTGCTGGCGCCTTTGGTCTTCGTCCC
>JAILDR010000230.1 GCA_024689285.1 Bacteroidales bacterium | reverse complement strand
TGTCTCTACCGATAAGGCTGCCAATCCTGTGAACATCATGGGTGCCAGCAAGCGCATTATGGAAGACCTGGTGATGGCCTACAACAAGTACTTCAAAGTTACCACAGCGCGATTTGCCAATGTGGCCTTCAGCAACGGTTCTTTGCCTGATGGCTGGATTCACCGCCTACAGAAGAAGCAGCCGCTGGCAGCCCCGAGCGATGTGAAACGTTATTTCGTTTCTCCCGAGGAGAGCGGTCAAATCTGTATGCTGGCCTGCATCCTCGGCAATGGTGGCGAAGTGTTCTTCCCGAAATTAGGCGAAGACCAAATGCTCACCTTCTCTTCTATCTGCGACAAGTTTGTCACCGCAAAAGGGCTGGAGAAAGACCTCTGTGTAACCGATGAGGAGGCAAAGCACAAAGCCGCAGCCTTAAAACCTGAAACTTGGAACTTGAAACTTGAAACCCCGAAGTACCCAACGGTGTACTTCAAAAGTGACACCACAGGCGAGAAAGCCTACGAAGAGTTCTATGTGCCAGGCGAAAAAATCGACATGCAACGCTTCAAGGCCTTGGGCGTAGTGGAGCAGACCACACGTCACGACATGGACGAGGTGAACGGTTTCTTCGGCAAACTGGAATCCCTCTTCGCCAATCCCGACTTCACCAAAGCTCAGGTTGTGGAGGCCATCAAGGAGTTCATCCCGAACTTTGAACATGAGGAGAAGGGGAAGAATTTGGATCAAAAGATGTAGTTTTCAAATCCAAAAAAAAGATTTTCTTTTATAGTTTTAACGAACCATAAGTATTTAAACAACTTAGCAGAACATTAAACAATTAAACATACAGAACAATGATTAACGTCGGAATTATCGGATGCGGCTTCGTGGGTGGAGCCCTCAAAGATTGGTTGGAACACAACAACCCTGAGTGCAAGCTTTTCATCAGTGATCCTCCTAAGGGATATAATGATGACCTGAGCAATGTGGATATTGCATTCCTTCAGATTCATGTGCCAACAGAAGACGACGGCACGCAAGATCTGCGATTGATGACGGAACTCATCAAGAAACTGCCCGATGTGCCTGTATTTGTGCGCACTACCATCCTGCCTGGTACCAGCGACCGCCTTTCACGCGAGACAGGCCACCAGGTGTGCTACATGCCCGAGTTCCTCACCGAGCGCACCCATATCGAGGACTTCAAGAAGCAGACCATGGTCTTCACGGGCGCGCACGAGCTGCTCACCAAGATATTCGTGGGCAAGAAGTTCACGGTGATGACGCCCCTCGAGGCCGAGCTCACCAAGTATATGCACAACGTGTTTGGCGCCTACAAGGTGACCTACTTCAACGCCTGCCGCGAATACTGCGAGCAGATGGGAGCCGACTGGCGCAAGGTGCACACCGGCATACTGCTTTCGGGCTACATCAACGACACGCACACCTACGTGCCCGGCCCCGATGGCAAGTATGGCTATGGTGGCAAGTGCTTCCCGAAAGATGTCAACGCCTTTGCCAAGATGACCGAGGGAACGCCTCTTGGAACCCTGCTGGAGCACCTGCATGAGCTGAATGTGCATTTCAGAGGCGTTGAGGAGCATATTTAAAATAAAGAGCACGAGCCCCACCCGAAGGTGAAACCCGTGTTCAGTCACAAGCGGTTCAAAACAAGGTGATGTCTACCTCCTCAGGAGGTGGGAAGATTACTTCGGTTGCAAGTCGGCAAACTCGGCCAAAGCGTTGAAGCAGGGGCAAGCCTTCATGGTGTTGAACACGTTGTGGCCAACGATGACGGCTTTCGGGTAGTCGACGTGCAGCTGCTCAAGCAGTGAACGCATGGCGGCTTTCTGAGCCTCGGTGCGGGTGTCGGCAGGGCGACCCTGTTCGTCAAGCCCGCCTTCGTAGCAGATGCCGATGGAGTGACGGTTGTAGTACTGGCAATGTGCACCAACCATCTCCAAAGGACGGCCTGGTTCTATGGTTCCGTCGCGGCGAATCACGTAGTGATAACCGCAACCGTTCTTCCAGCCGCGGGCACGGTGCCAGCGGTCGATTTCAGCCACGCCACTCTTCTGATACGGGCGCACGGCTGAACAGTGGATGATTAAATAGATGATGTTACGCATGGTGGTAATTGATAATTGAAAGTTGAGAATTGATAATTGATAATTTTGTAAAGGTTAAAGGTTAGAGGTTAAAGGTTAAAGTTGGAAGCTTGTGCCCATAACCCCTAACCCTGCGGAGAGTCAGTCAACTGTAAATCGTAAACAGTCAACCGTGAGAAGGAATTACATTACCATGTAGGCTGCGGCGGCTGCGGCACAACTTGTGGTTGCAGCACCAGCGAGCAGCAAGCCAATCAGGTAAGCAAGCACTTTCAAAACAATCACCCACCAGGGGTCAGAAGTTTTGATACCGATTTCCTGAGCTTTCTCAGGGTCTGCCAGAATCTCTTCGATCTGGGCTTTTGTCAATTTAATCTTCATAGCAGTAAGATTTTAAATTTGATAATAAATGAATTGAGAAGGTGAAGAGCCTCGAGCGAGAGCGAAGAGCCAGCAGCAAGCGTAGTGCGAACGGAAAGGCCGTTATCCTGATTGCGGGGGCAACCGCATCACTTAATACTTTCTACTCTACACTAACCACTGACTCTCAACCCTCAACTCTAAACTAAGGAATTACTCCGTCTCTGGGTCTTCACCCTCACCTCCGCCACCGGGGTTGTTGCCTCCGCCGCCAGTCGGCGTTTCAGAACCGCCACCTGTGTTCGTACCGCCACCCGACGGGGTCTCAGTTCCCGACCCGCTGCCTGACGAACCAGAACCACCAGAGGTGGAAGAGGAGTTGGGACGGCTGGCAGCCTTGGCAGCCTCGAGGTCAACCACGGTGCCGCCGGTCTTCTCGGCCTTCAGCGTAGCGGCTTGTGCCACACGGCTGGCCACCAGGTTGAACTTGGCGCGGTCGATAAGGTTCTCGAAGTCGTCGCCAGGGGTGAACACGATGTTCACGGCCTTGATGTTCTTGGCACTGAAGTCCTCAAGCGTGGGGGTGCCGTTGCTCGAAAGCGAGATCCAGAAGTTGCCAAGCTCACCCAGCTGCACTTTCTTGCCGTCGAGCAGATGCTCAACGATGCAGACACAGGCGTCGCTGATAACGCCCTTCACAGTACCGCGGCTGAATACGCCGTTATGTTCGGCGATGTGGGTTACGAAGCCATCGAATGTTACGGCTTCACGCATTTGCGCCTTGGCGTAGGCCTTGGGCGCGGCAGTTTCATCCATCGGATTCGACTGCATGTAAATTGAGTAATCGATCATGGTGATTTGTTTTTGTTGTTTTTTGATGTTTTGTTGTTGGGAATCTCCGCTTATATATAAGGTATATAGTTGTGCGGAGCTGGGAGTCCTCACAAGAAGGTAGGAAGAAGTCACCTTGATTTTTGAGCCTTAAATCCAGTATGTCAAAGAACGCTTCGAAACTGTTTTCCTGAACTGTTTCTGACGGCAAAAATACTACTTCTTTTAAGGGGTAAAAATGAAAGAAAGATGTGGCAACTTTCTTTCAACCTGCAAGTTAGATAATCAATAATTTACACTTTCGAACGTGCAAGAATAAATCAAACAAGGAAGTATAAAACGGTGTGCAAAAAGCCATTTTGACAGACCTTGCCCATCAAAATGGCTCTCCAATAGAACCATAAACCTGAATAATGAATCTAAAAAGCTAAGAAACAATGGAAAAGAACAATAATGAAACACCCAACATGGGTTCAGGTACCACCCAGATATTTAATTTCAATGGGGATGTACACCAATTCAACAAGGATTCCCATGTTGTCAACGAATATATTTATGGCTCCGATGGTGAGATGACTCATAAAACCACCGCTCAGAAACAAGACCCGGGCGCAATCGACAAACCGCATATTCGTGAAGAAATTATAAAATATGTGGGCGGACTATTCGAGTTTTATACATCTGACTGGCAGAAGCATTACATTGAGCTGTGGAACGACATACTTTTATTGCCCGAGGTGGATGCTGAAATTTTTGAACTTGGCAAGCAACACGACACGTTGTTCAATCGCAACCTTGTGGGTAATATTATTTCCTTCCTCAACCGGTATAAACTCTATAAAGATGATTTTAACGCCAATGCTATGACAAAGGCTCTTTTGAAATACAATAACAAGGGACAGTCAGTTCGCGAAGCCTTGGGCGACAACCCACCAACCAATATATGCGAAGCCATCAAGAAACACATGGACACCAAGAAGTACTTCTAAACTTTCAACTTTCAACTGACTATAAACTATCAACTCTAAACTCCAAACTTTAAAAAGTGACCGCCTCTGGGTTATATAGACAACTGCTATTTTATGGCTATGATGAAGTGACCGACTTCTTGAAAAACAGTCCTCTCAACCGTCATATCTATAAAAAGTATCTCGACTTGCTGCCTGAGCGCAATATCGAGGTGTCTATGGTACGCTTGTTCAACGAGATATACTTTCAGTGTGTCCGTGTCAACTATGATGGCCAGCCAGGCATGGATGTCAACCAGCGTTACATCAACGAGTGTTCGAGTTGGCTCAATTCGCAGTCAGCTGCCGAGTCGGTCTTTGCCGTGGTGTGGGCCATACTCAAAAACAAACCCATCAACTATCTGGAGGAGTGTTTCCTCGACCAGCTGACTCATCATATAAAAAAGAGCGATTTCTACTATTTCTCCGTTCAACTCAGCCAAGAACTCCGATGGGTTAGCATCCCGGAATCGTTCCCCACGCTTACCAGCTCTATTGATGGCTTGCCCGAACTGCTTGTAGGCGAAAAACGTCGCAACTCTTTAACCGGGTTGATTGAAGAGATTAAGGGCGAACCGATAAACTACGAGGCACAGATGGAGGAGTTGCGCGAATATCAGAAGGCTTGGAAACG
>JAILDR010000192.1 GCA_024689285.1 Bacteroidales bacterium | reverse complement strand
CATAGTGTTGAATTGAACGTGCAAAGATAGATAATTTCCGTATTTTTGCGCCATGATTTTCCAACTCAACGACGACGACTGCTTCTTTCCGCCCGCCGACCGCGCCAATAGCGACGGGCTGCTGGCCTTTGGCGGCGACCTCACGCCCCAACGCCTCATTGTGGCCTACGCCAACGGCATCTTCCCTTGGTACCACAAAGACGAGCCCATCCTGTGGTGGTCGCTCAACCCCCGCTTAATCATCCGACCCGGCGAGATGAAAGTCAGCCATTCCCTGAGACACACTTTGAAATCAGGCAAGTTTGAGGTCAGGATTGACACACGTTTCCGCGAGGTGATGCTCCGTTGTGCCGCAACGCCGCGCGAAGGCCAAAACGGCACCTGGATTCATGACGAGATGGTGGGCGCCTACACCCACCTGCATGAGCTGGGTTACGCCCACTCCTTCGAGACCTACCTCGACGGCGAGCTGGTGGGAGGACTTTACGGTATCGCCTTAGGTAAAGTCTTTTGCGGCGAGTCGATGTTCCACACGGTTTCCGACGCCTCCAAGGTGGCCTTCTTCCATCTCCACCAGTTCCTGAAAAACAACGGTTTCAAACTCATCGACTGCCAGCAGGAGACAAGTCATCTGAAGAGCCTGGGAGCCTATCCGGTTCCCCTGAGCGATTTCCTCGAGGAACTCAAAACCCTGACCCGCGAGGCAAGCCTGGTGGGCAACTGGGGCGGAAAGGAATGCGAGGCCTTGTACCTCCGCATCGAGCAGCCCCAAAAGGTCATGTTTAGGGCTTACGAGTAGATTTTTCAGATTTTGCCTTGACAATCGGGGAAGATTTGCTACCTTTGCAGCGTTATTTGGAGTCTTGACGTTCAGAAAGGCTCTTATTGTTTCACGAAAATACTCTTTATGGATTTCAACCCCATCAGCGTCAATGTAAGTTCAGAAATTGGTAAATTACAGCATGTTCTGGTCCACACCCCTGGTCCCGAAATCGAGAACATGACACCCGAAGACGCTCATCTCTACCTCTTCAGCGACATCTTGAACCTTCAAGTGGCACAAAAAGAATACAACTACTTCAAGCGCGTGCTGCAAAAAGTGGCTCAGGTGCACGAAATCAGCGACCTGCTGACCGACATTCTTCAGGACAACCGTGTCAAAAACAGTCTGGTCGACCGCATCTGCAAAGCCGAAGACCGTCTCCTCGTTGCCGAATACCTCAAGTCGCTACCTGCCGATGCCCTGTCGCGCCAACTCATCGAAGGCGTCAAGATGGACAGCATCGCTACCTTCAAGAACGAGAAATATCTGCTCAGGCCGTTGCCCAACCTGTTTTTCATGCGCGACGCCTCGTTCACGATGTTCGACAACATCATGATCAGCAACATGGCCTCAACAGTACGCGCCCGCGAGTGCATGATTCTTGAGACCATCTACAGTATGCATCCCATTTTCGAGACGAAAGTCGTGAAGCCCACGTTGGAATACGACGTTCACGGCATCGGTACCGTAGAAGGCGGCGACGTGCAAATCATCCGCAACGACGTGGTCATCTGTGGCCTCGGAGCGCGCACCAACATGCACGGCGTGGAAAGCCTTGTGGAACATCTTAAGACCAAGCCCGGCGTGAAGCACCTCATCTTCCAGGAGCTCCCCCACACCCCCGAATCGTTCATCCATCTTGACATGGTGTTCACCATGCTTGATGTCGACAAATGCATGGTCTACGAACCCGTCATCATGAATTCTTCATTCAAGACCTTCCACATCACCATCGACGGACAAAAAGCCGTAGGCAAGGAAGAGGCCAACCTCGTGGATTCACTTAATGGCATCGGCTTCGACCTTGAGCCTGTTTACTGTGGCGGCGGCGACGACGACCTGGCTGCCCGCGAACAATGGCACAGCGGCTGCAACTTCTTCTGCCTCGAGCCCGGCAAGTTCATCGGTTACGGACGCAACAAATATACTCTTGAAGCCCTCAACGACGCCGGCTTCAACATCGTGACCGCTGCCGATATTGTCAACAACAAAATCAGCCTCGACCGCCTGCGCAAATGTATTGTTGCCTTCGAGGGCAACGAGCTCTCACGCGGCGGCGGCGGCGCCCGTTGCATGACGATGCCCGTACAGCGTATGCCTGTAGATTGGTAAGATCTGCGGATTGGTAAGAAAAGGAAAAAGGCGCTCAACGCGCCTTTTTTTCTTCCTAATGAAAACTAATACTTATCACTCTATCACCACCTCATCCACCATAATCCAGGCTTTCTCGCCCGCGTAGGGATGCCATTCGGGCAACTCGCCCTGGTTCTCCACCTTGACGCGGACGAACTTCACCTGCGAGAAATTGACAAGGGCACGGGCCTCGATTCGGCCAAAGCCCTGCATCCTGTCGGGACGGTCGAAGACGGGCAACTCGGCCTGCTGCCATTCGGTAAACTCATTCCCGTCTTTCGAGAAACAAACCCAAACAGCCTTAGGCCACATCACCCAATCGTTAGGCGCGTGGCACAAGCCTACCTTCACCCTGCTGATGTTTGTCGGGACGGACAGTTCGATGGTGGCCTCCATATCAACGCCAGCGAAGCCCAACCAATCGTTGTGGTAGTCGCCGGGCATGCCTTTCCTGCCATCCATCAGGGCGATGTCGGCCTCCTTGCCATAACGCTCATCCGGCGGGGTGACGAAGGTCGTTCCCTTGATGTTCAAGCGGTTGAACCGACGCAACGCCATAAGCGACTCCACCATCCCCTTCCTGAACGCTTTGGCCTTTATCGTGCATGTGCCTTTGATGATGAAGGCGTGGGAGTACTTCCTCGAGGCTGTTGTCGGGGTGGTGCCATCGGTCGTGTAATAGATTTCCGCATCCGGGTCGGGGCTGGTGATGGAAATGGAAATCGGGCGGTTATACATACGATAGTTCTCGTCGCCCAGCATCGACGAATGGATTTCGGGCATCTCAACCATCAGGGTATCAGCCTCCGGCACTTGGAAGCGGCTCAGCTCCATCGGGTTATGCGTTCTGTCGAAAGCGCGGAGCATCACCTTGTATTCATACACCCCGTTGTCAAGCACGCGTCTCTCATCCACGCCCGGGCCGCAAGTGGCCGTACCGATGGGAGCCTGCCTGTAGTCGACGTTCACGGTCAGGAAGTCTTTGGTTTCCAGTTGATTGGTGCGCCTCGCCGTCGTGAGGTTGTCGTCGTCATAATTGTAAATGCTGAAATTGAACGGTTCAGGCATGGTGACGAACAATCCTATCTGGCTTCCGTCCCTTGCCCCGTCGGCATCGTCCATCAAAGCAAACCATCGCGTGTCGGAATGGTTGCCGTTGTCCTGCGGCACAACGTGATGTTCAAACAAACTCAAGGCATCCATCTTATACAAGCCCATTTTGCCCGAGGCGTTTCGGTCGGGATAATTCTCCGTATCTTTTCCGAAATAGCTCAGAAGCTTGTAATCCAAGGGCACGCGGAACTGCATCCCGACTTTAGGCAAAGAGGTAACCGTTCCCATCGGCTCCACGCGGTTGGTGATGCTGATGCAGCCTTCCCCGTCAACGAGATACACTTTGTTGACCACGATTTGCAGCTGATCCATAGCGTCATAATATTCAACAGCAGCTTGAACCAAAACCGAATTGTCGTCCAGCCTTTCGAAACGCAAGCCGTCCGCCTTGGCCGTCAGGTGCTGCAAGCCCGCCTTTTTCCAACGGGGCAAAGCCCAGGGGTCAACCTCGTCGTTCAAAGTGGGCGCACGCCAGAAGTTGTCTTGAACATCACCTTTCAAAAGTTCCTTGCCTTTGAAGACAAACGAGCTGATTCCCCCCGTTTCCTCATCGAAAGCCACCGAGAAATCCTCATTATAGACCGAGGCATTACCCGAATCAAACCGCACCTGCTTTTCTTTTGCCACAGGCTCCAGGGGTGCCGAAGGCCAATCCAGCCTGAACTCGTCGTAAGCCACCTCCGTACCGGCCGGCATAAAGGGCTGGTCTTCCTTGGTCTTAACCGAGAAACGGACGAAAAACTCCTCGCCGGGATTGCCGTAGATGCGCAGACGCTCAACATTAATCTCCTGCGTTTCAAAGGGCTTCATGTTCAGGTCGATTTTATCCTTTCGCAAGGTTTTCTCAGCCGAGAAGATTTCAACATCGCAATCGAAGGCCGAGGCGTTGGTGAACGAGAGCCAGTTTTTGGCCTCAAACTTGCCCCAAGTCAAGTCCTTGGCGGTAAACTTTACGGGCTGATACACCTTCTTCACCTCGGCGGCGTGATGATGCGGCCTCCTGTCGCTGCCGACCACGCCGTTGGCGCAGAAAGCGTCGTCGTCGCCCACCCCGTAGGCATGGCCGAAGTCGCCGCCGACGGCAAGCCAATCCACATTCTTGTCTTTATCGTGGACGACAAAGCTCTGGTCCACCCAGTCCCAGATGCAGCCGCCTTGCAGTTGCCCGTTGGCTTCAATCACGTCCCAATAGTCCTTCAATCCGCCCATGCTGTTGCCCATCGCGTGGCAGTATTCCACCATGATGAAGGGACGATGATATACGCTATCAAAACCTTCATCCACAAAGCGTTGCAAGTATTTCGGGCTGGCATACATCAGGCCGATGACATCGGTATTGCGGTCGTAGATGGCTCTCTCGTAGGTCACAGGGCGGGTTTTGTCGCGGTTCTTCATCCAGTCGTAGGTGTACTCGAAGTTGACGCCGTTGCCGCACTCGTTGCCCATCGACCACATGATGACCGAAGGATGGTTCTTGTCGCGTTCAAGCATATTGCGGTTGCGCTGCCAGACCATTTCCTTGTATTGCGGGTCTTTGGCGAGGCTCTTTTCGCCGTAGCCTTGGGCATGGGATTCGCAATTGGCTTCGTCCCAAACGTAAAGGCCGTAACGGTCGCAGAGTTCGTACCAATAGGGGTCGTCGGGATAATGGCAGGTGCGTACCGTATTGATGTTCATCTGCTTCATCAGGGCGATGTCGCGCTCCATCGACTCGCGGCTGACGACGTGGCCCGTGTAGGGGTCGTGCTCGTGGCGGTTCACACCTTTTATTAATATATACTTCCCGTTGACCAAAAGTTGGCCGTCCTTGATTTCCACAGTTCGGAAGCCGACATGGTTTTCAAGACGCTCCAATTCCCTGCCCTTCTTATCCAGAATCTTGATTTCCATACGGTAGAGGTTGGGATGCTCAGCCGACCAAGGCTTGATGTCGAGACGGGATTGTCCCCCGCCCAACGTGAACTTTCCGTCCACATCGGCCAATTGTTTTTCCAAATGCAGCACTTCCGCTTCTGCGTCATAAAGCGACACCACCACCTTTTCCTTTTTCAACGACTTGCCTGTATGATTATCAACCGTCAGGTCGATACTGAACTTACCTTCTTTATAAGCATGGTCCAGTCCGGCATGAACCTCATAGTCGCAGATGTTCAGCGCGGGTTTGGAATACACCACCACATCACGCTCGATACCGCTGATGCGCCAGAAGTCCTGACACTCGAAGTAAGATCCGTTGGAGAAGCGATACACCTTGACGGCCAACTTGTTCTTCCCCACCCTGACGAACGGCGTGAGGTCGAACTCGGCGTTGGTTTTGGCATCCTCAGTATAGCCCACAAACTGTCCGTTCACCCAAACGTAATAAGCCGACTTTACCGCGCCTAAATTAATGAAAATCAAGCGGTTCTTCCACGACTCGGGCATGGTGAACTCCGTCACGTAGCAGCCCACGGGGTTGTCGACCGTCGGGGCAAAAGGCGGCTCGTTAGGACGGAACTCGTTATCGACATTCACATAAATGGGCGTACCATAGCCGTTCAGTTCCCAGTTGGCGGGCACGTCGATGGTCTCCCATCGGCTTGCGTCATAATCCGCCTTGAAGAAATCAGCAGGAGCCTTGGCGGGCGTTTCCGACCAACGGAACTTCCACTTACCGGAGAGGCTTTGCGACCATTCCCCGCCCACGGGGATGACATTCGTTCGGGGATACAACCGGTTGATTTCATATACGTTGACGTCGTTCCAGGCATTCAGTTCGGCCTCAGTCTGGGCTTGGAGGCCGATTGTGGCGACGAGCAAGAATAAAGATAGGATAGTATTTTTCATTATAGT
>JAILDR010000165.1 GCA_024689285.1 Bacteroidales bacterium | reverse complement strand
CAAATGTTAATTAAAAATTTAAAAAACAATGAGTTACAATATATTTGACCGTACTGCACCAGCAATGCCCAAGCCCTCTAAGGGCACAGAATTCTGCAAATTGCTCCTCTCACAGGCCTCAAAAGACATGCACGAACCCCTCGTTCCGATGCTTTTCCCCATACTTGGCGCACACATCAGCGGTTCGGAATTTCAGTATCCCGACCTCAGCTGGAAGGAACTTTGCGGTCAAATGGCCAATCTCGTGGCCGAAAGTGGGGGTAATAAGGGTCAATTGTCACAACTTGTGGAAGCCATTTGTCGCGATTTCCGCCAGCACGATGTTCGGTCCCTTCCGCCGCGATTCCATCGCGGCAACACGTCCTCCGAAAAAAAGCCCCAAAATGCCCCGCTATCGCACGGCAGCCCCACGCGCCTGCATTTGCAGACTCCCCGAGCCTACACGTGCACACTCCCGGGATCGACACGTGCAGACTCGCGAGGCGGCAAAACCGATTAATGTCTCACGGAGTGCTTGTTTTTTCGGATTTTGCCTGCTTAAAATTCTGGCGGATTAGGTTAATGCAGCAGCTCAAACTCGATGCCTATGCTCCACGGCGAGGGCTGGTTGGCCTTGGTGCCAAGCAACGGGTCGGGAGCGTCGTTGGTGAGAACGGGCGACAGTCGATACCTGCCGTAAACCGCGATATTAAGCATGTTGCCGATGCAATAGCTGATGCGCGTGGCGGCCCCGTATTCAAAGAGGTTCATGGCTTTGCAGCGGCTGTAGTTGATTTCGACCTTATTATTATAAATGTGTGTCGGGTTACCCTCTTCATCTTGCCAGACGATGTTGTCGATGGTTCTCACACGGCGTGTTATGTTGATGCCTCCGTAGATGCCCAGGTCCCAATTCATGCCCCACATCCGGTTGACGACGCGTTGGAAAAGCTCGCCGCGTATCTGCATGTTACGGCTGATGGTTCTGCGGTCTGTGGCTTCCATGGCACCGGGAATCTGTCCTTTGGCGACATATCGGTTGAAATCCAAGCTCAGGCCCATACCTATTTTATAATTTTTACCGTACATCCAACGGTTGCCAAAGGCAAGGTGCCGGTTGAAGCCGTTCCAGGGCGTTTTCCCGAAATTGTAGTCGTATTGGAAATAATGTGATGTCTGCCAACCTTCCTCTTCCGCTTTTCTGAAGGTGCCGTCATGCCCTTTGATGCGTTTGTTGTGGGCTGCCAGCTCGATGTCGCCGCCCAAGCCGTTGATGGGGCAGGAGCTGAAGAAACCGTTGTAGCTGACGTTGAGTTTTCTTCCGTTGCCTAAATCTTTGTTTTTCAAAACAATGTCCGTCGAATCGGGATGAATTTTATAATACCCGACCAAAACGCCGTCGGCATCTTCGACGTTGATGAAAATGTCTTGCTTTTTCAATCTGTTTGCGACGGCGATGCGCACGCCGTCTTTTTCCTGAACGAGGTCGAACGAGCGTTCGGCGGGCTTCAACTCGTTGGTAAAATAGGCCGCTTGAGGCACGCCATAGCCAAAGGCGTAGTCGAAATAGGGATAAAGGTCGGCTGACTTCTCGATCTCCGCTTTCATCTGTAGGGCAGTCAGGTCGCGTTGGGTCTGCCAGGCGCAGGCGCAGAAACCGGCCGTCAAGGGACTGGAGAACGAGGTGCCGAAGGCGTTGGTGTAGCCCCCGTTGGGATTGGCCACCTCAGCCTCGCCGAAGGCCACCACGTTGGGCTTCATGCGTTTGTCGGCAGTAGGGCCGTAAGAACTGAAGTAGATGTGGTTGTAGTCCTCCAGGTCAGCGTCGATGCCACCCACGCAAAGCACGTTTTCAGCATCGGCAGGGGTGATGATGGTCATCCATCGCTTGTCGTCACCCTCGTTGCCGGCTGAGTTGCACACCAGGATGCCTTTTTCAACAGCTTTCTGGGCGGCTTTGGCCACATACGATTTGCCGTTCATGTCTTTCGTCCAATGGCGGTCTTTGCCGTAACCCAGCGAGCTGTTGATGATGTCGGCGCCGTTTTTGTCGGCCCATTCGGCACCTTGTGCCCACCACACCTCTTCCTTGAAGGGCTCAGGGTCAATTTCGGTGCGGGCCAGCAGGAATTCGGCTCCCGTGGCCAAACCGAGCATTTGTCCTTTGCCGTTGATGCCCGCAATACAGCTCAGCACCATCGTGCCGTGTGTGCTCCAGCCGTAAACGTCTTCTTTATTGTTGGGAAAGTTATAGGTGGATATAATCTGATGGTTGTCGCGGAGATGTTGGAAGGCGGGATGGGTGTTTACTTTCGGGAAGCCTCCGTCCATCACGCAGATGCGCAGCCCCTTCCCGTTGAAGCCTTTGTCGACGAAATGCTGCCCGCCGAAACGCTTGAGCTGGTCTGTCAGGAGGTCAGCGGATTCTTCCTCGTCGTTGATAATACCGTTTTCGTCATTGCGAGGAGGAACGACGAAGCAATCCTTTGGCTGCATCTCTGGATTGCCACGCTTCGCTCGTAATGAGGCCTCGGTTCCCTTGGAGACGATTTCCTGCACAAGGGCCACAAAGGGCAATTGCGCAATCAAGGCTGCGTTGTCGTCGGTGGCTTCAATCCCCACGGCATTCAGCCAGCGTGATTCGCCGAAAACCACCGAGTGTGCTTTTACCGCGTTGACATAGAAGTCGTTCAGCGGATAATTGCTGAGGTCGTAAAGGTCGGCACCGTTGCGTTGGTAACGCTCGATGGCCTTCTCGTCGAAATAGGAATAAGGGTCAAAACGAGTGTCGTTTTTGTCGGTGAAGAACACCCAGAAACATTTTTCTTGCCCGATTACCAGGGTTGAAATGAGGGCTAAAATGGCAAAGATGAAAAATTTTCTCATTTTTTTTGAAATTTGCGGCAAAGGTATGATTTTATTTTCTACTTTTGCCACAAATGTAACAAAGATTTGCCTATGGAAAAAAACCTTACCAAAGAAAAGTTTGAGATTTTCATGATGCTTTGCGCCTCTGGCATCGATGGTAATATCTCTATGAACGAGTTGGAACGCATCTGCATGCAGTTTGACGAAAAGAGCTACAAGGAGGTGTTTGATTCGTGGAAGTCCATGACCAGCCCCGCCTGGCTCAGCTTCTTCAAGGCTCACAAGGACGAGTTCCTGAAAACTCAAGAAGACAAAGTCGCCTTCATGGCCGACATCAACGACATCATTTCTGCCGATGAGGGAGACACCACCCTCAAGGAACAGAATTTCATGAAAGTGCTTGAAATGCTGATTAACGACGAGCTGTAAGCATTTAGTCTCTTGGAAATCAAAGGCTTCACAGCAGGTTTATGCTTGTTGTGAAGCCGTTTTTGCTGCAAAAAGCCGCTTTTATAAATTAGAACGATTCTAATTTACAATTCAGTATAGGATAAATAGGCTTTTTCCTTATTTTTGCAGCGTTTTTCAAAAGGTGTAATCTTTTGACGGACAAATTAGAAATCAAATTTTCAATAACAACCTTAAAAACAAGGAAAATATGGCAAAAGTTAAGTCTTTAGCAGAACTGAAAGCTATGAGAGAAAAGCTTCAGTCGAACCTTGACCTTCGCGAAAAGAGCAACGACCCTGACTCTTTGGTGCAAATCAAGGTCGCAATGGCCACCTGCGGTATTGCTGCTGGTGCAAAACAAGTTATGGAACACATGATGGAGAAGGCCGACGAGCTGAAGCTCGGCATCGTCTTCACCCAGACTGGCTGCATGGGCTACTGCCACGCTGAGCCCACCATTGAGGTGAAGTGCCCCGGCAAAGACCCGATTGTCTTCGGTCATGTCGACAACAACCGCGCTGACGAAATCCTGACCAAGTATGTGATGAACAACGAGATGGTCGAGGGCGTCATTCCCGTCAATTACGAAACTATCTAACTAAAAATTCGGAGGAATTTATATGGCAAAAATCAAGATGCACGTGCTGGTCTGCGGCGGTACAGGCTGCCAGGCTTCGGCAAGTGCTCAAATCATCAAGAACTTCGAGGACATTCTCGCCGCGAAGGGCTTGCAAGAAGAAGTTCAGGTGGTCAGAACGGGTTGCTTCGGCTTCTGCGAGAAGGGCCCCATCGTCAAGATCATGCCTGACAACACTTTCTACACTCAGGTGAAGCCTGAAGACGTCGAGAAGATCGTGAACGAGCACATCATCAAGGGCCGTAAGGTCACCGACTTGCTCTACATGGATCCCGAGAACAAGGAACACGTTGCCGACTCGAAGCACATGGGCTTCTATCGTAAGCAACTCCGTATTGCCCTGCGTAACTGCGGTTTCATCAACCCCGAAAACATCGACGAGTGCATCTCGCGTGGCGGTTATGAAGCTCTGGGTAAGGTGCTGTCCGAGATGACTCCCCAACAGGTGGTCGACGAAATCACCAAGTCAGGCCTCCGCGGCCGTGGCGGCGCTGGTTTCCCCACCGGCGTGAAATGGGGCCTCTGCGCAAAGAACAAGTGCGATGAGATGTATGTCATCTGCAATGCTGACGAGGGTGACCCGGGTGCGTTCATGGACCGTTCCATCATGGAAGGCGACCCCAACTCCATCGTCGAAGCCATGACCATCTGCGGCTACTGCATCGAAGCGCACCACGGTCTGATTTATATCCGCGCCGAGTACCCGCTC
>JAILDR010000123.1 GCA_024689285.1 Bacteroidales bacterium | reverse complement strand
GCCTTCAAGGTGGCGCTCTTTGGCAATGCTAATCTTTACCTCTTCCGGAATTCGATGGCATGATCTCTTTCTTTTCGGTTTTGTCTTTTCTTTTACCATTTTTGTTGACTTTTGTGTCAACTTTTTTCAGCGCAAGACACTTACATCGGACATAGAAATTTTGGTTTTGGTTCGGTCGTCAGCCATGAGAAGACCGATTTTGACTGATGACTAAATGACTAAATGACTGTCACCCCAAAAAAAATGAAAATTAAAAAACTTGCCGAAAAATTTGTAAAGCGCAATTTCTTTGTTATATTTTTGCAGCGTCAATCGTGACACAGAACCAAAGTTAAACCACAAAACCAATCAACTATGTACCAAAACGAAAATTACCAAAAGGAAGTGGACGAAGAGCAACTGTCCACCGTAAACTGCGAACTGTCAACTGAGAGCATGCCTCAAGGCGTGAAAGAATCTATTGAGGCCGTCGGACCGCAATTGGCGATGCCGGTAGTGACGGCCATCTGTCCCTGCATCGGGGCGCTGGCTACAGGCGTGCAGCTCGACGTGCACGGACAAACGAAAGGCTTGAACCTCATCGCCTACATCGCCGGCGACTATGCCAGCGGCAAAGGCCAGATTGATTCTGTCGTCGATGCGTGGATGAGCGAGGTGACGGCTCAGGACAAGGTTTATCTGGAGCAGGAAGACGAGTGGAGACGCATGAAACGGGCTTTCAAAAACAGTCCGGGTCTGCCCGAGGGGCCCAAACTGCCGGTGCGTTTCCTCTCCTTAAACAATACGGTGGCCAACCTGGCGGAGCGATTGGCCAACACACAGGGGAAGCACGCCTTCTCGTTCACGCCTGAAGCCGACCTGGTGGCGCAGAAGTGGAAGTCGTCGATGAGCGATTTCTCCGTTATGTTGCGCCAGAGCTACGACGGCTCCAAGTACGAGAGGGAAGCTCGTAGCATTGATGCGGTGAATGTACACATCCCTCATCTGCTGTGGAACGTGACGATGTGCGGCACTCCTGATGCCCTCTACCGTGTGGTGAACAACTACACCAACGGCTTCCAAAGTCGCATTGCTGTAGCCCGCACGCCCGACAATACCTTCGCTCCCTTGAAGGACTGCCTCTATAAACTGACTCCGCTTCATGAGGAGCGCATCCGTCAGGTTGCCCACCTGCTGCCTCTGATGCAGGGCGAGGTGGTGCTGCCCAAGCTGGAGGAGAGAGGCCAGGAGTGGCTGGAGAACGTACGCGTGGAGACGATGAAAAACGATGACTATACGATGGCCCGTCAGCGGATGCGTACTTGTGTGACCGCCCAGCGTATGACCTGTTGCCTGATGCTCTGCCAGGTGTGCGACGGATTAATCCAAACGTATGGGTTGGATGGATCCGAGACCCAGCTAAAGCAGCAACCCGACCTTTGGAAGGAGTTGTTGATGGAGGCTCAGACTCCGCAGATGTTGGAGACTTTCGACTTGATAGCCGACTCGCTGATGGAAAACGCCCTCTATTTCTTCCGCCAGCGCATTGAGGATGCCTTCAACAGTCGCGACTACATGGGTTGCCTTAGAGGGACAAGGGTGAGGCCGGGCAAAAACGACTCCATCTTCGGTCGTTTGGACGTTCATTTCACCTATAACCAGGCCATGCAGCAAAGCATCGCCATGAAGGGAGCCTGTGTGACCAACAACAGCGTGCAGCAGATGCTGAAGAACTGGCGCAAGCAAGGACTCATTGAGCAGATGGAGGAATCCAAATACAGAAAACGCACGACGGTGGCAGTCATTTAGTCATTAGTCATTTACTACATGCGTATCAAAACAGGCACAACAATAACAACAGCGGCTATAACTTCAGTTCAGGTTGTAGCCGCTGTTGGTGCTATATAAAGGTTCAATTACCTGTGGTTCGTCGAATGCTTACATCGTTCGCGCATAAAGCTGGTTAAAACGATGAGTAAAAATACGCATAAAAACCATACAAACAACCATAAATGACAAAAAATTGACCTTATTGTCTTAAAAACCTATTTTTTTAGTTTGTCCTCTATCTATCTCATACGCTGAGGGTGTATGGGATTTTTTGAATCATCCATTGATGCTTCAGATTAGCCTCAATTATCGCAGATTCCAATCGTCCCAAATTACCTTGCTTTCAACGCCCTCTTCTATGTCATCAGGTAGATTGTAAAACATGTTCAAGCCAAGCAACGCTTCAAGCTCATCCACGGTACAAGCACATTCTTTTATGGAACGGCTTTCACCACCATTCAGCATAATGAATCCAATGGTTGAATAGCTTTCCTTATTTCGAATCAAAAGGGCTTTGTAACATGCGGCAGGAACCGGTATTCCATGATACCCAATTCTCTCTTCAGAATCATCTTGGATAATAGGCCCAGTAACAACATAAACACTTCCATACTCTCTTGCCA
This sequence comes from Bacteroidales bacterium, assembly GCA_024689285.1. The sequence continues at coordinate 11,126 of JAILDR010000123.1, read as the reverse complement.
ATTTTCTGGTCTTTTCCTCTAATTGGTGCCATTTTCCAGTATTCAAATTGGCATCTTGTGGTATGCAATTCGTGTAATAGAAACTCTCTATCATGGCCAGGCTATCCCATTTCATATCTCCCGCAGGAGCCAAATGTCCATGTGAATACCCCGAGTTTCTATAGTCTTCTCTATTTGCTTGCTCTCCTAAACAATCGGGGTCTGGTATAAACCGCAAACCTTTCCTGGTCCATTGTCCATCTGTCTCGTCAGCAGTCAGCTCATACGCAACCCAGTTGGGCAGTTTTGTATTTGGATTAAACGAAACCGTAAATCCTCGCTTTACCATTATCTGTTCAATTATCTCAAAATCATAGCGAGGGATTTCTAACCCAAGCAGCTGTTGACCAACAAATTTGTCCGCCACAGGTGAATCGTTGTGTTCAATCGGCTGCACAAATTCATCATACACCTCTTCTGAATCATTCGACCCACGAATAATCATAGCTGTAACGAACAGCACAACCACAAAGACCAAAGCTATACTAACATACTTTTTCATCGATTATTTCTCCCAAAGCTCTACAATCCTCAGTTGCCCATAACCATAATCCAGTTACAACCTGCCCCATAATAAAGACGGTGGCTGTTTCTACTGAATCAAAACAAAAATCTTCTTTAAGAATATACTTCGATTTTCTAGTTGAACAATGCTCTTTAATAAAAGTTCTACGTTTGTAATCTGTAGCAGAATACCGTAAAGCAGATGACACGTCAATGGAAAACTCCGCTCCTGCAAAAACCTTTATCTTTTTTTCTTTCACATAATAACAGCCCTCGGCTCGATATTTTTCACCAGTTAAGTAGCAATGTATTTCGGATAATTCTTCACGAATTGGGCTGTCAATCGTTTCATTCATGCGAACCAGAGGTGTAATCACTTTTTCTGATAACAATTGTTTTAGAGGTAAGATTATTTTATCAGCCAATAAATGACTGCCATTGTCATCTTCTATAGTAGGTGATGATTCTTCATTTTGATTCCATACACTTTGACGAAGTACAGGAACCATCCTTGGTTCTTCTTTTAGCTTATGAAGCCTTTCCCAAATGCTTTTTATTTCAGATAACTTTGAGACGTCTTGATAAAAAGTATAGGTATCGGCTAACGACTTTCCCGTCATGTCCTTCCATATCGTAAAGTCTGCTTCTTGTCCCAAAGCATAGGCTGCAGCAACTGACGCTGGACAGGCCACATCCTGTTTTAATCGGTAGCCTTCAGGACGGAATAGTTCTAATTGTATAGCTTGGCCTTCAGCATCACATTTCCTGTTCTCGCTTTGTACCTTAAGCTTTGTAACAGATAAGTTCAAAACTGGATGCCTCTTCATTTTCTCTTGAAAGTCTGTCTTTCTTATTAAGCTGTTGGCCATCAAATAAAAAGACTCCTTCCTATAATCGAAATAACCAAATGCTAAAACCTTTGCTAAACCAGGTGTCACATCCTTGATATAAAACAACTTTTTACCCTCTGCTTTTTTCTTGTCGCTATAAAGCTTCAGTAAATACAAATCATAACCATAAACCTTCACTCCAGAAAAAGGCAATTTCTTTTTGTCATACACGTAATGGGGAGAATCCATTATAGTATGTCTGAAAGCCTCATAAGCCTCTTCGTCCTCCGAAAAAAGCGACCATTTCGTAGGCTTGCCAAACACTTTCTCGTAATCCTCAGGCCATAAAACTCCCATTTTACTTACCTTTTATCTTTTCAATCTTTTCTCTAGTACTATCGATATTACCCAAGACAGGAACAATGTTTATCAAAAACCTTTGATTCCTTTCTTCGATTTTATTCCATTGCCTTTGGTAATCGTAGCTTTTAGGGAATAATTGTAAAAGTCTTTCTTTATTAGGAACTTCTCTCGGAACACCTTCTTCGCCACTGCCAGAAATAATGAGTTCACACCTTGGAATGCTATTCAAATCAATGCCATGCTCTTTCCAAAATGCATTCAAGTATTGAGCCCTTAAATAGGATAAGGTGTAATTGTTTCTCCAAGGCCCTTCATTGAAAGGTATCCTTGACGATTGACCTTCAATGATGACAAGGAATTTAATGTTATTTTCTATAGTATCAGGAAGACTGCTATTCAATTCTAAAATAGTGTTTTTTATCAACTCACCAGCCGCCACAATGCTATCTCTTTTTTTGTCGGCTGCATTCACATCAGTCAAATCAAGCTTCAGCTTGTTAATAGCATATTCCTTCGTCTGATACTCCACATTTATCTGAAACAAATGTTTCAAATACGGCTTGTTGTAACCAAAATAATCAGTTGCGTCGATTTTTCCAACCGTGGAATATATCTTCAGAATATCATCATATTCATCAACGATTTCATTTAGCTGCTTTTGTGTTTTTTGTAACGTGTCTACGGTTTGCTGATACTCTCTTTCTTTTGCTTTGAAGCGGCTAAACGAAACAGCGAAAAGCACAAGCATGATGGCAAACAACGTTGTCATCACATCCACATAACTCGGCCAAAACGAACCATTATTGTTGTTATCCATAACGCTTAGTTTCAACGCCTGCCAAATAGGCCTCCAAAGACGCCAGATTTGGATTCTTCCATTTGCTTCCTAAAGTCGTTCTTCATTTCATCCAATTCTTTCTGAATTGGCTGAACTTCATCATGCATAGCTTTTTGGACTGCTTTTTGTATTTCATCAGAGGTTGGCACCCGCCTTGAGACCTCGGCCATTTTTCCATCGATGTCTTTCAGTTTGCCCAAATTCACAAATTCCTGTCTCACATCCTCAATGGCCAACCGCTCCTCTATAGCCTTCATGAATTCTTTATGACGATTTTCAAGCTCTTCCGTTTGACGCTCAATCATTTTCTCAAAGCCTTCAATGTGTCCTTCAAGTGCTTCTTTATATCTTCTATTCATTTCACTGATGACCCTAGTCTGTTGAGTGAATAAATCTTCTAAGCGGCCATCAGCCATTTCCAAATACTTGTCTGCAATTTTACCCTTCTTCGAAATACCTTTTAATTGATCCTCTATTGCATTCACAACATCGTTGCCCAAGATTTCCCTGCGGTTCATTATGCCACCAACGCGATTGACATTCTCTTCGAATTCTTTGATTCTATCCAATATCTGATTAATGCGCACAGCAACCTCGCGTGGAATCTGCAAAGAATCCGAATAGGCATTTTGGATATTGATAGCTTCTTGCGTTGCCGCCAACATCATCCTACGTGCCTCTTCAAACTTATTGAGCGATTGGGTAATACTGACAAAGTTATTCGATGCTTCAATATATCTATCAAGACCTTGCACCAATTCACCACTCTTAAGCGTAGCAAGAAGTCTCTCCTGTAGATCAATGTTCTCATTGATTTTGTCCATGTTTTTACCCATCACATCCACAGCAGAGGCAACCGCCTTAACATTTTGTTCAAAGCTGTTGCCAAACGCCTGTGTACAGTTGTCAAAGGTGGTTTGAAAGCGATTGATGACCCTATCAAAAGCAGGCTCAAATCGGTCAACCGTTTCATGTAGTTTGGTGATAGCAGCCACCATACTAACATCAAGCGAAGGCATCAATTCGGTTTGTACAAAATCATAGAACTCATTCTTGTCTTCTTCAATTTTCTTTCTTGCCTCACCCGACTTGGCATTACTAATAGTTGTATATGCCAGACCAACTAAACTGGTTGACATTGAAACAAGAACACCAATTAACAAATTCTTAATGGATGTATCAGTAATGCCACTGGCACTGTCAAAACTAACAATAAACATTAAAACACCCGTAAACACCCCAAGGAAGGTTCCCATCAGACCAATATAAGTAGGGAACGACAACTTGGCAACAGATTGGTCGTAGCGCATGTTTAGTTTGCGCTCCACTTTGTTTTGAATAACAGAAAAATCCGTTGTTCCTTTGGTTTTCATCACATAATGGTTGATTTCTTCAATCAACACATTGAGGTCAGACCCTTTTTTGCCTACGAGCTTCAGTTGCGTCAGTACTTCTCCGTTCTCTGTACCCTTCTCTTCTGTTTCATACTTCTCCGTTTTATAGAAAAAGTTACAAAACAATTCCCTGAACTTTTTAGTTTCTCTGAAATACTTTCTTTGAAAGAAAAAGCACACAAAGAAAGCTGCAATAGAAACAATCCAGCTAATTACTTGCATTTTCTTTAAATTTTAGTCATTTCAAAAACCTTATTGATTACGGGTAAGAAAAACACGGAATCGTTATAGATAACCTCTTCTCCATACTTTTCCTTGACTTGCGTCTTGTAGTAGGTGGTGAAAGGTGTACCCATATCTTCCTCAGCCTTGCTGACATATCTGCGTGTGTCCGATGTCCCGTCAATAATCTTCTCTTGTTTGAGAAGTTCCATAACCGACTTGTACAAAGCTGCGAGATTCTTATACTTTGTCAGCAAAGCGGCTTTCAAAGAATCCAAGTTGTTGTTCATATCGCCAACCTTCTCGTAACTTCTTGCCACATCGCCTTGATAAACAACATCTTTCACGATTGGAGCGTTCTTATCGCGATACAAACCACCATAACAAGTAGACTCTTTACGTTCCTCAGGTAACTTGATGTTAACATCATGGTTTCCACCATATACCGTTTTGAAAATCAAATCGATGATTTTTTTCAGAGCAATGCTTTCGCTTGAAATAAAGTTGTCTATGTATTTACTTCCATTTCCGCTGAAAACAACAGTTCTTGGGGCATCCAACCCTTTCTCTTTGTACATATTGGCCATATAGAACAGAATGCAGGTTAAATGGTATACAAACACAGGCTTGAAGTCCTGGCTCATAAACTTGATGATGTCACAATCCTTGGCGTTACTCAGCCAGAAATTGATAATATCTTTGGTTTTCACAGAATCGACATTCTTAAAACACTCATTCAAGTCCTCAAGGTCTTTTCTTTGGAAACGAATGGTGTCAACGTATTTCTTGAAAATACCATTCTCCCGTACATTTGCAAACGCATTGAAACCATTTTCCCAAAGCACATCGCATCCGAAATGAACGGAATTGGCGACCTGTGGCTCATTATCCTTGAAGTACACGAAATCAGTCGAACCACCACCAATATCAATAACAGTAACCGCATCAGAATCTTTAATGTAGTCCATCTTCTTATAGTAATAATACGGTGCTTCGGATTCAGAATAGCGAACGATTTGCTGTGGCTGGATGAACAGGATGTTCTTTGGCTCGGAGTTCCAAATGTTCTGATACACCTCTCTCGTGTTCCCCATAAAGCTCAATGGGCTGAACCAAACAAGATTGGTCCTGTCAAGGTCGCCATTCCTTTGCAGAATGTCACACTTAATGATGAGCAGCAGCTCTCTAACAAAGACGCGCAATTTATCCTCGTCTTGTTCCCACTTGATGTCGGTGTTCACATCCTGGTCGTCGTTTGCCATGAGTTTCTCGTAGAAGAAAGCGATGTTGTGGTTATCAAACAATTTCGGCTTCTTGGTCTTATTGTGAATACCACACAAAGCAGTGCGAATGGGGAATCTATAGTCCTTGCCATCGATGACAGCAGGCACAAATTCCGTTTTGATTTTCTTTCTCGCTTTGTCGAAAATCGAATCTTCTATGCGTCGAGTGATGGAATACTGCGTATCGTCAGAATACTCATGCATGTAATTCACCATCGTCTTATCCATCTTGAAAAGTTCAGGCTTTCTGCTAAGATCTGGATTGCCTTGGCCGTCATTCTTGCAACGAGACATGAATGTGTTGGATGTTCCAAGGTCGATTGCGTAGGTAAAGGTTTCATTGCTTGCTTGGCTGTGTTGCCATACCGGCATCAACAGTCCAGTGTCGCCCATGATATTGACTTCAATCATGTCAAACGCTGTGTTGAATAGTTCATAGAACTTTGTTCCGCTTTCTTCCACGTCTGTTTTTTGGCGTGAACGAACCACTGCAGGCTCCACGCCATATTCTGCCTGGTCTTCAGGAACAACCTCTTTTATCTGTTTGAAACCATTGTCAGCTTGCTTGAAAAATGCAAGATTGATTTGGTCGATATTGAAGTTGGGTGCATCCGCATCTTCATCGGCTGCAACCACAAGCACCTTGAAGTAATTGTTCTCGACATCCTTATAAGAAAGAATATTGGGGAAAATACCAAGGTCAAAGCTAATCTTCGCTCCTTGGAGGTCAACAATTCTTCCTTGACCAGGACGGAAGGTTTCTTGGGCATATTCCTTGACATATTCCTTCCCATTGTAGCGCAACGTAACCGTTACAGAATTTCTGTTGATGTGAACATCAGAATCCAGTTCTTTTCCATCAAACAGATTCATCACCTCTGGCTTGAAGGGCAGTAAATAATCATAGTTTCGATCATTCAAGTCGTTCTGATAGACAACAGATTTGAAAGTGTTTCTCGAAATACGATAAGGTACACGTATCATGGTGTCAGTGAAATAACTGTTGATGTCTATCTCATCAGAGGATTGAATACGAAGACCGTTTATCACCAAACCGTCGTTCTGGTCAGTCAGCACCGGGGTTGTCTTTAATCTGAAATCATTGCGTATCTCAGGGTCGTTGCTAAAGCTGCGCACATATTCTTTAATAGCCTTATATCTTTGGTCAACGGTATCTGTGCCGAACAACATTGAATACATGTAATTCTTAAACTCTGCTTCTCTCTTGTCAAACAGCCTGACATCACCCCTAAAATACTCGCCTCCTGATTTTCTTCTAATGTGCAAGTTCTGATATTGCTCACCTGCGAAACAGATTGTGGCGGTATTGTCTTTCTTCAGAATGGCCTTGTCCATATCTGGAGGCGTGACGAAGCCCGTGATGGGGGAGCTGCAAGCCAGCAACACTTCTTTGCCATTCTCGGTATAGACGAGAAAATACAGCTTGTCCTCGATGATATCCGTCTTGTAGTAATCCACTACAGAATTATATAAGACAGGCATCTTCGCTTTGAGATATTCCAAATTCTCTTTGCTATTCCATTCTCTTAGCTCCAGCTTTTGACCATCTTTCCAAGTGTTGTTCTTATGGTATTTCAGATTAAACAATAGCTCGTACACATCGAGGATGTCTGAAACCAATTGGGTATAGGCAAAGCCAGCCGCCTTCTTTGGATTCAGCTTTTCCTCGCAGACTCTTCTAAAGGCTTCGCGAGCGACAAAAAACCTGGCAAAAGGTGTGGGCAATGAGTTTAATGCACCGCTATTGTCGGTTTTCTGTTCCATAACATCGTCAAGATGTTCAGCAGTTAAAGCAACATCTTCAGCTGTCCAATCGCTTTTCGATGTGCCACGATCAACAATATTTAAATCAACTTTTGCCATATCTTATTTCATTATTTTCTGTGTGTAACCATTTATTGCTTCATATGCGAATTGCAGGAAGAACCTGAATTTGTTGCTATGATCCTTCTTTGTGTATCTATTACTAGCCTCAATCATGCGGAGCAGATAGTAGGAGTCGTCCTTCGCGTCAAGGTCGATGGTTTTTACCCATCCATCCATCTGCCTGATGTTGTCATAGTGCAATGGAGCAAACGCACGTTTGTTTGTCGATAGCTCATAATACCACTGATAGTATTTTTCAGTAAAGCGCTCCAATGATTGGAAAGCCGCATCTCTATAGAAGCTTCCGTCAAGTCCTCTGTTTTTCTTCAACGGGAAGTATTTCTCGTTGGGCAGATTTTGAATGAAGGTTCTCAAAATCATGTAATCGGCAACGCACTTGACGATTTCCTTATAGCCACTGCCCATCGTCACGAGGTCTAATGACTCCACATCGTCGTCGATTGACCTGGTCAGATATTGTCTTCTGTCAGGTTTTTCTCTCTTCAGGAAATCAAACAGGGCAGATGCGGCCACCAGCTCGATGAAGTTGGCAGTGTCCTCTTGTTTCTTTTCATCATTCTCATATACCTGCCTCAACGTCTTTTCTCCGGCATAGTAGAGATAATCCGACTGCACGGTGTTCTGATAGTAAGCAAGTGCCGCCTTCGTCTTGGTATAGAAATTGGCCGAGTCGATGTCGCTGCCTGTTGTCGTAGGATCCTTTAGGCCGTAGTACGGCAAAACAGTCACTGCTCCCATCAGTGCATTTTTCACTGTTGGAATATCTGAAGCTCCTCTAATCTTTTTCTCCAGCAGCGGATAACCCGAAGCTCCAGTACCACCAAAAATAGAGCTTATGATAAACACCCTATCGCCTTGCTCGCATTGGGTCTTAAAAGCTTTGAACCAATCCGCTCCCTCAATCATTTCACCAAGCACTACGGTGCCAACGTTGGGATTGCCCTTGAAGCCGACCGACAAAGGATTGTTTAGATTCTTATTTGAAAACAGCGTCTGGACGAAATAGTTATTTACATTATCAGCGCCAAGGTTGGCCACATTGATATAGGAACGGAACTTTTCCTTGTTTCCAGCCGCTTGTTGTGTGTCGTTGAGTTGTTCGTTGAGCTCTCCGATGGTTAGCATTTCAGAATTGAAAAAGCCATCGAGGGAGTTTAATGTCGAAGTCCCATTGTTGACCGAGTGTCGATATATGTCCTCGTATGATTCAATCAACGAGTGCAAATTCTTCTTTTCCTCTAAATCCAAGTGCGGGTCAAGGATAACAGGAACAACGGTAAATCCGTTGGTACTCATTCCGCTAGCCATCAGCATCGTGATGCTCTTCATCACGCGAATGCCAGTACCTCCAATGCAAAAAACAAATACTTTTTTCATGTCGGGTAGAGTTTAGAATTTAAACAATCTGTATGCGTTAGTCTGTAGCGCATTGCACCACAAGACCGAGACTATGAGATACAATGCTGAAGCATAGATACCGTTCCCAAGTGCAATTTTAGTTTCAAGCAACAATGCTCCTTTAAGATGAGGAGCCACGGCGATATATTCAAAGCCTAATGTCAACAAGAAAGCCATCACAAATGTTATGACCAAGAAAATTATCCAATGTTTGGGCGTATAGTGCCTTCCTGGTTTGTTGTTGTAAGGCTTATAGTAGATGACGGCAAACAAAACTCCTATCACCAAAGCGATGATAAGAAGTATTGTTGAGATGCCTTCCAATTTGCCCCAAAAAGTCCTGGCTTGTTGATACAAGCTGTCATTGTTTTGGAATTGACTGATAAAATCTGTCGTTTTTCCAGCAATCCATTGATACAACTTCAGTAATTTCATAACGACTAACTATTTTTTGAAACTAAAATATAATTGGGCTCGAGAGTTGTGTTTACTACACCACCATAGAACATTCCTCTTAAGAAATCCTCAATGGAAAATGATTTTGAACAATCGTCTTCGGTAGCTGCTCCACAAAATTGTCCAAACAATGTATAATCTGTATCAGGCAATTCTAATGTCCATTCGATGACATCAGAATCTGTAGGCATATTGAACAGCTTTAGTCTTACCGTTGCTACAGCTGTACGTTTCAGTTGCTTGTTGGTGATATTTTGAACTGCTATTTTCACGTCATCCAAAACAAGTGTAGAGCCGTAGAGCGTCTTTGCCTTAAAAGCATTTGTAAAATAGCTTCCGTCTGTAAGCAGCCATCTGTATGGCGCCAAATCCACTTTGAGATTGATTATGCATGTATCATAGGAGTCAGCCTCCATATATTCAATAAATGTAGGCTCTTGATTATTTAATTGTACGCAATAATGAGGTGTACCAAAGTCAAATTCCTTTATTGTTCCATAATCAAAACCACTCTCAATATTGTCCACAAACCTTTGGTTGTTATCCAATAGGGTAGAAATGCCATCACGCATTTCGGCAACACCAGTTTCGTTTCCAATTATCAAAAAGTAGTATGGTGATACATCGCATACCGAATTGCCTCTTCTATCCAAATAATTTGAAGTGGCACAAACCAAACTGATTGCTTTGCCGTATTGTCCAAATATTTTGCTGACATCTGTGCTATATTGAGTCAAAAGCACTTGTGGGGCTTTTGCTCCAACAGGACTATATTTCATATCAGAAATAAGCACCGCAACCTCACCGTTATCTGCATCTGTATTAGAAACAATAGTTTGAAGCATCAATGGTACCTTTGTGGATGCCGATGAAACAAACGCCCCTGTATTCATCATTGTTTGGAATCTGCTAAAATCGTATGTGTTTCCTTCGTCACCATTGTTTGTCAGAATTGTCACACCTCCTGGTGCAATTGGCGAATAGTAATTAAGAATCTGCCAAACGTCTTTCTTAAAATCTGTAGGCTGATTGGCTCTAAAGAAGCCATTCATACTACCTGAGACTTCGACATAGAACTTTACTTTTGCCAATGGAATACTATTATCCTGTTTTGCACTATCCTGTATTAGGTAACCATCTTCTGTAAAATGGGAATCATAATTTGAATTAATGTCACCTGAGCAAGAAACAAGTATGACTGTACATAAAGCAAAAATCTCTATCATGTGATAGAGTAACCTTTCTTTGATTTTCCCTATTATCAATTTCATATTCACTTTAGTTTTTCGTTTATTGACCCTACTAAACAAAAAAGCGTGAAACTCGACCGTTTCCCGCTGTTCTAGGTATTTGGCGTAACCCGTAAATCCGTGAAAAAGTCCAGCTCACGCTTTGCGTGAGCATTTCGACTAAACTGCAAGATTTACTATCCGTTAAAATCGCCAAATTTTAGAACAGATGAAATTCGTCTCTATGCTTGCTTATTTATGATAAGGTGTATTCGTTTATTCTATAGTCAATCGTTCGTTTAGTGATACAATCCGTTTATTTACGCCGCAAATATAATGATTATTTTATCCCCACAAGCGAATTTGTCAAAAAAAGTATCTGAATTTATGAACTATTAATGGACGAAGTGTGTTTATGCCTTGCAGACATCGAAAACCGACCCGTAAAATGAACATAGGTTTTTGAGCCAACGAACACAGGTCCGTTTTTTCAAGCATGTAGCATCGGTTGACAGGTGTTATTTTGATTCCGGCCATGTTTTTTGGAAAAAATTCAGTCGCCAGCTCTACAAGCACTTGGGCCGAATGAGCTTCGAAAGAAGTTGGTGACCTCAAATTTGTCCTGCGTGTAACTCGTCTATGGGAAAAATCAAGTCCCAGTT
>JAILDR010000109.1 GCA_024689285.1 Bacteroidales bacterium | reverse complement strand
TTCTCCAGTACGCCGAGCACGACGTCAGCGGTGTACAGGCTTCCATGCTCCGAGATGTGCTGCGCCAGCTTGCGCGTGTTCAGCGTTTCCAGAGTCTTCACGCTGCCGTACCAACGTCCGTAGGTGGGTGACTTTGTGTTGACATTCTTCTTTACTTGATACAAAATCTTTGCCATAGTTGTGTGTGTTTTTTCATGGTATTAGACTTCCTTTTTCGACCAGCTACACCGGGTGGCCGACTTCCCGCTTTTTTTCGTGTGTCTCTCATGATTGACTGCGTCTTTCTCTGTCTCGGCTCTGCCATTCATTGAATGGCTCTCGCTGTTCCATCGATTGACAATGCAAAGGTATGAAGATTATCGTTCACCTCCAAATTTTGCCCCACGATTTGGCTCGATTTTCAGCACGAATTTGCCCCGATTCTTACGACCCGTGTAACAAAAGAACCGTCCCTCTGTTACATCGACCCGTAATTATTGAGCCTCTGAGATTACGGGTCGGCGATGGCGGGCTGGAGGGTGCGTCCCGCGTCCCACCGTCCCATCGTCCCATTTAGGCGGGGGCAGGCGGGGGGAGTGCGGATATTTAGGGTTATAATAATATTAATATTATTATAAAAGTTAATGCTCACTATTCGTGGTTTTGGATGATGCTTAATGGGACGTTGGGACGTTGGGACATGGGACGTTTTTTGCGGTTTTAAAAAAGATTTGTATTTTCAATGGACTATCGTCATTATGCCGGAAAAAAGTAGTATCTTTGCAGACTAATTTTTTGAAGGAGTATGAGAAAAGATATAAAAGAAGGTATCATTGACGTGTTTGACGGCTATCTGGAGGGCCATCTGACGGAGAAGGATGTGGATTGGTCGGAACTCAGATGGTGTGCCCGCAGGAACAGGCGTGGCGATGGATTCTATGAGGTGCGCAAGGCCTTGATGCCCTATTATAAGAAGCTGTTGATGGCTGACAGGTGTTTCTTTCGCAACGGCAACACGGACTCGCTGGCCAAGAAGTCGCTGCTGGAACTGCTGGAGGGTGAAGGCCGTTTTGCGGGCCGACTCCTGAAGGACGTCGACATCGTGCAGGCAGCAGAGAACTGGGCAGACCGGCTGATGGTCGACAATCATGATCCGAATTTCTTTTATTGGATGATGAAGGCGATGCTGGAACGCGACTACACGACGGACTGGCACGGAGTTTACGACAGGCTGAAGACACGGCTGGCCAAGGCTCGGCAGTCGGGCAATTTTAAGCGCAGCGAGATGCACTGTCTGCTGATGGCCATCACGATGATTGAACGGTTGGGACTGCCGAGAGAGAAAAAGAACGAGTTGTTCGGGCTGGTGCGACAGAACTGGGGATTCCTGAAGTACATGTACTCGGTGCTGATTCGCTACATCGTCGGCATGAGGGTTGATAATTTCGCGGCGCTGGCCTACACGGCATGCAATCGCAAGGCGAGCCGCCCCTACATGCACTTGTTCTACAAGGCTTTTAAGGCCAAGTTCGACAAGCTCTGCCCTGAAGGGTTGATAGACGCCCATAGCGGTGAGAGCGTCAGGGTTCAGGCGGAAAAACATCTGGCGCGGATGGAGCAGATTATCAAGTCGACACCCCAGTCGGACGCGCTGAACGAACTGTGTGGAATACTGTTCCCGAAGGTGATGGAAGAGGTGCTTCAGCAATCGCGACCGAAGACCTACGAAGAGCTGGAGGCTGCTGTGGACGATTTGACGAACAGATACAATCAAGTGCTGGAGCAACTGACCAATGCCGTGAAGGATGTGGAGTCGGACAAGATATCGGCTGACGACCTGACGGCTGCCTTCCTGCGGTTTCCAACGAATTTGGCGCTTGGGCTGTTTGGCAGTGTATCGACGCTGTTGGCGCAAAATCCAACGTGGCTGAATTGCTCGCCACTTATACATGAAAAAATTTTGTCCAAGCAAGAGGCTGACAAGATACATGTGGAGGGCGACTATGTGGTGGAGAAGCATGTGGAGCACCAGGTGGAACACGTGGCGGCAGGCGGAACGGGAATTAGACTAAACGGTTAGTAGAAGAAGCAATGAAGAAAGAAGACATTATGGCGGCTCTGGAAGCCATCGGCAAGAGCGGCGTCACGGTAGCAGGCGACCTGGTTCTGGAAAAGCATGTGGAGCACGAGGTGGCCAATGTAGAGGCTGGCGGAATCGGCATTCAGATTGTCAATGGCCAACCTGCAAAAGAGGCTAACACGAAGGCTGCCCACAGCAAAAAGACAGCAGGAGCGAAACCACAGAAACAGCGCGAGACGATGACACTGAAGCGGAAGGGGAAAGTGACTGAGCCCCACCTGCTGCTGCTGTACATGATGCTGATAAAGGAACAATGGATTGAGGGCAACGAAGCCGACTTCAAGGCTTTGTTCTCGGGCAGTCGTGATGAGGACTGCGAGCTGACTTGGACGGGTAAGTTCGGCAAAGGCACCTTGGTGGAGTTGTTCCGACGGCTGGCTGCTGCCGGTCAGATAGAGGTGCCGCAAGGCTTCGCGCTGCCTGCCATTCTTGAAGGCCACTTCAAGGACAGAGAAGGGAAATGGCTCACCGGACTTGACAAAGGCGACCCCGCCAACGACAAGGCTTTGCCCGTCATTCAAGATTGCGTGAAGCAACTGAATATTGATCCACAACGGCTGCTCAATGGCAACTCTGAAGACAACGAGGATTTCCAATCAGAATACGACCGATACGACCAGCAGGACCTGCATTGGCACAAGATGTAACAGGGGGACGGTTCTTTTGTTACATCGTTCTGCTGACGATAGAGAAGCTGATACCAGTAAGCCTTTCAATCTGACGGATGCTGGCACCCGAACGACGCGCAAATCTGATTACTTCACGCTGTTGCTCCCTGCTCATCTGCAGTACATCCTGGACCGCTCTGAGTCCAAACTCGGAAACCAGCAGCTGGCCGACGTGCTCGTCGGTTCTTCGCTGCTTGTTGCTTTCGATGTCTATCATGCTCGCGGTGGCTGGCAGGGGCTCAAAAACCAAGGCGCGCAGTTCGTCGAGCTGCATATGGCTGATGACGGGGTCTGTGCTGCAGATGATATCGCCTTTTTCAAATTCGTGCCAGCTGCTCCAGCGGTAATCGGGCACGGAATCGGCCAGACCGGCTTTCAGCGGATTCTGGTGAATATATCGCAGAAGTGTGAAGAAATAGGCATTGTCGTTGACTGGCTCGCTGCGGAACCTGTCTTGAAACACCGGCCCCTGATGCTCGTATTTCTTGTTGTAGTGCCAGGCGTAGGCCACTCCGAGGCTCTTCATCACCGATGCAAGTTTCTCCGATTTCTCCTGCAGCAGCAGATGCACGTGGTTGGGCATCAGGCAGTAGGCATAGACGTTGCAGAGGGGAGGCTTCGGCTGATGGCGGTCATCTTCGGGATGCGCCAGTCTTCTCAGCGTTTTGAGAAAGGTCTCATAGTCATTGGCGTCATAGAAGATGTCCTGACGGTTAATCCCCCTGAGCATCACATGGTAGATGCCCGTTCCGCTTAATTCTCTTGGTTTTCTCGGCATAGCTTTTCGGTTTTTTTACCAATTCAATCCACAAAAGTAAGAAGAATATTTCAATCAGCCAAAATATCCATCAAAAACTTTCGCAGAAATGTAACAAAAGAACCGTCCCTCTGTTACACCTCTGTTACACGGGAGATTGTTCGGGAAGCTGAAACTTTTTTTGAAAAATTTTCGCTGTTTAGCGGAATCTCTTTGAAACTCTGGGGGTTCCGCTTTCTTTTTGTTGGTTTGTCAAGGGGGCTTTTGGGCGTTTCCCGAAAGTTTTCCCGAATGTTTTCCCGAAGAAACAGGGGTTGGGTCGGGGATGATGGATGCTGACTCACGAAGCGCACATCCACCATCACAATTAAGACCCCGCCCTAAAGGAGGCGGTAACAATGAAGAGTTATGACAAGAATCAAGCGAAAGTGTTTCATGAATCCAGGTCAGACGTTTGCCAATGAGGCTCGTCAGCAGATGGCGCTCATGAATCAGTGCAGAGCGCACAAACGTGGAGGCAACGGAGTGATTGACCAGCCTTTCTACGCAAAGTTTATCTAACCACAACAAGTAAAATTATTAACAATCGAGGTTGGTGAGCCGGAGGAATCTCATGAGATAAGCTGGCCGGCGTTTCAAAAGCTTCCCACCTCACTAAGAAAACTTCGATTAAAAATGCAAAAGTTTTTTCAGCAACAACTATTAAGTCAAAACGTCCAGATGGACGGCAGCATCAACTTTCAGACCAACGGCAACATCAATGTCTATCCGTGCCCGTGGGAGAGTGAGAAAGAGGTGACCAATGGTGAGCGTGTGCGCTATCGTGCTGGCATTGAGGTAGATGCCGACGGACGCACCAAGGTGAAGCGGTATAACGACGGCATGAACGGCCCGAAATATCTGACGCTGTTTGAGACGGCTCACGGTGCCGTGAAAATCACCCGTGAGCACTCCAGGAAGAACCCCCATCGCGGCTGTGTGAAGGTGGAGTTCACATTCCCCAAGAAGTACGGCCTGGCGCTGACCAAGGCGCTCTACCGGGAGGAGGCCGACGAGATGATGTCTTACTTTAAAACTCGAAAGGAGGAAACATTATGGAAATGATCGTGAATCAACAGAATTTTACATGTATCGGCAAGGGGCACGGCGCCCCTTGCTTACCAGCCAACCGTGAGGACTGGGAGCGTCTTCGCCGTGAGCCTTGGCTGAAGCAGATGTGCGCACGCATAGAACGTGGCGACGAGCAGTTGAAGCATCGTTTGCCGGTGTGGACACCGCATTGCGCTGAGTTTACCCACAATCACAGGGCGATTGCCGATGCTGTCCGTCCGCTGAACCGACTGATGTTGGATTTTGACGAGAAGGGGCACACGGACGAGATCTGTGCCCGACTCTTGCAGAAGTCGCCATTGGTGCCGCTGCTGATTGAGGAAAGCGTTCGTCGTGGTACGCATGTGCTGGTGGAACTGCCCGCAGGCATGACTGCTGAGCAGGCTCAGGAACTGATGAAGGAGGCTACGGGCTTTGAGCCGGATGCCGCTGTGAAGGATGTTTCCCGATGCATCTATATGGTGACGGAGGACCATACAAGGTATGTCAGCGAGAAGTTGTTTAGCCTGACCTCAGGGAGCCTGACCCCAGAGAGCCTCACACCAGAGAGCCTCACCCCCGACCCCTCTCCGAAGGGCGAGGGGAGTAAAGTGTTTTTTTGCAGAGTATTTGCCATAGATAAAGTGTCATTCTGCTGGGGATTTTCCAACGATAAAGTGTTTTTCTGCAGAGTACTTTCCACTGATAAAGTGTTTTTCTGCAGAGGATTTGCCATCGAAAATTTGTC
>JAILDR010000181.1 GCA_024689285.1 Bacteroidales bacterium | reverse complement strand
TTTCCTAAATAACAACGGCGCGAAGGCCACCCAGCTGGTTGACCTGTCAAAGACAGCAGGCTTCCCGAACCTTTACATCTTTTCAACTGAAGAGAGTTTTGTCATTATGGCTGCCGATGATTGCGTGAAGCCCATTTTGGGATATTCATTAACTAACAAATTCGTTGTTAACAACATGCCTGAAAATATGAGAGAGTGGCTTCAGGGATATAGCGACGAAATACAGTTTTCCATCGAACAAAAAAAGGCTTCTTCTACCGAAGTGAAACAGCAATGGGCAGACCTCCGTGAAGGCAAGTCGAATATAGCCAAAGCGACCGCAGTGGTTGATGCGCTGATTAAAACCAAATGGGATCAAAGTCCCCTTTACAACAACATGTGTCCCTATGATAATCAAGTAAGCAATCACACCATTACCGGGTGTGTAGCCACAACCATGGCGCAAATTTTGAAATATTGGGGAACGGTTCCCACCTCAGGCATAGGTTCTCATTCTTACATACATGATACTTACGGCCTACAAAGTGCCGATTTCGGAAACACTGTATATAACTGGGAAAACATGCCTTTGTCTTTGTCGGGAACGTCAACACCCGAACAAATCAATGAGGTTGCCAGGCTGATGTATCATTGTGGTGTTTCCGTTGACATGGACTATGGACTTGGTTCTAATTATGGAGGCAATGGTAGTTCTGCCTATTCTCAAGACATCCCTCATGCCCTTATCAACTACTTCAATTACAGTACTACAGCTGAACATGTTGATAAATACAGTGACAATGAGGAATGGAAAACGCTTTTGAAAAACGAATTAGATGCCGGAAGGCCAATCGCATACAATGGCTCAGGCACTGGTGGCCATTCATTTATATGCGATGGATACAACAGCGACGACTATTTTCACTTCAATTGGGGGTGGAGTGGGAGTTGTGATAATTATTATACCCTTGATAATTTGAAACCAGGCTCTCACAATTATAATAATAACCAAAGCGCAGTAATAGGCATCCAACCCGCCACGATAGGGCAGGCAGCAGCTCCAGTGCTTGAAGTTGTCGCTGTTCAAGAGCCTGGCGTAAGAAACGCGCAACTGACTTGGAATGAGACTGAAAACGCCTCAGCTTATAAGATTTACCGAAACAACAATTTGATTGCTTCCATCAGTTCAGGAAATATTACTTCATACACCGATTTACATATCCCATACGGTACCAGCACTTACTTTATTAGAAGTGTTGACGAAAACGGTGACTTCTCATGGCCTTCCAATTACGCATGTCTCACCCTTACCTTTTCCGCTCCCACAAATCTCGCAGCGGAACAAACAGAAGATGGAGTTGCTCTTTCATGGTCGGCTGGAGAAAACGCGGTTTCATATAATATCTACTGCAACAATGTCCTGATAGGATCAAATATCAGTGCGACCACCTATACCGATACTCGCATAATAGCCGGCACATTATCCTATTTTGTCAAAAGCGTTGATACATTTGGCGATGAGTCAGATGCTTCCGATGCCGCTGAAATCACGATTCCTTATAGCACACCTGTTGTAAACAATCTATCCGCTTCATTGTCGGGAGAAACTGTTTCTTTGTCGTGGACTGCTCCCCAATGGTGCTACCCTACTGAATCGTCTGCCACATTGACTTATGGATCACAAGTATCGAGCAGTGCATGTATGAATTGGGGTGCTATCACCCCATTTTGGGGTCAAAGGCATCTCGCTGAAAGAATGTCAAACTACGATGGCAAAAAACTTTACAAAGTGAGTTTTAGCATTAACTATCCTGAAACATACGAATTGTATATTTACAAAGGATCCACTTTATCGGATACTGTTGTTAGCCCTGCGACGCTTATTGCGTCACAAACTATCATAGTCACTGACGTTGGATGGAACACCATAGATCTTTCCGAACCCATCGTAATCGATGGCTCACAGGATTTGTGGATTTTCATGCACAACCCCAATAGTATTGATAATTTCAAAACTTATCTCTGTTCTGCGAGCAACACTCATCTATACTATTACTATTCATCTGACCTTTCAGCCAACATGCACACATATCCAGGTTATGCTTTTCTCATAAAAGCATACCTCACCGATGGCACTTACACCTACGACCTTTATCAAGACGACGAGAAAATTGCGGAAGATATCGAAGGAACCACATATTCTAACGCGACACTCAGCGACAATGCTCCCAACTTATTCACCATAAAAACCAATTATTATGGAGGTGAAACAGCAACTTCCAACTTGGCAGGATTCGCCAAAGGCTCCACCAGCCTCGCCAACCTGGAAATGAGTGCCAACGATAAAATAACCCTAACCGAAAACAGCACACTCACCGTCACAGGAACACTGAACAACGACAATGCCGCCAGCCTCATCCTCGAAAACGGTTCCCAACTCATCCACAATTCAGAGGGGGTGAAAGCCACAATGAAAAAGTCCATCGCCGCATACGCAACCGACAAAGACGGTTGGTACTTCATCGCCTCACCCGTCACCGAAAGCATTACGCCAAGCCAAGAAAACGGCTTCCTCAACGGAACCGTTGGACAAGGCAACAACACCTACGACCTGTACTATTACGATGAGCCCAGCCACCAATGGAAAAACTACGAAAGCCAGACTTTCGACATCGAACACATAAAAGGTTACCTCTACGCCAATGGTGAAACAAACGGCACCACGCTGGAATTTGTTGGCACACTACTGCCGAGCAACACCGATGTAACCATCAACGACTTGAGCCATGAAGCTTCAGAATTGAATGGTTTCAACCTCGTGGGCAACCCGTTTGCGTGCAACGCCACAATCGACCAAGACTGCTATGTGATTGATGGCAACCGAGTCGTGTTGGCGACAACCGCACCTGTTCTTGCTCCCTGCGAAGGCGTGATGGTGAAAGCTACCGACGAGAGCAGTTCCGTCACCTTCACCAAAGCCTCTGCCGCAAAAGGCACCAGATCAAAGGACTGCTTCGACCTGGTTATCATGCAAGACAAGACCACCATCGACCGTACACGCGTACGTTTCGGCAAAGGTTCCGGTATAGAGAAATTCAGCTTGAACGGCAATCTCTCGCAAATCAGTCTTTGGCAAAACGGGCAAGACTTTGCTGTGGCCTACGCTAATGGTGCAAATGAAATGCCCGTCAACTTCAAGGCCAACGAAAACGGCACTTACACTATCAGCGTCGAGTCAAAGAACTGTGATTTAGACTACCTCCATCTCATCGACAACCTCACGGGTTATGATGTTGACCTTTTGACCACACCAAACTACACCTTTGAGGCAAAGGCAACCGATTATGCAACAAGGTTCAAGCTGGTGCTTTCCAACGGTGAGGACACAATTGTC
>JAILDR010000176.1 GCA_024689285.1 Bacteroidales bacterium | reverse complement strand
GGCGGCGTTGATGCGGGCGCGATATTTGGTGGCCAGCATCTCGGCGATGCGGGCCATGATGGCGGCGCGCTCGTCCCAAGGGGTGTTCTCCCAGTCGTGCTTGGCGGCTTGGGCGGCATCGATGGCCATGCGGACTTCCTTTTCGCCTACCTTATGGTAGCGGGCGATGACGTGCTTATGGTCGTGAGGCATCACCACTTCGCCCATGTCGCCTGTGCGGACTTCCTGTCCGTTGATGATGGCGGGGATTTCAACGATTTCGTTGGATTGTCTTTCCAATTCTTTCTGGAGCTCGATGCGCTCCGGGCTGCCCGGACGGTAAGCCTTTACCGGCTCGTTCTCAGGCTTCGCAAATGTAATCAGTGCGTTGTTCATTTCGTTGGATTTAAGTTTTAGAGATTCGAAATTGCGGGTGCAAATATAGTAAAAATCATTGCGAAAAGCTTCGTTGCGAAAAATTTCGCATGAATCATTGCGAAATTTTTCGCATTAATTCGCTAAGCGTCTTTGCGAGGAGGAACGACGAAGCAATTTAAGTGCAAAAACCATGTTGGTTTGTGTTTTTTTGGGGGTCAAAATGGGTTTTTGTAATTTCTTGAAAACAAGCCTATTGCAGTCTATTGGTTTTACTCCCCTTTTACTCCCCTTTTGCTCGCCTTTTTCCCAACTCCAATGTAAGTACGACTTAACACCGACTCAACACCAAGGTCGGTCGTAGGTTGCTGGCTTAGCGCTAAGATGCGGGGTCGCTGTGGTCTTAAAGTCTCTTGATGACTTGCAGCCGGTGCGTATGTTCGTTCCGCTCCTTATTAAATATACCCGTTTGGTCAAGGTAGTCGATGCGGACTTGCCCGGAAGAATGGATGATGCGCTCGTCGTTCATCACAATGCCCACGTGGGTAATGCGCCCATCCTCGTTGCCAAAGAAGGCGAGGTCGCCGGGCTGTGTCTCTTGCAGGAAATACACCAAGTCGCCACACTTCACCTGTTGCGAGGCATCACGGGGGAGAAGGAGTCCGCTCAAGCGGGCGCAGACCTGCACCAAGCCGGAGCAGTCGATGCCGAAAGCGGTGCGCCCGCCCCATAGATAAGGTGCGCCGAGCAGCATTTTGGCGTAGTCCACCATCAGCCCGGGATGACCCCCCGACAACATCTCCACCGCCTCGGGATGGGGCTCGTGGAGCGGTGTGCCCATCGTTAGAAACAGACCGTTGTATGCAACGATAGGCTTGCTGGTGAGATACAGTTTCCGGCCTTTCAGGGCATCGTGCTCCTCTTCGCTGATTTCTTTGAATTGCTTCGCCTGAATCCAACCCTCATATTGGTCGAGGCTGGTTTGGATAAGTATCCACTCTTGAGTCCGGTCTAAAACTGTATACGTCTCATTGTAAAGCAGTTGGCTTACCATCTCGGAAGCATGTCGGGCTTCCTTGCGCAGGGCGATGGCGGAAAGATTGCAGATGCCGTAGGTTATGTTCATGGTGTTTTTTCGCTTGTATTATGCCGCTAAATTAGCGCATTTTTCACTACTTTTTCTTGCAATTGGACTTTTATTTTTAATTTAGCCCAATTTTATTTTGCGAACCGGAAAACTAATTTTTTGATTATGAGTTTAATAGGTGATATTATTGACAAAATACGCCACAATTACTACACCATCGGCAAGGTGCTGGTCTTTGTGGTGGCTGCTGCCATCGTGTTTTGGCAACTGCCTCGCACGGGCAAGTTCAAATATGAATACCAGCTTTCGAAACCTTGGCAACATGAGACGCTTTATGCGCCTTTCGATTTCCCTATTTACAAGGATGACGAGACGCTATGGGCTGAAAACGAGGCTACTACGCAAAAGGTCAAGCCTGTGTTTGTATTTGATGAATCGCAGACGCTTGCCGCCCTCAACACCCTTACTTCCACTTTTGAATCAACCTGGAATGCCAATCCCTCTTTCGACCGCGAAAGCACGCTGGATTTCCTTTTTAAGGTCTACGACTCCATTGAAGACCAGGGTATTGTGGCCTACAACAAGGCGGTCGAGAACCTCAACGAAGCCTCAGAGGTGAGCCTCATCCGCACCCAAGTGATGCGCACGGTGCGTTATGGCGAGTTTTACACCATGAATACCGCGACGGACGCTTTGGCCTCTCTGCTGAAAACGGCGGGAAGTACGGTGGACACCGCCCTCGTCAGCACTTTGCTGGAGAACGGCATGAGGCAGAATGTTTTCTACAATGCCGAGTTGACCAAAGCGGAAACCGACAAAGCCCTTAAAGCCATTTCGCTCACTTACGGTATGGTGCAGAAAGACGAAATCATCATCGGCGAGGGCGAACTCGTCGACGCTCGCACCTATAATATATTGGAATCGTTGCAGCGTGAATACCTCAACCGATCGATGTCGCACGCCGACACGTTGCGCGTCACCTTGAGCCAGCTCTTCCTCGTGGTGCTTATCTTCCTTATCATGGGATTGTATGTCAGTAGGTTGCACAAGAATGTCACCCAGGATATTCGTAAATTGGTGCTCCTCTTCACGATGATGCTGATGGTGATTATACCCTCGTATTGGATTGTCAAGATGCAGCCGTCGTTTGTGCTGATTATGCCTGTCACCATCCTCGCCATCATGATTGGCGCCTTTTTCAACATGCGTCTGGCCTTTGCCACCCAGGTTTTCGCTGTGATGCTCATCTCGATAGCTGTCCCCAATCCTTTCCAGTTCATCTTCATGCAGCTTGTGGTCACGGTGCTGACCACCTTCAGTATGTCGAACAAGCGCGTTCACCATCGTTTCGTTCAAACCGCCTTATACATCTTCTTTGGCTATCTTGTTGTCTATATTGCCTTTACCTTCCTCTCGACGAGCGAAATCGATTGGTTCGACGTGCTGCTGCTGTTCTTCAACGCACTCTTTACGCTGTTGGCCCAGCCGCTGATTTCGGTGTTTGAGCGCATTTTCGGTCTGACCACCTCGCTGTCGCTGATGGAGCTGAGCAACACCAACAGCCCCTTGTTGCGCCAGTTGGCCACCACCGCGCCTGGCACGTTCCAGCATTCCATCCAGGTGGCCAACCTCTGTGAGGAGGTGCTTTACGAGATTGGCGGCGATACGATACTGGCCCGTACCGGTGCTTTGTACCATGATATCGGAAAGATTAATAAACCGATGTACTTTACAGAGAACCAGCATGGTGCCTATAGCCCGCACAACGACCTCTCCAATCAGGAAAGTGCAGAAATCATCATCTCGCACGTCACCGATGGTATCGAGCTGGCACACAAGAACCATATTCCCGAGCGCATCATCGACTTCATCCGCACCCATCACGGCACACGCCGCACCGATTACTTCTACATCAGCGAGCAGAAAGCCCATCCCGATGAGGAAATCGACCCGGCCCCGTTCACTTATCACGGCCCGGCACCCTTCTCACGCGAGACGGCAGTCCTCATGATGGCCGACAGCATCGAGGCCGCTTCGCACAGCCTCAAGGAGCCCGACGAGAAGAAAATCAACGACTTGGTGGACAACATCATCAACAAGCAGATGGAAGCGGGGCAGTTCCTCAACACCGACCTCACCCTGCGCGACATCGAGACCTGCCGCAAGGTCTTGAAAAAGAAGTTGATGAGCATTTACCATGTTAGGATTGCTTATCCCGAGAAGTGATTGTCTCTTTAGATTACAAACTTTTCAGATAATCTATTGCTTCTGTCCCCTCGTTGAAAATCAAATCCAACACACTCAAATCGGGCGCAAAAGGAAACTTGGTGCTGAAAACCTGATAGTATTCAGGAAAAGCACCATTTTCATTAGTCTTTTTAGGGCTGAATGCCTCGCGCAAGTCGTTCTCCGCCTCGCGCATATAGTCCGTCGTATGCACAATCTCCTTGTTGACTTTCAGCATCTTCATCACCGCCCGCAAGGCCGCGTCGTTCAAGTCGATGAGCCGCTCAAAATGCCCTTCAAAGACGGGCTTCAGATAATCGTAGTAATGGTCAAAATAAGGCGCGGCCTTGTAAGCCGACTCCAGGCAGCGGCTGTGGATGTGCTGCCAATTCTCTATAGGGCTGATGGCCACGTCCTTGGTCATCGTATGGTTGCCGTTGACCTTCACCACAGGCACACTCAGGCTCTCCACCCCGTTGGCCGTCATCACGCGGCAGCGGTTGCGGTAGGTCTGCTTGTGATAGGTCTCCCATATTTCAACAACAGGCTCGTCTTCGGCGAGAAAACGAGCCATGTAGCCGATGCATGGAAAATATGCCGTAGCGAAAAGACTCATTTGAGCAGCTTTTCTTCGATGACTTTGCGGTAGCCTTCTTCGGGCATTGCCCCGACTTGCATCATCGGCTGTCCTTCCATAGGGATGAACAGCACCGAAGGGATGCTGCGGATTTGGAAGGCTTCGGCCAAATCCGATTCATTCTGTGTGTTGACTTTATAGACTATCAGCTTGCCGTCGTATTCCTCAGCCAGTTTCTCCATGATGGGGGCCACGCGGCGGCAGGGACCGCACCAGTCGGCATAGAAGTCGACGATGGCGGGCAGCTTGCCCTTGTATTTGAATGTGTTCGGGTCTTTCTCAAAGTCCCATACTTTACGAATGAATTCGCTGTATGTCAAGTGTTTGACTTTCGGTTCTTTTTTCTCTTCTTGCGCGTTGGCCATGAAGCCAAAGGCAAGGATTGTGATAGCGATTAAGATGGATTTTTTCATGATAATGGTTGCTATTTTTTGCTTTTCTTTTCAAATAAGTCGGAATGTGTTCCCGTGTTAAGCATCACAAGAATCAGTTCTTTGTCATGTTGTTCCCAAATGAGAAGCCAGTTGGCTTGAATATGGCACTCCCATTGGCCTTTGCGATCGCCTTTGAGGATATGTGCTTGATATTTCTCATCAAGTTCTATGCCATCAAGCAGTTGGGCTATTACTGACCACAATTCATCGAGAGGGAGGCCGCGTTTTTTGCAGAGTTTGACGTTCTTTTTGAATTGCCCGGTAAGTACAAGTTCGTATTTGCGTTTCATCTTTCTATTTCTTTAATGAAATCTTCCAAACTGTCGTACTTGTAAACTTTTCCTTCATCAAGTTCCCGGAGTGAACGCTCGTAGGCTGTCATTCTTTTGCGCCGAGGTCTTGATACCTTTCCAACCCCGCGTAACATGCTGATGGCCTTTTTGATGTCGTTGATAAGCGACATGTCCTCAATATCTACAATCAATTGCCCCTCGGCAGGAATGTTTGCTGTGTTTGCCATGATACCTGTTTTTTGTGGTTTTACGGCTGCAAAAATAATCAAACTATCGGAATTTTGCCGCAAAACATGTTCCAATTTCGCCTTTTTTTCTACTTTTGCAGCTTCAAATCAAGGCTAATTTTTATGCTAAACACTTGTAAATCATTGATTATCAATATAATTGGGGAAAGGCTGTCCGAGAACTCTAATGCAGATTGACTTGATTTAAACTGTCGGTTGTCAATATCTTTTTTTTTGTTCTAAGTTGTTCTATATCAATTATTTTTTGTATCTTTGTTCCTGTAAACAAAAGGCATAAGATATGGCATACAAGAAAGGTGAAGACAGAAGACAACGGGTGCTTTTCCCCGACTGCATAGACGACTATGTCGGGCAAGACGCTCCCGTACGCCTGATGGATGCGTTCATCGACCGTCTGG
>JAILDR010000140.1 GCA_024689285.1 Bacteroidales bacterium | reverse complement strand
TTGTACTGCACACGGTAACCGAGGTTGACCTGGGTCTGACCTTTATCGTCAACCCACACAACGCGGAACTTGAAGATACGGTCGGGCTCAACAATGCGCTCAACAATCTTAGCAGCCTCAAATTCGGGGTGCTTGTTGTATTCTTCTTCGATGGTTTCCAGGACTTCGCGAACGGCCTGTAAGTACTCATTTTCGCCCGGATGCTTGGCTTCCAGAGCGGTCATAATTTCGTTTACTTTCATTTTTTGACTTTAATTAAAGGTTTATTTGTTGGTTAGAAAGTTTGCTTCAATAGTAAAGCGGTGCAAAGGTAGGACTTTTATTTGAACAATTTCCAAATTAATGCAAATATTTTCTTCTCTTTTTCCGTAAATCGGTTTTTTATGGATTGTTTATTTCTGCAACTTTTTTACCTTGTTTATATTCAACAACTTGTAAAACCGACCCGTCGAAAGCATAATGAATCTCACGGCCATCCTTCTGGTTGTCGGCATAGTTGACCTCCATGATGATGCAGCCATCCTCGTTGTAGCACGTCTGTTTTCCCGTCCCCTTTTCATACTGTGCCTTGGCGGCAAGCTGCCCGTTGGGATAGAAAATGAGCCACGATCCGTCCATCATGCCTGCGGCATACTGTCCGTCCTGAAACAGTTGCCCGTTTTCATACCACGTCTTGAACGGGCCGTCAAGCTGACCGTCGACATAACGCGATTCTGATTTCAGCCGTCCGTTGGCCCAATACGCGCGTTGCATCCCATCGTCATCCGACGGTGTGGGCTGCGTTCCGCCCCCGCAGGAGACGAAAAGCAGCAATCCTGCAAGAAACAGCACCATCTTTCTCATTCCTCTGCCTTTTTGAACGGGTTGACGGGTTTCAATTCTATAGCCGCGTTGTCATACTGATACATGCTCCAGTTCCGGTTCTCGAGGCCATTGCCTTCGCCTTTGCGCTCAAAATGGTATTGTGCATGAAGCAGCGGCATCCTGAAATAAGGCAGGCATTCCGCCATATCGCTGCCATAGCGCATCAAGGCCGTGAGGAAATAGGTGGCCACATCATAGCCCTCAACGGCATAATTCTGAGGCTCAACGGCATATTTCCTCCTGAAGTCGCGCACAAAGCGGTTGGCTTCGGTTGAACTATAGTCAACGAAATTGTCGGTGAGGTAAACGGCATTCATCTGAAGCAGGTTCTCTACCAGCAGTTTCTCGAACTTCGTCCAATCGGGAGCGCAGACAAGGGTGATGGGGACGCGGTCGGCCTCTTTTTTCAGCGTGTTGAGCACCTGCGTGGCAAACACGTTATCGTCGCCGTATGCGATAACAACATTATCGCGCACGCCCGAAAGCTTCGAAATCAGCGAACTGAGATTCTCGGATTTATAGGTATAACGATGCACCGGATTAGTGAGCACCACATGACCCACAGCACCGTTTTGCAAGTCGTTGGTGGAATACACCTGGCCTTCAACGGTAATGGTCGAAACAAGGCGGTTGCCCAGCTCCTGACGATTGCTCTCTTCTCTGGCATACCGTAGGAAAGCGTCGCCCGCCACCGGCACCTCTTCATTAACGGCGATGTTCAACTCGCGTTCCAGGCGGTTCAGGAACAGCGTATCAGCAAACTTTTCGCGGCTAAGGATGAAGACATTGGCATTAGGATAGCGATTGCGCACCAGGTAGGCAATATCGCGAATCTGGCCTTCTTTGGAAGGCTTCAGTTTGATGACGTTGGAATTGTTTTCTATCACCGCACTTCGGGTCGACAGCGGATTGACCATAAGGATATCATGCGCCTTGGCATATCTTTCGATAATCGCAAACGACTTGCCAAAAAACGGTCCGATAATCAGGTCGAAATGTTGTTGCTCGATGCTATGCAAAGCCCGTTCCGCCGAACTCACGTTGTCGGTCACATCCATCACGGTCAAGTCGAGCTTGAGGCCTTGCTCGCCGGTCAGTTTTTCAGCGGCCATCATGAAGCCCTCATAAAACGGCAGGAACGAGAGGGAACGCGCTTTTTGCAGGTTGGGAAGATTCTCCTTGGTGACCTCGAGGCTGCTCACGTCATTCAGATACAAAGGTATCAGCAAAGCCACCTTGTAGCGCCGCGAAGCGTTGGCGGGGTCGGCATAACACTCTGGTGTCTCCAAAGGCTCAAAAAACACGCTGTAAGGGTCGTTGACCGCAACAGGCCCATCGGCTGCAACAGGCTCTTCAGCCGCAACCGGTTCGCCAGCCACAGGCTGCTGGGGCTCTTCCAGCTCCTCATCCACGTACTCGGCAACGGCTTCATGCTCCGCCACAACGCGGTCAATCGGTATCAACACCACCTGATTGACAAACACATGCGACCCAACCGAAACATTCATCGCGCGGAATTCCGATTCATCCACTTTCCAACGTTTCAGCAACGAGGAGGTGCGTTCGTTGAATTCTGCCTTATGGACAATATAATCGTTCTCGTTGACGATGTTGGGCACGGAGAGGGTCATACCTTCATAAACATCGGTGTTTAATCTGGGATTGACAGATCTGAAATCAGCGACATCGATACCGAATTTCTTGGCGATGTCGTAAAGGTCTTCGTTGGCCTTGACGACGTAGCTGCCGCCCACTTTCACCACAACGGGCTCGGGTTTCGGCTCGGGTTTCTGAACAACCGGTTCAGGCTCGGACTCAGGTTTCTGAACAACCGGTTCAGGCTCGGGATCCACCACAACAGGCTCGGGTTCAGGTTCGGGTTCAGGTTCCACAACGACCGGCTCTGGTGCCGGTTCCTCTACAACCACAGCCGGTTTAGGCTCGGGCTCTACGACAACCGGTTCAGGCTCGGGCTCGTGTTTTGGTTCCACGACAACGGGCTCGGGCTTGGGTTCTGCCTCAGGCTCGGGTTCAAGTTCCTCGACAACAGGCTCGGGCTCAGGCGCAACTTCTTTTGGAGGCCGCACCGGAATGCCCAACACATGCCCCTCTTTCAGGCCTTTCTTCACATCAGGATTCAATGCTTCAATTTCCTTAACTGAAACATTATAAACCCTCGAAATGTTCCAAAGCGTCTGTCCCCATTTCACCTTGTGCATATAATACTCCTTGCCTCCAATCTTGGTGATGGTTTCAGACCTCTCAACAGGCGTTTGGGCTTTCAAGTTGCCTGAAAGCATCAAGCCGAACAAGAAAGCCATTATAACCAACAATTTTTTCATTATGATATGGTTTTTCGGTTTATTCCCATTCAATGGTCGCTGGCGGCTTCGACGAGATGTCGTAGCATACGCGGTTCACGCCCTTCACCTTATTAATAATATCATTCGACACTTTGGCCATAAACTCGTAGGGCAGATGCACCCAATCGGCTGTCATGCCGTCGGTTGAAATAACCGCGCGCAGGGCGATGGTATATTCATAGCTTCTTTCGTCGCCCATCACGCCGACCGACTTCACGGGGAGCAGGATGGTGCCCGCCTGCCAGATGCTGTCATACAGGTTGTCAGCCATCTCGTTGGGATAGGAGGCACTCGGCAGCTCGCAAGGCCAGTTGCGCAGTCCCTTGATGAAGATGTCGTCGGCATCACGCAGGATGCGCAGCTTCTCTTCGGTGACTTCGCCCAAGATACGGATACCCAGGCTCGGTCCGGGGAAAGGATGACGGCCTATCAATTCGCGCTTGATGCCCAAGGCGCGGCCCACGCGGCGCACCTCGTCCTTAAACAAAGAACGCAACGGCTCCACAATCTTTAGGTTCATCTTCTCAGGCAGGCCGCCCACGTTATGGTGCGACTTGATTTTGCAGCTCGGCCCATTAACGCTCACGCTCTCTATCACATCCGGATAGATGGTGCCTTGCGCCAGCCAGCGTGCGCCCTCAATCTTCTGTGCCTCAGCGTCAAACACGTCGATGAAGGTTGAGCCGATGGCTTTTCTCTTCGCCTCCGGGTCGGTGACGCCTCTCAGCTTCTCGAGGAACAGATGTCCGGAATGCACGCCTATCACGTTGAGGCCCATCTCTTTATAAGAGTCGAGCACTTCCTCAAACTCATTCTTGCGCAGCAGTCCGTTGTCAACGAAGATGCAGGTCAGGTTTTTGCCTATCGCCTTGTTGAGCAGCACAGCGGCCACGGTGCTGTCAACACCTCCCGAGAGGCCCAGGATGACCTTATCGTTGCCCAGTTGCTTCTGCAAACTCACCACCGTGTTGTCGATAAAGGAATCCGGAGTCCAGTCGCCCTTGCAGCCACAGATGCCCAGGGCAAAGTTAGCCAGCATCTTTGAGCCTTCCTTGGTGTGGAACACCTCGGGATGGAACTGCACGGCGTAGGTCTCCTCGCCGTCAATCTTATAGGCGGCATTCTCCACATCGTCAGTCGAAGCGATGATATGAGCCCCGGAAGGCAGTTTGGCGATGGTGTCGCCATGACTCATCCACACCTGGCTCGTCTTGCTCACGCCTTTGAAAAGGGGCGATTGCTCCTCGACGACAGTCAGCATGGCGCGACCATACTCGCGGGCGATGCTGCCGTTGACCTCGCCACCGAAATGATGGGAGATGAACTGGGCGCCATAGCAGATACCCAGCAGGGGCAGCTGTCCCTTAATGCCATCGAGACAGACGAAAGGTGCCTTCTCGTCGCGCACCGAGAACGGACTGCCGCTGAGAATCACGCCTTTGACGTTGCTCCCTATCTCAGGGGTTTTGTTGAACGGATGGATTTCACAATAGACATTCAGCTCACGGAGGCGGCGGCCTATCAGCTGCGTCACCTGCGAGCCAAAGTCAAGAATGAGGATCATTTCTTGCATAGACGAAAATTTTGCGCAAAAATAGGCTTTTTCATCCATAAAATTCCTATTTTTGCAAAAGAAAATACCAAAGCCCATGTATTACATCATCCTTTTCGCCATCGCCATCCTCCCTGTTGTGGTGCTGATGGCTTATATCTACCGTCAGGACAAATACCAAAAGGAACCCGTCAAATCGCTCATGAAAGCCTTCATAGGCGGTATGATTTCCATCCCTATTGACATTGTCCTTGTCACTTTAATCCAAACATATTTGGGCAACACCGCCATCGCGTCAACCGTGTTCTATTCTTCTTTTTTGGAAGCCGGCATTCCCGAGGAGCTGTCCAAGTTCCTCATTTTCATGATACTCATTTGGCGCGACAGGAACTTCGACGAGTATTTTGACGGCATCGTCTACGCCACCTTTATCGGTTTGGGCTTTGCCTGCTTCGAGAATATCGAATACGTCTTCAGCTACGGTTTTGGCACAGGTGTGGTCAGGGCTTTGATTTCGGTGCCGGGTCATTTCCTTTTCGGCGTGTTGCTGGGCTATTTCTTATCGCTGGCCAAGTTCCACCCCGAGCACCGAGGCAGATTCATCTGCCTGGGACTGCTGTCGGCTATGGTTGCCCACGGCTTGTTCGACTGGCTGCTGATGATTGCCGGAGTGCTGCACCCCGCCATCGCATCCGTCATCTACATCGCCTTCATCTGGGGCGACATCAAGCTGTGGAAGTTAGGCCTGAAATACATCCGCAAGCAACAAGAGAACTCGCGAATGCAAAACCAGGAAGCCTTGCTCAACGATGTGGAGAATCAGATTCGTTCCAGCCTCAACTTCGACTCGGAATACAAGCAAATCGACTGGAACGCAGGAGACAAGCATTCAAATCCATAGGGCTTTGAGCCAAGGCCGCAGCCTTGACGAATTAATGGTCAACATGAAGGAAGCCATCAGTCTAATGAATTAAACGGCTACCTTATCAAGGAAATATGCAAACAATTGGGTATTCCCTATCCTGACAAGAACTGACTTCTTCCCAGTTCAAAAAAGACTACAATTATTTCCCGTTTTTTATCCCTCCGCCGCTCAATTCGGAATTATTTTGTAAGTTTGCAGGCAAAATAGAAACTCATCATTATGGCACTCAATTGCGGAATCATCGGTCTTTCAAGCACAGGAAAGACCACTATATTCAATTGTATTTCAAACACTAAGGCAGAGGTTGGCTTTGCCTCAAAATCCAACATAGGCATGTGCGAGGTGGTGGACGAACGTTTGAAACTCATCGACAACATCTCCCACTCGAAGCGAATCGTGCCCGCCACGGTCGAAATCGTCGATTTGCCCGGATTAAGCAAAGGCGGACAGGGCGTGGGCAACAAACTGCTGGCCGAGGTGCAGACGATGGATGCCCTCATCCACGTGCTGCGCTGCTTCGACGACCCCAACATCCCCCACAGCGAAGGCAGCATCGACCCTGTGCGCGACATGGAACTCGTTGATTTAGAGCTGCAAGTCCGCGATTTGGATTTGGTCACCCGCAAGCTTGAACGCGTGACCAAACTCCTGAAAAACGGCGAGAAAGACAACAAAAAAGCCTTTGACGTGCTCAGCATCTACAAGGAAACCCTCGAAAACTTCGGCAACGCCCGCGATGCCCAAGTGGCTCCCGAAGACAGAAAATATGTGCAGGACCTGCAACTGCTTACCGCCAAGCCCATCATCTTCGTGTGCAACGTTGACGACGCTTCGGCCACCACCGGAAACAAGTACTCCGAAGCCGTGAAAGCCGCCTTGAAGGAAGGTCAGGAAATGCTGATCATCGCCGGAAAGCTGGAAGCCGAAATCGCCGAACTCGATGCCGACGACCGCCAACTCTTCATGGAAGACGCCGGCCTGACCGAACCCGGAGTGAACAAATTGGTGCGCACCGCCTATCACACCCTTAACCTGCATTCCTTCTTCACCACAGGCCCCGATGAAACGAGAGCCTGGACCATCCACGTGGGCGACACCGCCCCCGTAGCCGCCGGCGCCATCCACAGCGACCTGCAACGCGGCTTCATCCGCGCCGAAGTGATGAGCACCGATGATTTCCTG
The DNA here is from genome assembly GCA_024689285.1 of Bacteroidales bacterium. The sequence continues at coordinate 6,166 of JAILDR010000140.1, read as the reverse complement.
CATTATGGCTCAGAAGCTGCCGTCAAGGAAGCAGGCAAGTTCCGCGTGGAGGGAAAGACATACGTCGTGCAGGACGGTGACATTATTAACATTCGATTTAACGTTTGATAAACTACGGATTTCGCGGATTTGACAGATATTCGACAATAATTGAGGACGCAAGCGTCTTGATTTCACGGAAAACAAACGATTATGGACGAAGGACTTGTCTATAGAAACGAAACATACAATATCATTGGGGCTGCTATGAGTGTGCATCGGGAACTAGGTTCTGGGTTTTTAGAGTCCGTTTATCAAGAAGCTTTAGAAATTGAGTTTTCAAAGCGAAACATCCCTTACGTTGCTCAACAAAAAATCCAAATACAATATAAGGATGTTTTGCTCAAGCAGTATTATATTCCAGATTTTTTCTGCTATGACAAAATTATTGTTGAAATAAAAGCTGTATCAGCAATTCTTCCTGAACACGAGGCTCAAATCATACATTATGTGAAAGCAACTGGAAAAAAGATGGGGCTTTTATTGAATTTTGGTGGAGAGAGCTTGTATCACAAACGTTTTCCCAACCTATCAACCAAATCCATCCGTACCAATCCGCAGCTTTAGCTGCAAAATTATACCCAAAAATATCCGTTTAATCCGTAAAATCCGTAGTAAAAAAACCAACAAAATGGAATACGTTGTTTTAGTAGACGAAAACGATAACGAAACAGGTCTGATGGAGAAGCAGGCGGCGCATGTCACGCCGCATCTGCATCGTGCCTTCTCAATTTTCATCTTCAACTCCAAAGGCGAACTGCTCATGCAGCAACGCGCCCTCTCAAAATACCACTCCCCCGGCCTATGGACCAACACCTGTTGCAGCCACCCCCGCAACGGCGAAACCACGCTGCAAGCCGCCTCGCGGCGCCTGACGGAAGAGATGGGACTCCAATGCGAGCTGAGGGAGGTTTATACCTTTATTTATAAGGCTCCCGTCGGGCAAGGCCTTACCGAACACGAATTCGACCACGTCATTTTTGGTTATTGCGACGACGCGCCCACCATCAACCCCGACGAGGTGGCTTCGTGGAAATACATGAACCTCAACGATTTGAAAAACGACATAAGCGACCATCCTGAGCATTACACAGCGTGGTTCAAAATCACCTTCGACGAGATGACACATCACGCAAGGCTCCTCTGATTTCGATTGCCAACTCCCCTGCTTCTTGGACTTTTCCCCAAAAACAAGCAGTTTTTTTTTCGCAAATTATTAGTAAATATATTTACTATAAATAATTTTACTACCTTTGCAGCCGAAATTGAAACGAATTGAAAACGTATTAAATCTTATCAAATGAAACACAATTTTCGCATTTTAATCGGGATGTTGCTGTTGGCCATCCCATTGTGCATGAAAGCACAAGTGAGCCCCGAAAAGGAACAACGTGAAAAGAAAGACCCCAAAGGCGGCTTAGAGTTGCCCAAACTCTCAGGTTTTGTCCAAGGGATGTACATCGCCAACTTGAGCCAGGAAGGCACGCTTACTGACAACACCCTCAGGATGCGCCGTGTGCGTCTGTCGGTCGAGGGCACCCTTTTTAAGGGTCTGACGTATAAGATTCAAGGCGATTTCAGCCGAAGCCCCATGCTGGTTGACGCTTACCTGAAATACAAGGTCTGCGACGAATTCGCTATCCAACTCGGTCAGTTCAAGACCCCCTTCTCCATCGAAAGTCCCATCAACCCCCTCAACCTCGAAATCTTTGACTACAGCGAGAGCGTTCAGAAACTCGTCGGCTATAGTGACGTTTGCGGCGTGGGCAGTTTGGGCCGCGACCTCGGCTTGATGGCCACGGGTAACCTGTTCCCCGTGAAGGGCGAAGAAGGCATCCAATATCATGTTGTGAATTACGCCTTGGGCGTATTCAACGGCAATGGTGCCAACCAACTCGACAACAACAACCGCAAAGACATTGTGGGCCGCCTCGAAGTGCATCCTGGCCTGAAAAACCTGACCTTGAGTGGTTCGTACTACAACGGATATTACACCAACAAGACTGTAGAGACTGAAATCAACGATCTGATAGACGGCACTTTGGAATTTGGCGAAAAACCGTCATTGGACAAATTCGGCCACGGCACCCGCAACCGTTGGTCGGCTGGCATCCATTACAACGATGGCTCTTTGGTGATTCGCGGCGAATTCCTCAATGGTATTACCAGCCTCCAGAACCTTACCATCGACACGCTTAATGTCGTCACCAGCACCGATGCCGTCATCAATAGCAGAGGTTACTATGCCGAGGCCGGATACTACTTCAAGTTCGGCAAAGAAGGCAAAGAGCAAAAACTGATGCCCGTCCTTCGTTTCGAAAATTTCTCTAAAGACACCTCCATCGCAAAAGGCGGCACCAATTGGTACACCGTGGGTATCAATTATTGGCCCATCAAGTCGGTCAACTTCAAGCTCGACTACTCTCTGGTCCAAAAGGAAAGTGGTAGCAATACGCACCGCGTGGTGGCCATCTTGAGTTACAAATTTTAATTCTTGAATCTCAAATTTCGAATCGCTATGGCAAACAATAATGCATCCAACCTCTGGAAAAAAGAAGACTGGTTAGCCGTTTGGATTGGCTTCATCGTTATTGCAGTGGCCTGCTTCGCCGTCCTCACGGGTAGTTTCGACTTCTCCGCTGCCAAGTTCGGCACATGGCATTGGTGGGAGAACGTCGAGGGAAAGAAATCTTTGGCCTCACAATTCAACGGCGAGTTTTGGATTAAACTGCTCCGCACCTTCTTGGTGACAGGCATCCTGTTCGGCATCGGCATCAAGCTGCAAGGCGAAAAAATCGGCAAGTTCATCCCGGCCTTCGTCGTGCTGTTCCTCATCTGTATCGTCGTGAGAATGATTAGTGCAGAGTTCACTCTGAAGATGTACCTTGAATGGGCTTTCTGGGCTTTGCTCATCGGTCTGTTGATTTCCAATACCGTCGGCACCCCCGATTGGCTGAGACCTGCCATCCGTACTGAGTTCTACATCAAGACGGGTTTGGTCATCATGGGCTTCTCGGTCCTGTTCAGCAACATCGCCAAGTTCGGCCTCTATGGTCTCGGCATCGCCTGGATTGTAACGCCTATCGTCATCATTTTCATGTGGTGGTTTGGCACCAAAGTACTGAAAATCGACAACAAGCCTTTGGTCATCACTTTAGCGTCAGCCACTTCGGTGTGCGGCACCAGCGCCGCCATCGCCACAGGAGCTGCTTCAAAAGCCAAGAAGGAAGACCTCTCGTTAGCCATCTCCATCTCCATCATCTTCACCATCCTGATGATGGTGTTCGAACCTATGATTATCCGCGCCTGCGGCATGAACCAGATGATGGGAGGTGCCCTCATCGGCGGCACCGTCGACTCAACTGGTGCTGTGGTGCTGGCTGGCAGCGCCCTCGGTCCCGAAGCCGAACAGGTGGCTTCGATGGTCAAGATGATCCAGAACATCCTCATCGGCTTCATAGCCTTCTTCGTGGCCATCTTCTTCGCCACCAAGGTTGACAAAGACCCGAACCAGAAAGTCGGTGCCGGCGAGATCTGGAACCGTTTCCCGAAGTTCATCATCGGTTTCTTCGTGGCTTCTTTAGTCGCCTCCTTCATCGTCAAGCCATTCGGTGGCGACGTGAAAGCCATCAACGGCGTCCTCGACCAATATAAGAACTGGGCCTTCGTGCTGGCCTTCACCAGCATCGGCCTCGACACCAACTTCAAGACCCTCTTCAAGCAGATGCAAGGCGGCAAAGTCCTCTGGCTCTACATCATCGGCCAAGCGTTCAACATCCTCCTCACACTGTTTGCCGTGTGGTTCCTGCTCTCCGGAGCCATCTTCGAGGTGCCGAATCTGGACATGTTCAAATAATGGACAAAAACCACAAAATATTCAAAGTGATTACCATCGTCGTGGTGGTAATCACTTTGTTTTTGGCCGGCTGGATTATGGCCAACAAGCTCGGCCTCGTCGAAGGCTACGACTTCGGCGCGGGAGCCTATTACTACGCCGACATCCCCACCGAGCAATACACGGAAATCGTCAATGAGGACGCTTACCAGACCTCTGTCCCAAAATGGGTTTTCTACGTTCTCTTTTTCGCCTGGGGCTGGCTGATGTGGAGGCTTTGGGTGTGGATCGAGACTCGAGGAAAACATCAGTGAGCTATGGTGATTTCGTTGTACAACACCGTACCTTTTGTCGTAAGCAAATATTTCTGCCGTGGGTGGTGGGGTTTGTCCGGATAGCGCATCCTGACAAACTTTTCCTTTAATGCAGGATTAAGATATACCTCCATAAAGTTCTCCCTATTCTTCAATCCAAGACGCCCAAGCATATCCTTTATAGATAATTCATTCAATCCAACAACCATCACTAAACTAATGATTTTCTGATTTTTAGGAATTAACTTGTCGGGTAGGTTGTCGGGTAACTTGTCGGGTAACTTGTCGGGTAACTTGTCGGGTAGGTTGTCGGGTACTTGTCGGGTACTTGTCGGGTGCTTGTCGGGCTCTTGTTCCGCTTCCGGCATTTTCCATTCTTCCGGAGGGTCAATCATCATATAGCGGTTTTTCAGCGCATTTTCCTCTCCGAGGAGCAAATTACGGAAGAAACGCTCCAAAAAGACAGGCTCATAGTCAATGCCTTTGGCCACATTGCGATAGTTGGCACGGACAAGCGCATTGCGGAAATACCAAGAATGTTGCTCAAACAAGTCATTGTTCACATCAAAGCCAAGCGAACGCAGATACTTGATGGTGAAAATGGCAGTAGTGCGAGTGTTGCCTTCGCCGAAAGGATGAATCTGCCACAAACCAGAAACAAACCTGGCCACATGCTCAACCAGCTGAACTTTTTCCAACGACTTATAGTCAAATTGCCGTTCTTGTTCCAAGTCATACTGAAGTGTCATCTGCAAGTCTTCCCAATGGGCATACAACACCGTGTCGCCGCGCAGCACCCATTCCTTTTTCGTGATGTCATAGTCCCTGAAACGGCCCGCATGTTTGAAAACGCCGTTGAATATAGCCCTATGGATGGCAGCAAAGCCTGCCACGCTATAGGTGAACGAGTCGGTTTGCAGCAGTTTCGAGATGTTGGTTGAAACCTTGTCGGCCTCCTCCACGTTGGCATCACCCTCGTCGTGCGCGGTTTTCTTGATATAGTATTGGTTGACTAATTCCTTGGCCTCGTCGATGGTGATGTCGCCTTCGATGTTGCGGCGGGCAGTTTCCTGAAGATAGGCAGACGTCTTCAGCCCATCCACAGCCTGCAAGCCGATGGCCACGCGCCAAGCATCCGCACGCGCCTTCTTCTGCGGCTCACCCTGACGGATATACTCGTCGAAATTGATGTATTGTTCCTCGGTCATGGCTTTTTAATATTGAATTGCAAAGATAAGCAAATTATGTGAATTTACCAAATCAAAAACAGATACTTAAAAAAGGAGGAGCCTATCCGGCTCCTCCCTGCAAAGATAGCATAATTCTCATTTTTCTCACTTTTCTCACTGAGAATAGTGAGAAAACTGTCCCTGTCCCACAGGCGGAGGCTGTCCCACTGGGACGACTGCCTTATCGCTAAAAATAGTTGTCCCACAGTCCCACGTGTCTCAAGGGGTGGACACGTGGGACTGTGGGACATTTGAACGTCAAAAAACGCATTTGATAAAACCTTGATAACAAGCCTGTTGTATTCTATTGGTTTTACTCCCCTTTTGCTCCTCTATTGCTCCCGTTTTGGGTAACGTCAACTCAACGTCGACTCAACGCTGTCATTCCCTCTTTAGGTTGACTGTTCTACTGCAATGTTGCTTCGAGGTGTATTGTTTCTAACTTCGATACACCCTCGACTCACCCTCGACTCACCCTCGATATAACAACGACTTGGACCTTATGCAAAAAACAGGCGGAGTTTTAACACTCACTTTTTCGGGCTCCCGCCAAAAATATGATGGTCGAAGAGAAACTTATGAAGACTTATTCAAGTTTCGCAAATTCGGGTGCATCCTTACAGGATGCTGAAAAACAATATCTTACAATTCAACCGAACGCGATTCCCTACGGGAATTTCAGTTTTCTTCCGGGGTATAACGGCATCCTTTTTGTATAGATTGAGGAATCCCGTAGGGATTTTCGTTCG
>JAILDR010000076.1 GCA_024689285.1 Bacteroidales bacterium | reverse complement strand
CGCAGTCGTCGTCGAACAGGCCGAGCTTGAAGCGCGTCGCCATCGCGCGTGTCGCCGCTTCGCGGATCTGCTCCTCCGTGACCAGGCCTTCCTGCAGCGCCTCGAGTATGTGCAGGTAGGTAACGCCGCAGTTCACGTCGCAACCGTTCTTCAGGGCCAAAGCGGCGCTCTCGGGCGCGGTCGCTGTCACCTTGTGGTTGTCATGGAATGATGGCTTCATCGACTTTGAAGTATTCGTCGGGTAAAAGCGTTTCGGTATCCGACACGATGTATTGTGTACCCTCCTTGCCTATAACGGTCATTTGATGCCCGTTATAGTCCAAATCAAAGCCCAAATCGTTCAAATATTTCAAACCCAAGATATTGGCACGCACACCAACCGGAATGCCTTTGGCAACCAGCTCGTCTAATGCTTTCTCCGCTTTGATAGAGTCATTGCCGAATGTCATCTCGTGGTAACCAACGTTCATCCGTTTGACAAAACGACGGATGATGTAAGAAGGACGGGAACGCATTACAAGCAAGGTGGAATCTTTCAACCTCAATAACGGGAAATACATGAGATAGATGCCGCTGCCTATACCAAAAGCCATCGGTTCGCTAATCTTGTAACCATAATATTCCATCATGTTGACCAGCGTTCCGCTTTCACAATGGTGTCTTCTTCCGTTCGGATAATTCTCTATCATTATGAGACTGTTTTATTGTTTTTTGAGAAACTCTTTTTTGATTTTTTCGAAAACCTGACGCTCTGATAGGCTTATCGTATCCATAACGTCAGCCAGCTCGTTGAGGGTGACACTTTCCTGCCTCATATAGCGGCCGCAATTGACGGAAAACGTCCGCCAACCATCAGCAGCAACGGTCATCAAAGCAACACAGTCGTCAAGCACGCTGCTTTGGAACAATGCCGCAGATTCCTTCAGGAAATCGGCATACATGCCCCTATGGGCCGCGCCGCCTGTTCCGCCCAATTCAATCCAACGGTAATATTTCAACAGACGGCCGTTGATTTGTTGCGCATTGTATTTCTTATGCCAAGTCCTCAAATCGTTGGCAAAATAGTGCAAACCTCTATAGCCAAAATACGGCAGGAACTTGTACATCATATTGTGGGTTGACTCTTTCATACCCGCAATAATCGCCGGTTTAAGGATATCGGAGCTCAAGACACCTTTGTTTGAAGGATCCAAATAGAGCAGTTTTCCGTGTGGAGTGAAAGAGCCCGGAGCAAAACGCATCTTGGTCAAGGTAATCTTGTCGAGTTTGACATAATTATCGTTGGGTAACCTGAAATCCGTGTCGGCAATGACGTAGTCCTCTCCGTCCTCACCAATGACACAAATAATATGCCCGTTGAAGTTCATGGTACCTTCCTTACTCCCAGTGGCTAAATAGTTTTTGAACTCACCAAGTTCCCTAAGATATTTAAGTCCTCCAATGTTCACCTGAACACCCACGGGAATATCTTTTGCCAACAACCCATCCAATGCCGCCTCGGCTTTTTCCTGGTTTTTCCCGAAATTGTCCTCGTGGTATTCCAAATGCAACCGTTTGAAGACATTTCTAACGATGGAAAGAGGCTTTGTCCTAAATATGGGGAAAATATAGCCTTCAGGAGTTTTTATAAATGGTGCATATACGAAACAATAGCCGCCACCTATACCAAAAGCCATATTTTCACTCATTTCGTAGCCATAATATTTCAGCATATTGACCGTCATTCCAGTCTCGCAATTCATTCTTCTTGGGTTCGGAAAGTTTTCAATCATAATTGTTGTTGTTTAAGCATTTTGTTCTTTTAGAAACTCTTTTTTGATTTTTATAAATACCTTTTTTTCGTTTTCGCTGATTTCATCCAACTGATTTGCCATCTCGTTCAAGGTAATTTCATCCTTACGCAAATAGCGACGGCAATCCAACGAGAATTGTCGCCATTGCTCAGCGACCTTTTCCATCAGAGAGGCGCATTCGCTCATCGTCGCATTTTCAAACAACGCAGCCGCTTCGGAGAGGAAGTCGGCATAAATGAAACGATAGCCGGCACCACCTGTTCCAGCTCTTTCAATCACACGGTAATACCACAGCAATCGAATGCAAATTTGCCTATGCTCGTATTTCTGCTCCCATTTTCGCATATCCTTGGCAAAATAATGCATTCCTTTTGTGCCGAAATAAGGGAACGGGATGCTTAACATATTATGACAGGTTTCTTTGAGACCCGCAACAACAGCTTGCTTGAAATCAACCTGTTTGCTGAAATCCTTTGGCAAAGGGTCAAAGTAGAACATGTGCCCGTGAGGAGCTGCCACACCCGACGCAAAACGTATGTTCTCCAAGACGGATTGTTCCATCGTCATCAATTCGTCAGAGGTCAAACGGTTATCGGTGTCGGCAACAGTGTAGACGGAACCTTCCTTGCCTAAAACGGTTAGGATATGTCCGTTGAAGTTGACTTCGTTGCCTGTCATATTGAAATACTTCAATCCCTTGACATTCACCACTACACCAACAGGGATTCCCTTAGCAACCAGAGCGTCTAATTCTGCAGTGGCTTTTTCGGGATGGTTGCGGAAACGCTTTTCATGATAAGGCAGGTGCAGCCGTTTTGCCGCATTTTGGACAACTGTCACGGGCCACGATCTGAAAATAGGATATATCGTATTCTCCATCTTCAGAAAAGGAGTGTAAAGGAAATACAATCCTGAGCCAATGCCAAAAGCCATTGGTTCGCTGATTTCGAAACCATAGTATTCCATCATGCTTACAAAAGACCCTGTTTCGCAATGTCTTTTTCGAGCGTTGGGATAACCTTCTATCATATCGTGGAATAAATTGACGTGCAAAGGTACTATTATTTATCTGCATTCTACCTTTTTTTGTAAAAAAACTAGCTTTTCCCCGTAGCTGCTTCCTGCCAGCCTCGGAGTTGCGCCGTAGTTACATCGTCTTTTACCCGATTATTCTTCAATTGTTATTCGATTGTTCTTCGATTTAAAATCGAAGAACAATCGAATAACAATCTAACAACAAATGAGCAACATATGAGGCATCCACCTGTCTGTTACGAGGCATTTACGAGGCAACTCCGTTCCTGTTCGTTTTCGTTGCCCAATAAAAAAGGCAGCCGAAGCCGCCTTTTTTGTAACCATGATTAGTGCTACGACTATTTTTTAATAGCAGCAATACCTGGGAGTTCCTTGCCTTCGATGGCTTCGAGCAAAGCGCCGCCGCCTGTGGAGACCTCCGACAGCTTGGTCAAGTCGCCGCCATCCAACCACGCCAACGTCAGGGGGAAGGGACAGTTCAACTGACACATCGACAAAAAACCATCAATCATATCAACCTCATCAATCACAACCTAACACACTTCAACATGGAAGAGATATCAATGCAACTCAAAAGCCTGCGCCTGCCTGGGATGGCTGAGTTGCTTTCCATTATAGTTGATTTTAGTCACGAAGATGAACAATTTGTTTATTGCATAACAATCTCCCAATGCCCTTCTTTGCGGCCACCCTCGCGAATGAGGAACCCCATATAGTATTGCAACGCTTCAAATGAATAATTCGGGTGAGTTTTGATCATATTCCAAAGGTTTCTACAGCTGTTGAGAATAGTTTGTCTTAACTACTCTTCCACTTGCCGCTGCTCGTCTAATGCATTTACGGTAAAGAATTGCACGTTGTGCCAGGCTTCCATCGGCTGTTATCAAATCAGAAATAGCCAACGTCTCGACAGAAGACAACAAATCCCTTTCTGAAATCCACGATGGCAAATCGAATCGAATCCCCATACCGTATTTTCCTTTCATAAGTCTTTCGCGGGCTTTGTTGTATAAAACGGAGCATATCCACCCAGTTTAAACGCTAAAAACCGTTCAAAAAGGGCTCTAAAAAGCCTGAAAAGGGTTCAAAAAACGGAGCAAGTCCGTTCAAGACGCCCCAAACCGCCCCAAAAAACGGAGCAAGTCC
>JAILDR010000075.1 GCA_024689285.1 Bacteroidales bacterium | reverse complement strand
AGCCAATATTTCCTCCAACGAATGGCAAGGCAGACCAATACCTTTATAAAATTGGAGATATTCCCTAAACGAAAGTCCAGGCATATAATAGCCACGGCAGCGGCGCGAAAGGTCGGCGTCGCCGTCAATCAATTTCAGCAGTGACGAGCCGCTCAAGATAATTTGAAGGTTAGGATAGGTATCGGCCACCTCCTTTACTTCGCGGCTCCAATTCTCGTATTTATGCACCTCGTCGAGCACCAGCAACTTTCCTCCGTGTTTGTAGAACTTCTCGGCAATCTCCAAGATGGAATGTTGGGTGAAATAAGAGAAATCGAGGGAGCAATATAAAGCCTTCTCGCTACCGACACCATATTGTTGCCTGATGTATTGCCTCAACAAAGTTGACTTCCCCACGCCTCTCGGCCCTCGAATGCAAAGCATAGGAGCCTCCCAATTGACGTGGTTAATGAAGTTTCTCACAATCTCCATATTGGTGGCGTTGAGCAAGGCATCTTGTTTCTCAAATAACTGTTCCATAGCACTTTAGTTCATTTTGCTTTTTACAAAAAGCATTTTTAAATGATTTTCGCTTTTTATATAAAGCAATTTTTACTTAATTCTGCTTTTTACAGAAAGCAAAAATAGGTATTTTTTGGATACCGTGCACAAAAAATGCAGCTTTTTGACATTTTTTCCAAGATTCATTCCTTCTTTAATGCCATCACCGGGTTCACCTTCGCTACTGATACAATTTGCATGCTGACTGTGATACCGCAATCAAATCATCATTTTTTGATGTTTATTCCTATGGTTTCCAGGTGATGTCCAAATAATAATCGTAGCTTTCATAGACGCAGCCGTCATGATCCTCCGGTCCGTCAATCTCGTTGTGGAAGAAAACGGTCTGGCCGGGGGAGAGTTGTTTAGTCTCGCCATAAAAGTCAAAAGTGATGCAGCGTTTCTGGATACGGTCGATGCGTAGGCCGCCAAATCCAGTGAAATAAGGGAATGCACCCACCTGTGCTTCCACTGTTTGTTTCGCTGAGTCATCGCCATGAAGCCATACGTTAAGCCTGACGGGCTCGCTAGGCGCTTCGTCTTCTTGAAATACGCCTTCCTTCCATTCGCCGTCTTGTGTTATGCCGCCTGCAGGATAGGTGAACACGCCATATCCGTGGCATAGCCCGTCCTTGAATTCACCTTCGTAGTGGAGTCCTCGGGTATCAACACCATCGCCAACAAGCACACCGACACCATTAGGACGGTCGTCGGCCATGTCGCCGTCATAGAGCCAGCGGTGATAGGAATAGACAATGTGACCGTCCCAAGCCAAAGCGTGTACCAAGTCGCCCTTGTTGAACGGGTCGGGCAGCTGGAGTACTTTTGCCGCGTTTTCGTCCCATTTGTCGTCATCTAACTCCGCTAATTCGCCATTTTCCCATCTTTCTCTGTGGTATTTCCCATTGGTGCTATGGACGGTGACATAGCCATCGTATGGCTGTAGATATTTCAGGTTGTAGTCGAAATACTCTAGCGAACTTCCATCAGGATAAAGAATAGAACCACGCAAACCGGTTTGGAACACCCAACGGTCGTATTGGTTCTGCTCGAGATGGCCACTATATTGTGTGATGACGGTGCCATCTTGCAGCCTTATAGTTAGCACAGAGCGATTCTTGTCCTTTTGTTGAAACTCATATGAAGCCACTGCTAACTCTTGCATCTTTTTGCCCTCATACCATTCGATGGTGAAGGGTTTCTCGACCAGGACAATCTCCAGTCCATGGCGTTTATTGCGGTGGAAAGGCGTAATGGTGTCAGGGCCTTGGGAATGTTTGATGGGATAAACGCCTATCAAGTCCATGACTTCCAAGTCCTTTGAGGTATCGATCCAGGCATGCTCAATCATTGAACCGTCTGCAAAGGTGTATTTCCCTTCACCCGCGTAAGCAGGGCCGTTGATATGCGCATAGCTGAGATGAAAACTACCTTCGAAATAGTCACCGTTGGGGTATTTCACGACGCCGTCACCGATGGGACCTTCAAGCTTTTGCAAAATGACATCGCCGTATTGCCATTCACCCTGATAAAGGATGCCGTTATTTGAGTTTTTCATAGGATTTGAATTTGAATCATTCGTATTTGATGAAGCCGCTCAATGGCTCGTATTCCGTTTTTGGCACGAGACTGACGCTGTAGGAAGCACTGGAACGGTTGGTGCTGCCGTGGATGGAAGCGGGCATGTCGGGACCGACAGTGATGTCTTCGCCTTTGTAGTTTTCAAGGAAAAAGAACCTGAAAGTCAGTTGGCTTTCCTCAATTTTAATGCAGTTCAGATAGGTTTGTGGGTCTCTGCGGCGCGGCATGTCTTCGCCGTTATAGGAGACAGGTTCCAGCTTGTCGCCTTCTTTAAGGCCTTCAAGATCGGCGTCGTAGCAGTCGAAGCTATGGGATTCCACACCCCAATCGTCACGCTCGTGGTAAGAGTTGCGTTCAACGCGCAGCATATAGTCGTTCCAGTTCACGTTTTGTATAGTTTTAGTGGATAATAGAAAAGACAAACGATGACAAAAATAATAATTCTTTTGTTAATTTCTTTTCTTTAAAAAATAAATTTTGCCTTTTTTTGACACTTTTCCAAGATTCACTCCTTCTTCAACGCATTAACCGGGTTCACCTTCGCCACTGTTACGATTTGCCAAAGCACCGAGCCGATGGCGATAATGAACGACAGGGCCACTGTCACCACGAAAATCCAGGAGTGCAGGTCGATGCGATAGGCGAAGTCCTCCAGATAGCGTTGGCAAAGCCAAACCGCCACAGGAATGGCAATTGCATTGGCAATCAGAATCATAATGATGTATTCCTTCAAGTTGCGGCGAATCTCGCTTTGCATCGTACCGCCAAACACCTTACGGACGGCGATGGTC